>NZ_JH597773.1:438488-758488 GCF_000243335.1 Leptonema illini DSM 21528 | reverse complement strand
ACTAAGCGGGAAGCCCTACCCAGGATTAGATCTCCCTGACCGCAAAGCCCGTCTGCTGATCGCAGACGATTACGATGCATCTCATCCCCTAAAGCCCGCTTCATGCGGGCTTTTTGTATTATGGGGCGGCCTCGTGCGGGCTTTGGGTATTATTGGGCGGCCTCGTGCAGAGGGAGTGATTGCGATACAATGTAGCTAATTGGAAAATATACTGATTGAATTGATGTTGACAATGGTGTAGAGGGTTGTATTGGTCGATCATGCTTCGACGCAATGGCTTGAAAGTTTTTTTCATAGTGGTCCTCAGCGCCTGCGCCGTGTCGCCACAGGCTGATAGGTATCTGCCTGCTGCTGAAGGTCAACCCGCAACGCCTGATCAGTTAAAGAATATTCAAACGATTTCTGTAGAGGTGAAACTTGATTTGCCGGCAAAAACTCCCGATGCCTGGGCTGCTGAGACGGTAAAGCGACTGCTCACATATTCCGGATATAAGGTCGTTTCCGGGAAGGCTCCGGCGAGGGCAGTATTGCGGATTTCTGGAGCCGCTCTTGGAGGAGGTTATACTGCACCGGGAAGGTCCGGGTATTATTATACGGGCACCTTGATGCAGGCCACTCTTGATCTTTATCCTGATGATGGTCATGTTTCATCGATTCAGTACTATGGGCGAAAAGATCCCGCTTTTTATACTTATTTAAATTACGACATGCTTGATCCTCAAGGAGCTCCGTTCGAAAAGAATTTTCTCAGCGAGCGGGATGGATTTGCGCGTCTGTATTTCGAGCAGACGCGAGAGTTGTTCGGTGAAGCGCCCGTTCTTCGCGCGGCTGCAGATGACAGCGCGTCGCCGCTTCTGCGTCGAACTGCTTATGAACTGATCGGTGTCTGGAATTTGCCGGAGGGATATTCCTGGTTAAAAAGAGCCATATCTCTGAAGCGAGATGGGTATGAGCATTATGCTGCTATTGCTGCAATAGCGAAACTGAATCTTCCTGAGACTCAGGATGTGCTGCTGGAGTATGTCAGAAAAAATCGAAATGATCCGCGCTACTCTACTCCTGCAAACAGAGCCCTTGGCTTTTTAATAGAGCGACCTCCTGCTGGGACGGTCTGTGAACTGGCCTCGTTGCTTGCTCACTACAAGGTTGTTCATACACTGGAGAGTGATTTTGCCGATAAGGCTGTTGCAGAGGGTGGGCCGGTCAGAATAGCAATAGGCTCTACGAGGCGGGACGGAGAGGTCGTGAAGCAAAATAATCCGTGCCTGGCGAACTTGTTTCCATTCTCAGTCTCGACCTGTTTGACCTCGCCCAATTGAAACTGTGCTGATGTCGGGTAACCCGAAACCTCGGGCTCTCGAAGAAAATGCGATGAAAGCATACAATAAGGCGAAGTCCCTTTCTATTCTGCAATTTCACATTTCAGCTGCATTGGTCGTTGTCATGTTTGGGTTCCTTGCCGGCTGCGGTGAAGAGAGCTCCGATAGGCAAGAGTCGGTTTCAAACGCACCTCGCTCCCGCGCCGAGCTGGAGATCAAAGAAGCCAAAGGGAAGGAGAATCTGCTTCTATTCTTTATCAATCCAAACGGAGCGCCCTGCCAGACCCAGGACAGGATCTTACAGTCGATGAAGAAGCGCATCGAGTCGAAGGTCAGATATGTTTATATCAGCGTGAATGAAGCCGACAATCGTCCGCTTTTTTATGAATATGGCGTTCGGGCTCTACCGTATCTTGTAATCCTCGATAAGGCCGGCAAGCCTGTTTCGGCGTTCCCTCCGGGCATACAATCCGAAGCCGTGCTCATGAGCGATATCAGCAGGCTACCCTGAGGTATTGTCATGCAGTTTGCACTCGTTCAATCGTTCGCTGCTTTAGGAGCGGGCTTCGCAAGCGTTGTGTCGCCCTGCGTTCTGCCCATTCTGCCCATCATCGTTACGGGCACTCATCGAGACGACCGATGGAGGCCTCTGCTGCTTGTAATCGGCCTGAGTATAACCTTTGTGGTTATGGGAATCATCAGTTCTCTTTTCGGATCGTTTCTGATGGGACGCATCCAATATATAGAAAAGGTAGGGGGCGGCATAATCCTCCTGTTCGGTATTCTGACGCTCCTGAATATCAATCTGTTTAAGAGTGTGCGGTGGTTCGCCGGCATCCAGGTCCGACCTGATGGGAAGTGGTCGGGCCTCTGGATCGGTATGAGCCTCGGGCTTGTCTGGATTCCCTGTATCGGCCCCTTCCTGTCGGGTGTTCTGACTATGGTCGCTTCGCAGGGCCAACTCTCTTCGGGAATTACGCTGCTGCTTATCTATTCCGTCGGATTTTCCGTTCCCATACTTGCAACCGGTTACTTCTCACACTGGAGTCGAGCGAGGCTGCCTGGATTGCACGAGAGGGAGTGGATAGCGCGCTATATTACAGGTGCGATTCTGGTTCTTTTCGGCGCTTACATCATCTTCATCGGAAGCCTTCCGCGTTTTTATTCCTGACGCCGATGCGTCTTTCGCTTGTCGAATTCCGGCCGGGGGCCATGATCGCACATGGCCCTTTTTCATCCGTTAAACGAAACCTGGGATCAGTACGATGAGACGACCCGGAAAATCTTTCGCGCCACCGTCGACTTTTTCGAGAAGAAGGGAAAGCGTGCGCTGAAACATGAAGATCATGAGGTGATCTGGTATCAGGACTTTCTCGATTTTCTCAAGAGCGAGAAGGTCTTTTACTACTTTCTTACTCCGGCCGAGTATGGCGACTCTGCAGACTGCCGGTGGGACTCGGCGCGCAACACCGCATATTCTGAGATCCTTGGATTCTATTCTCTCTCACACTGGTATACCTGGCAGGTGTCGATTCTCGGATTGGGACCGATCTGGATCGGCAAGAATGAAGAGGTGAAACGAAAGACCGCTGCGAAGCTTAAAGAAGGCGGCGTTTTCGCATTCGGTCTTTCCGAAAAAGAGCACGGAGCCGATCTGATTGCATCAGACATGATGCTGATTCCAGAAAACGGAGCCTATGTTGCCAGAGGCGATAAGTATTATATAGGCAACGGCAACTGTGCCGCTTACGTTTCGGTCTTTGGTAAGATTGCCGGTCGCAGAGAGGAGTTCGTCTTTTTCGTCGTAGAAAGCGAGCATCCGAAGTATGAATGCACGGGGAATGTCGTTCGATCGCAGAAATACGTGGCGGAGTTCGTGCTGCACGATTATCCGATCACCGAGAATGAGATCCTCAGTCGGGGCAGAGACGCATGGGATGCCTCTCTTGCAACTGTGGCCTTCGCGAAATTCAATCTCGGTCTTGCGGCGATTGGAATCGCAACACATGCCTATTACGAAGCTATTAATCATGCCTCAGCCCGCAGGCTGTACGGTACGTATGTTACGGAGTTTCCACATATTATACAGCTCTTTACGGAGGCCTATGCCCGCCTTGAGGCGATGCGATTGTTCGCCTATCGCGCAAAGGATTATATGAAGGAGGCTTCGGCGGATGACCGTCGATATCTTCTGTATAACCCGATGGTCAAGATGAAAGTAACCATGCAGGGAGAAGAGGTGATCAATCTTCTCTGGGACGTCATCGCCGCCCGTGGCTTTGAAAAAGACACCTACTTCGAGTCGGCGACGCGTGATATTCGCATGTTGCCGAAGCTTGAAGGAACGGCGCATGTGAATATGGTGCTCGTTATTAAGTTCATGCAGTCCTTTCTGTTTGAAAAAAACAGAAAGTCGCCGCCGCCCGTCGACTTCGGTCCATCGCAGGACGGCTTCCTGTTTTCACAGGGCTCTACGACGAAAGGGCTGGAGCAAGTCCTGCCGGGCGATTATCAGGCTGTCTATTCAAGATTTGATACGCCGAACCTGAACATCTTTCGCCGGCAGATCGAAAGCTTGAAGGCTTTTCTCGCTGAATGCGGTCCCGATAAAGATCAGTCAAAGGATCTCGATTTTATGTTAACGCTCGGCGAGATTTTCACGCTGGTAGCCTACGGGCATCTGATTCTCGAACAGCTGGAACTCGACACGGGCAAGAATCCGAAATCGAGCGATGTCTCTGACCTGATAGACGTCATCTTTGACTTTATGATCCGGGATTTTTCCAGGCATTCCGTCACTCTGTACGGCAAACCTTCGGCAACGGATGCCCAGCAGAAGGCCTGTCTGTCTATGATCGAAAGACCGCTCACTGGAAAAGATGTCTTTGATCGTGTTTCTCAAAGAGCTCTCTCTTTGAATGGATCCTACACAATGCCGGAGTGATTGAATGGCATCGGTATGGCGTCGCATGACTGTTCTGTTTGTGATTTTTTCCCTGCATGGCTGTGTGCTCAGTAGTGACCCCGATGATCCTCCCTGCGCTCAGGCCGCCCGGGGAGTAAAACGGGAGTTCTGTAACCCCGATCAGCTTGATCATCTTTATGGGGAGCGACTGCAGAAGGACATTGAGCTGTTATGCGTGGCTCGCATGCTGCAGTGTATCAATGATTGTGACGGAGAGGTCGATCCGGTTGCATGTAAAGGGCAGAACCAGTGCATTCCTGCGAACGGTTGTGTCGTGGATATGAGTAAGGTAATTTGAAACATGCGCGGGCTCTGGCCCGGCTCATAACGAGAATTAGGGGAAACGGTTTATGAAGTGTGTGCGATGTGAAAGAGAGAATGATGAGGGTGCCGCGCAGTGCCGATTCTGTGGAGCGACATTGCCTGCGATCCCCGAAAATCGATGGAGTCGAGTCACAGGTAGTCTCTCGGCAATGCCATCATTCTTTAAACTGCTGCTCGGCCTGTTAACCGTCGCTCTGATCGTCGCCATCCCGGTGCTTTTTGTAACGGGGATCGCCATGATACCCGGATTTGCCAGCGTGCTTTTTCTGATCGTTGGATTCTTCGTCTTCCGTTCGCTGCACAGACCGGTTGGAGCCGATAAGGCTGTGGTCAGTTCAACCGTGCTGGCTGCTGCGGTGGGCTTTTTTGCTCTGATGGGAATGGCCGTTGATCAGCGTGGGAATCCGATCTATAATGCCCCGCTACAGCTTTTCTGCCCCGCTGGATCACAGCTGAATCATGGCACCGTTATCTCGCATCCTCTGCCGGGCCGCACAGATATGACGCAGGATTTTCGATGCATCAATGAAGACGGAGGGACGGCGCTTGTTCTGACGCCGTTTCATCTTATGGGCGTTCGACTGGGGGAGTATATCGTGCTCGGCTACGCTCTGTTCTATCTGACGGGCGCCCTCAGGCGCAATCGTGAGTGACAGGCCGTGTTATGAGTCTGCTTCCGATTCTGCCGCTGTGCAATGGCCGCTGAGAATGGCCTGCGCGAGAACAAGGTTGTTTGTGGGCTGGCGCTTAACATAGAAATACTTGCAGAAGAGCAGGCTGGATGAAAAACCGTGGCATGCGCTTAATGGCTCTCTCTCTTCTGCTTCTGGTTTCTTGCGCAAGCGGAACGACCTACCTCGATCCCGAGAATCCATCCGGGGCGCCGGGATGGGGAGCGTATGAGGTCAGGCGTGCCAGCACCGATCTTGTGACAGAGCTCTATCGCTATCTATCAGAGAAAGATACCCCGGCTTTGCTTGCATTCAAGCCGATTCGCAATCGCACCACCGAGCATATTGAAACCGAGATGCTTGCCGATCAGATTCGAGCGAGCCTCATTGCAAAGAAGATCTACTTCGTTCAACTTGGCCTCAGAGGCGAGATTCTGAAAGAGATGGAGCTCGGCCAGTCCGGACTGATCGACGATTCAGCCATTCCCATCGGACATTTGAAATCACCGAACTACTATCTTGAAGGTGTGATTACCGATGCCGTGAATCAGAACAACGGCAACTCGATTCAATATATCATCGTCACCTTGAGTCTGACCTCGGCGCAGACAGGGGTTACGGAATGGGTTGGAACGAAAGAATTCCTTAAATCCACCCGGTCTGACGTTATAGGCTGGTAAGAAGCTTTACGGTCTTGCTAATCGCCGTCGGGCAGGTAGTGAATACTCACGCCTTGCGGTGCATTCGGTCTTTCCTCGAACGTTTGCATCTGTCGTCCGTCCCATACTCGAATCGGTCCTCGACCGCCGGTAATAAGATGCGCGCGTTCGGGTAGAAAGCGCACATAGCGATAGCGATCCGAGATGTCGAACTCATCCAGCGCCGTATTGACGCTGTCTTTGACCATATCTCGCGCGAACTCGTAAGACCACTGCGTCCCTTTGATGGCGATGAATAGCCCGACAGCGACCGCTTCTTGAGAGTCATGTCCGTAATAAATGATAGCTCCGCCGACGCCGATGCTGAGAACGGTGCCGACGATGCCGACGGTGATCCCGGCACCGGCCTTCGCCGTGCCTTTTGCCGTACTGACAAGCACGCGCTGCCCGTAACGCGAATCATCAAGAGCTTCGCGAATCACGTTGTTTCGCTGTAGATGTCGCTCGTACCAGGGATGGGAATGCGGTGATCGATTTGAGGGAAGTGCGCGACCGGTTGCGTCGAAGAAGGTGAGGCGCTTCTCTCTGTTTTGATTGCGGAATTCCAGATCTCGCATTCCTCGAAGTGGATTCATCTGCATCTCTGGTTTCCAGTATGGCTCCGGCCCGGTTCCTGTAAGCACGATCGTCAGGCGCTCTGGCGGGGCGGATAACTCAGACAGCGCGGCCGCCCATCGAAGCGAAGGATCAAGACGGGCCGCTACGCGAAAATCCACGCGAGCATCCTCCCAGCGGTCACACATCATCCACAGGGCGGCAAGGATAACCCTCAGCATCGGATCGTCAAAGCGTCCTGCCCGGGCCTTGCCTTCAAGCAGGAGAGCAGCCTTCTTCGCCTCAACGACGGCGCTGTCCGTTTCACCTCGCAGGCTGTAGCCCCAGGAAAGAAGCATGTGCATCCAGATGATTTCGTGTTCCGATGCATAATAACCTTCGGGCGTCTCAATATAAAAAAAGAAGGCAAGCTCTTCGCTGACGCGGATGCGAACGCTGTGGTCCACTTTTGCGGCGAAGTCACGCAATTCGTCAATGTCGGGCCTTCCCTGCAATAATGCAAGATAGGTCTGTTCCATGGTCTTTATAAAGGTGCCCTGTTCTCCCGGTGGAAGAAGCCTTTCTGCCTCTGCCGGGCCTTCTTTTCTCAGGGCTTCTACAGATGGCCGATAATCCGATCGAGTGAGGAAGGACGTGCTGGTGCATGACGTCAGCCCGGCCAGAGAGAGCAGAAAGCACGGAATGATAAATCGACTGTATCTGCGGAAAGGGAGGAGCATTTTCGTCTCTATAGCTCTCGGTGAGATAGTGTTTACTCTGATGCCTCAAGTAAAAGAAAGCTCTTAATCGTACCGAGTCCTTTCACCTCGATCATGCCGCGATCCTCAAAACGGAACTTCGCCTTGATCAGTTCGTAAGTCGTTTCAGTGACCTGAATCTGCCCCGGAAGCCCATGCGATTCCATGCGCGATGCCGTGTTCACGCTATCTCCCCACAGATCATAGATGAATTTTCGCTTTCCTATAACGCCGGCGACGGCATCGCCTGAGTTGATGCCGATCCGCAGTTCAAGAGGAAGATCGGTTTTGTTGCGGTACTGGCGAATTACATCGAGCATGTCTATGGCGAAACGAGCCACCTTTTCGGCATGTTCGGGGTCTGGCTCGGGTAAACCTCCGACGACCATATAGGCGTCGCCGATTGTCTTGATCTTCTCAAGGCCGTGTCGATCGGCCAGATCGTCAAAGGCAGAAAAGATTTCGTTGAGAAGCGAGACGACCTCAACGGCCGACATGGACCGAGCGATGCCTGTGAAGCCGACGATATCAGAGAAAAGCACAGTGCAGTGCTCGAAGCGCTCGGCGATGGTGTCAGGGCGCTCCTTCAACTGAGCTACGATGGAGCCGGGTAGTATATTTAGAAGGAGACGTTCGGATTTCTCTTTCTCGGCGGCAAGGATTCGATCCGCAGTGCGAAACGTCCGTTGAATATAAAACGAAAAGGCGAAGATGAGAACGGCTACGCTGAGCGTGACCGTTTTTTGCTGCTCTGCAAAGTCGACAGCAGCAGTAACAGGCGATATTGCGTTCAGCAGCGGAGCGGGTATAAACTGAAACGCAAGAAAGGTCAAAAAAACGACGGCAGCCGCCGGATACATATAACGGCCTTCGTTCGACGGAAAGATAAAAAAGACGGCAACCATCTCGGTCAGAAGGAACAGGTGAAAGTTGGCCTCGCCGCGCGAAGCGATGGAATTGAAAACCATGAGAAAAAACGAGAGAAGAATGAACAAAAAGCGAGCCTTCAACGTTTTCCCTCGCGCATTCAGAGCAAGCACGGAAAACAGTGAAACGGCATAGAGAGAGGATGGAATGGCGTAAACGACAGGCAGCCGGTCAAAGAGCAAGAGTAGCGGAATGACGATACTCAGAAATCCGATGATGACGATACACAGTCCGTTGACGAGGATGATGTGTTTGTGTTCGGCCGGGTTGCGAGAAGTCGGAACGCCCAGATAGGCGATCGTATTCCAGAGGAGCTGGAGCATGCATCCGTCATGGAACGGCCCCTTCAGCGGATCAACTGAAAATCCTGTAGCGCCGTGAAAAACCGCTTGCCCGCCTTCTGCGTTTTCGCAGCTTCCCATCATGCGCTCTCTTCCCGTAATCGTTTTCTCGAAAAATAAGGCCGAGCTTGTCGAACAGATCGATCGTGTGCATCGCGAGCTGGCCGAATTCTACAAAGAACTGCCTCTGGATCGTATGCTCGTACCTGCCGATCCTATGGGCTGGTCGGCTCGCAAGAACCTGCATCATATCGCCAGTACGAATCGCACTATGGCCCGTTATATTGGTCTTCCGGTCTGGGTTCTTCGCATGATGGGGAGGCCGGCAAACGCCTCATTAACCGTCGAGCAGATCGTTCCGACCAACCGACCACACATCACGGATCATGGAACATACCGTACCGGAAGGACTCTTGACGCGAAGCGACTTGACCGGGATATAAACGATCTGCTCGAATCGGCGCGCATGCTTGCCGCAGCCATCGAAGGCAAAACCGAAGAACAACTCGATTCTCTGAAGTCCCTTTTCGGAGGCATGACGCTGCGCATGTTCGCACATTTCGTGCTCAAGCACAGCGTATACCACAGCAACGTCGTTCGCTTCAGAATGGAGAACCGTTAACCGTTCATCGGGAGCAAGGGTCTTACGGCGGCGATCCTCAGACCTTCCTGCTTCCAGCTGAAGCGAAGCTCGCGAAAGGTCGGCGCTGTGGTCTGATCGTCCAGCACGCGACGAATCTCGGGCGATTCATACATCGAAGCAGGCATGCCGATTTCTCCCGATTCAAGGGCGCCTTCAAGTTTTGCGAGAAGGTTAACTGTATTCCCGAAGTAGTCGATACCCGTATTCAGATTTACGGCAAGCACCGGCCCGGATTGCAGAGCGATACGCAGCTTCAGCGGTTGATTCTGGAAGGCCTTTTGAATGGCCAGGGCTGTCGTGACCAGGGCCGTTGCCGAGGGCAGAACGGCGAACAGGGCGTCGCCGATCGTTTTGACGACCGCTCCTCCGTTCTTTTTTACTTCGGCGAATCCGATCTCAAAATGCTGCTTGACGGATCGAAAAGCGGCCGCATCACCCTGCGTGTCATAGAGACGGGTTGAGCCGACCAGATCGGTCATCAGCAGATACTGCGTGCCGATATCGAGCTGCAGACCCGGCTTGAGAGCCTCCTCGCTGAAAAGATCGCGAAAATCCTGATAGCGAAAAAGAGCGGCCGGCCTGAGAATATCGTCTCTTTCTTCGGCTCTGTCGATGACGAAGACCTGACGTCGTTTTGATGAGTTAACCAGCGAGAGTATGCCGGGCACGCGAACCGTCAGTCCACCGTTTATCTGTCCTTCCAGAGAGGTTATGTCGACTCTGACTTCGGTTTCGATGGGATCGAGCGCCGCGGCATCCACTCCTTTGGCCTGAAGCGTGATGGTCTTCGGAAGTCCGATGCCGCGCATTCTGTAGCGAGCGGGCGACAGATTCAGTTCCATCGTCTTTTGCTCCGATGGAGCTACCGTCGTCTGTAGCAGTATATGCGGTTTGCGAGCCGGTTCTGCCGAGCAGTAAAATCTCTTCTGCACCGTGCGAATAGACGGATGAAGATGAAATGTAATCTCAAGCGCATCGTAAGACGTTGCGTCGAAGTCGATCACGCAGACGTCGCAGCTGGCCTTCTCTGGAATATCGCCCAATCCAGGAAGCGAATCCCTGACTCCGCGGCAATGCGGGCAGATCACATCCCAGGAAAGCGTCAGCGCTCCCTGCCGCGTCAGATGAAGCATGGCGCGAACGATGGCGTCGGGCGGGCTGTGCAGTCTCTCTGCAACGGTATAAGGGCGGATGCGATCGAGCTCGTCTTCAGAGGATTTCTCGAAGTAATCAAACAGATCGTTCAGAAGCGTAGACGGCACGATTCCGGCCAGACGCTTCTTGATGTTCTCAATGCGCGAGCGAACCGTGTCTTCAAAGCGAAACTCTGCAGTCGGGGAGGGCAGAGAAGGAGCTGAGCCCTGCTCGGTTTTTTTAAGATTGCTCAGGAGCGCTGTATAACGCGATTTCATTGCCAGCATGCCGAGCTTCAAAAAGAGCCGCCCGGTTAGGTTGCGAGGGATCCAGCCGAAATAAATATGAAGCATCGATGACGAGGCAGTATCTGCTTCTTCAATAAGATACCGTGCTCTAACAAAGCTGGCCGGTCCTCTGCTGTAGATACGCGCATTGCTCAGTTCTTTGCCATAAAGCCATTCCCAGGGAATATCCTCCCACTCCATTACCCAGCCGGCGTTATTCGATCTGCCGAAAAGCACGCCGTCTTCTTCGACGAAGCTCATCTCAGGAAGGCCCAGCGCTCTGTTTGTTTTCGAGGTGTCAGAGATCTGACTCCACAGATCGTCGACGGAAAGATCGACGCGAAAAGACCACAGATTTTCAAGCGGCCGGATTCGTTTCCACAGTTCCGGCTTCCAGTGTTCGATTTTTTTCGGATGATGCCGTTTCCACTCTTCGGACCACGGATAACGTTCAAGCAGCTCGTTCAGTTTCATTTCGTCTCCTTTTCAGGCGTTTCTGTACAGCCTGTGACTGCCGGTCGCTCATCGGATAAAGCAGGAAGATACCGGCGCCGACAAGAAAAAACAATCCGACACCGGGCCCGAAAAGCCAGCCGAGAGCGACGTTGTTTCTCTCTTCGCCCTGTCCGATCCACTCAAGCAAAAGCCCTGTTAGAAGCAGCGCCATGGCCCGGCTCAGCTTTACGCCCATCTTCGCGTATCCGAAGAAAAGGCCTTCTTTCTGGATGCCGCTCTTCCATTCGTCATAGTCGACGATATCGGTAATGATTGAATCGAACAGAATAATGGATCCTACGAAAATACCGCCGGCAACGGCGGCGACAAGCGGCGGCCATAAAACCCGCTCGGGAAAAAAGGGATACGTGAACGTTGTCATCAATCCAAGAAGAAGCAGCCCATAAAAGGCCGGCCGACGTTTGCCGAACCTTCGCGAGAGAATTACCCAGAGCGGAATGGATGACGTCCACACGACGAGAAACGTGCCCAGCACGATATTGGTCTGCTCGGGTTCGAATGCCAGTCGATCTTCATAATAGAAAAGGGCAAGAGCGGAGTTGATGGCGACTCCGGCGTAGGCCGTCATGAAGGCCAGAAGCAGAGGGCGAAACACCGGATTGGTCGGAACAGCGACAAACTCTGCGATGCCGCCGGGGCTGCGCCTCTCTCTGTTACGAGGCTCCCGGGTCGTGAAAAACGTAATCAGCCCTCCGGCAACGACAAGCACGGCCAGCCAGAGAGCGGCGTCGGCGTAGGCTTCGATCGCCCGTCCTTTGCTCAAGAAGTAGCCGGGCAGCAGCGTGCCGGCAAGAAGGCCGATGTTACCCCAGAACAGGCGAAACCCGAAAAGCACGGTGCGTTCGCCCGGCGAATCGGTTAACTCTGCCGCCAGCGCCGCATGTGGAACGGCCGTTACGGTCAGAGCCGTATTTAAGAGTATGTAACTGACGAGCAGATAAGCGAATATGGCCGTCTGGCTCTCCGTTTGAGGGGGATGAAAGAGAAAGGCAAGGGCGAGAGCAAGCAGCAGCGACCCGACGAGGATGTAGGGACGACGGCGTCCGAAACGCCAGGCTGTGTGATCCGACAGGAATCCCATAAGCGGATCGCTCACGGCATCCCAGACGATGCTGAGAGCGATGGCCAATCCGGCGAGAAGTGGAGACAGGCCGACGGTATCGGTATAGAATTTTAGAAGATATAGCCGGACGACCAGCTCCGAGGCAAAATGGCCCATCTCTGCGGCCCCGTAGCCGATTCGTGTCATGGACTCATATTAGTCGAAGGATAAGGTTTCGTCGAATGTTTTTGTGCTACATTTGACAGTTCGGGCGGATTTTCGTCTCTTCGGGGATTATGCGGGCGCCATGGAGAGTCATCGGTGTTATCGAGAGGAGCAGCTATCCGGATGACGTTTACTCAAACGGGCTGATCTCTT
This sequence comes from Leptonema illini DSM 21528, assembly GCF_000243335.1. NCBI lineage: Bacteria > Pseudomonadati > Spirochaetota > Leptospiria > Leptospirales > Leptospiraceae > Leptonema > Leptonema illini. The sequence continues at coordinate 745,930 of NZ_JH597773.1, read as the reverse complement.
CGATGCGGCTGGCGTTCGAGAAAAGCATGAACAGGCGGTCGAGACCGAGAGCGACGCCTGAGCCGACGGGCATCCCCTTTCGGAGAGCCGAAAGAAAGGCTTCATCAATCTGGCGCTCGGGCTTGCCGATGCTTTGCCGAATGGCGTTGTCGGCCGCAAAGCGTCGCATCTGTTCGTCGGGATCTGTGACTTCGTAGTAGCCGTTGGCCAGCTCCACTCCCTTCCAGTATAGCTCGAAGCGCCGCCCGATATTTCCCTCGATGACGCTGTAGGCGGCGAGCTCGGCGGGGTAGCCATGAACAAAAAGCGGATAGGAGTGCAGGGCAAGTGCCGGCTCTACCGTATGCAAGAAGACACGAAAGAAAACCTCATCGTAACGATCCTTGCGGATCTCATCGGCCGGTGCCAGGCCGAGTTCGATCGCCCGATCTTCGAGAGAGGATCGTTCCATTGTACAGCCGGCATGCTCACGCAACAGATCTTCCATAGAGAAGATCGGAATGTTTGTACTGAGTTCGGAATCAGGGAATTGCACATGTAAGAAGCGCAGCAGTTCAATAATCTGCTGCATGAGGGCGTATTCGTCGGCCCCCGGCAGATACCACTCGAGCATCAGGAATTCACGCGTATGCAGAGGGCTGCGGCTGCCACCATCGCCGCCCCGAAAGACATGAGCGATCTGAAATATCGGGCGGCGGACCTCGGCCAGTACCGTTTTCATGTGGTACTCCGGACTGGTGATCAGAAAGCCCGGAGGCGCACCGGTCGGATCCTGAACGTGCAAATTTTCGATAAACGGTTCGGGGGTCCCTGTCTTATGAAGAAGTGGGGTCTCAACTTCGAGAATATCGCGTTCTTGAAAAAAAGTGCGCACCGACTGTAAAAAGCGGGCCCGTGCCTCTAATAGATCCGCTGGAAGAGAACGCATCGGTGCAGGATGGGCCAGAGAAGCCGGGCTTCAATCCAGAAACGACGATTTCTTACATTTTTTTGCACCGATTTGTCCCGGACGGGGACTATAAAGAGTAGGCCCGACCGAAATAGAGATGGCAGGCGCCAGAATTTTCCGGGTAAGCGCCTTGAGTCTGCCTGGAGTGACTTTTCAGCAAAAGTCGATAAAAAAATGAAACCGGCGGTAATTTGATACGAAAAGAAGTTGATTCGAACGTCTTTACTTTTAGAATGATTCTAATCGGGCGTGTGAGGTGCTCAGATGACTCAGAAAACGGCTCAAAAAACAGAAAATCAGGTGATGGGATCAGAATTTGACGAGCTTGTCGCTCCAACTCCGTCCCGTACGACAGAAAAAAAGATCGAAACGGTGAACGACTCGATCCTGAACTGGTATCTTAACGAAATCCATAAGATCCCTATGTTGAGCAGAGAAGAGGAGTATCGTGTCTCTCTGCTTGCAAGAGATGGCGATGAAGAGGCTCGAAACCTGCTTGTTCGCTCCAATCTGCGGTTTGTGGTTACGATCGCAAAGCGGTATCAATCCTACGGCCTGACGCTGATGGATCTGATTAACGAGGGCAACCTCGGCCTGATCAAGGCAGCGGAGCGTTTCAATCCCGAGCGTGGGTTCCACTTCATCTCGTATGCGGTCTGGTGGATTCGTCAGTCGATCAAATACGCCATTCAGCAGAAAGCCAGCCTGATCAGACTTCCCCTGAATCGTATGGCCGACCTGAAACGCATCGACGAGGCAGAGCACTGGTTCGAGAACCAGGAGGACATGGAGTCTTCGATCGAAAACATTGCCGAATATATGGATATGGAGGTGTCTGAGGTCACCCACCTGATCCGTATGAGCAAGGATCATCTCAGTCTTGACGCTCCGATGGCCGATTCCGAGGACTTTACTCTCGGCGAGAACATTCAGGATAAGAAAGAGGTCGAGCCGCATAGCAGTCTTGAATTCGAACAGCTGAAAGGCGAGCTGACGAAAAGCCTTGATCAGCTGAGCGAGCGAGAAAGAAAGGTGATCATGCTCCGGTTCGGTCTTGATGGCGGTCCGATCTACTCGCTGCAGCGTATTGGTAAGATGGTCGGTCTTTCCAAAGAGCGTGTGCGACAGATCGAGAAAAAGGCGCTTCGTAAGATTCGAACGGGGGTAAATTCCAGACAGCTGGGAGCCTTCCTCGCCTGAATGATTCGCATCTTTTTTCTACTGAGCCTCGTTTCCGGGGCTCTCTTTTATAGATATCCGGCGGTTGGCTACGATGCTCCGCCGGATATTTCCGTTCAATGCTCCGATTTCTTTTCGTCGGCGGACTACCAGACTCTGCGCGACGAGGATGGTCCGGTCTTTTATGACCGCGGTAAGCGTGTTCCTCTTGATCCCGATCGGCTGTACTTTGTACCGCCAGAAGGGAACGGTTATTTTGAATACCAGAAGATCGGTAAAGAGATCGCCTATTATGCGCATCCCGATGAGCTCTACTGGAAGCGCGAAAGCGCCTCGTATCCGGTCTCTGACCCTCGGGGAAAATGGATTCTGCTGCTTTCGGGCGATCTTACGGCCGTGCGGCTGATGGATCATAACGGCAATGCCGCTCCGGGCCTTCCGCTGTCGGGCGTTCTCATGACCGACTATGCCTTCAGCGATGCAGAGCACAGCGATGAATCGAAAAATTCGGCCCAGACAGCCGGATCAACGGCCGCCGTTCTCTTCTCATCGGGGCCCGTCTATATCGTGCGTTTTGAGCCGGACTTTCGCATCTTCACGTTAACCATTCCCGGTGCTGAACGGTCGTTTGCCAAATCCGTGGCCGTCGGCGGCGACCGTATCGCCATTCATTTGCAGCAGGATGATCAGGATTTTATTCGCGAGTATCGCCTTGATGAAGAGAAAGAGCGACTGAAAGAGATCGAATCTGTGCGTCTGCCGCTTGTCGTTCCGCATCGCATGCCGATGGCGCTGACCGAATCGGGCGTCCTCTTTGCCACCGGTCGCTTTGCCGGGCAGATAGAAGACGGAGAAATCTCGTGGACGGGGAACGGAGACGGCACAACGGCCTTCCATGCTGATACTCCCGGGGCCGATATTTCAGGAGTGGAATTTCAGGGCGATGCGTTAGCCACCGGAGGTTTCGCCATCGCCGGAGGGGAGCGCTTCCTGTATCTGCTTGTTAAAAACGACGATCAGGAAGAGAAGCCCGTCGCCGCAACTCTGCGACCGAGCTCGCCGTACCGATTGCTGCGTCATAAAGGCGGCATCAGTATTGAAGACTCAAACGGCTACTGTACGATACGCCCGTCTGCATCCCGGAAGTAGATCGAAATGGCCTTGTTGCGAAACTCCGCCTCGGGTTGCAGCAGGCCAAGGATCTCGGTCTTTTTGCCTGCCTGAATGTTGAAGATGAGATGATCGAGATTCTCTCGCGAAATAAAAAGCCCTCTGCCGTGCGAATCCTGGAGCGACAGCGGTCTTCCCCGTTCGTCATAGGATACGTTTCGTTCGAGTCGATAGAGGATGTCGGATCGATCGAGTCTGCCGCTTGAATCGGTAACGGCAAAAAGCAGGTTGTCGCGGTACACTCCAAACGAAAGCTGAATGGGCTGTGTGAACTGATCGGAGGCGTAGTCGCGAGCGTTCATCGTCAGTTCTTCGAGTATCAGGCGAATGACTCCAGGCGCTCGATGTCGCTTCAGAAGCTCGGCAACCATATCACACATGCGAAAGCGCTCTTCGTCCGAGCTGATCTCGCAATGCAGTAGCGTTCCGGCGGGCAGCCGGGCCTCTTCGTCACGATGCATCGCATAAACCCTGCCGATGCTTACTGGCTCTTCAATAAGATCGGGAAAATAAAGAGAGAATCCGAAGATATCGGGGCCGGTCAGCTTGCGCACCATGACGCCGACCATCTGTAAATCGAGGAAGGTCGATTTGGGGATGATATTCCAGATGCGGTGCTCCCTGGCGTATTTCACATAATCGTTCACGTTATATGCGGTCATCAGCGCATACTGCATCTCAGGATACGCCGATTGCACATGCTGAATCAATTCGATGCCGCTCATACCGGGCATGCGAATATCGCTCAGAAGTAGATCGAATCGTCTTTCAGAGAGTATTTCCAGGGCCTCCTGTCCATCGCCGGCCGTAACTACGGTGAAATGCGGGGAAAGAAAATCCTGTATGGCGAGCCGGATCGAGAAGATGTCGTCGACGACGAGTATGCTTTTCATGCCCATCGCTCCTGTTTACCCGAAGGCATGGAGATGAAGAAGAATGTACGGCCGCGGCTCGATCTGATTTTCAACCGTCCGCCGTGCTCCCTCACGATATTCAAACAGATCGGTAACCCCAGGCCGGTTCCGCGTCCGGTGCGTGAGCCTGAATGAAACGGCACGAATATCCTCTGCAGAATCTCAGGAGGAATACCGCCTGCATCGTCGGCGATGGTGATGTAGATAGAGTTACGAAAGTGCTTCAGGTGAACGCTGATGACGCCTTCTTTATAATCGTAGGCCTGGATGGCGTTTCGAAACAGGTTGAAAAACAGTCGCTCCAGTTTATCGGGATCAGCGGGCAGAATGAAGTCGTCTGAGGCGGGAATCTCCCAGCGGATCTTGCGCGAGAGTACGGGATACAACCGGGCGGTGTTATCGCGGGCCTTTTCGATGATACGAACGAGATTGATCTGATGCTTCTCTTTGATGCCGGGCCGTGCGAGGCTGAGAATATCCTGAACTATGCGAGATGCCTTTGATAGATCTTTGTAGATGAACTGCAGCCTCTTGATCACCTCTGACGAGTCCATCGTCGATATATTCGCCTGCAGATTCTGCAATGTAAGCGATATGCCGGTGAGCGGGTTGTTCAGTTCATGCGCTATGCCCGATATCATCGTACCCATGGTGGCCAGGTTTTCGATGCGCAGCATCTCTTCCTGTCTTTCGCGTTCTTCGGTAATATCTTCAATCATCTCGACGATGCGAATGCTGTTCGTTCGAATCAGGATAAAGGTGATCTTGAAACTCTTTTCGCCCTTACCGACGCGCTTCTGAATGATCTTTTCGATGATGCGGTAGGGACGGTCCGTCTCGTCGTTTTCAGAGAAGACCTTCTTCCATTCATTCTCAAGAGGGCAGAACGGGCAGATATCGCCTCTGTTCTGGATCATGCGATGGCAGGATTGCTGGATGACGGATTTGTAGCTGTCATGGCCGGTATATCGCAGGGCGCGATGATTGAGACGCATGATGCGAAAGAACTGATCGATTCCAAAGCTCGCTATGGGCTGGGCGTCGAGGATCGCTTCGGTTTCGGCAAGGCGCTGTTCGAGCGTATCATGCAGCGACATGGCGCACCTTCAAACGATGCCCCATCCTGTCAATCAGAGCCCTGTCGGGCGTCAGGTCGGGCCGGCCGGGAATCGAGCGGAAGGCCTTTCCGGTCTGAAAGCAAAAAGGCCCCCTTCTCAGGAGGCCTCTTCTCAGGTCGCGGAACGTCGCTCAGTATTCCGTGCTTTTTCGCAGAAGTTCGAGGACGGTATCGTTGTACGAGTTGCCATCCTTCTTCGCATAACCGTCGAGCAGACGATACAGAATGTTGTAATGATCGAGCAGCTTCGTATAGAATTTCTGCTTGAACTGATTCCGCTGCGGGAAATTAGGCGTGTTCGGCATCGTGCCCACGACGATCGCCTGGGAGGGCTTCTGATTGTAGCGGTGCAGGATGATGATATCGTCCATGGCCTCGGTCATCGGACTCGGATCGATAACGACTTCGATGTCTTTTACGCCTTTTTTGAAGTTATCGTGAACGATGCGAGTTACGACGAGGTCGAGCGTAAAATCCTGCTCGGTGTCGACGTTGCCCTGACCCGTTCTTTTATAGAAGAGGCTGACGGACTTGCGGCGCGAACCGATCGCTTCCCGAATGGGTTCGTCTTCGGCGTAGATGAACTCGAACTGCGTCAGTTCGATGCCTTCACGATCCTGAAAGGCAAGGGCAGGAACCTGAACACCGGCGTTGTTCGCTTCGGCCGTTTTTTCGCTGATCTTGGCCTGTGTCTCTGCCGTATCGCCGAGGCCTACAAGCAGAAAATCCGCTCCTTCCTTGACGTAACGCACATAGGTGTTGCGAGGAGTATAGACGATGTTCTTAAGCGTATGACGGAAATCGAGCGGATCCTGACGCTCTTTGAAATACTTGTCTCGGTCTTCTTTAGCCATGTTCACAAGCGGGCCAAACAGGGCTAGGCGCTTGTAGGCTTCGGTAACATTGCGATCAAGGATGCTTTCCGTGGTTTGCAGATCAGGGTAGGCCTTTTTCTCTGCTTCACGGTCGATGATTTTGGGTTTTGCAATCAGAGCGCCTGCGAACAGGGATACTGCCAGTGCTCCCGCTGTGGTGGTGAAAATCCGTTTCATAGTCTTCCGTCCCTGTAATAACCTGAGTCTTTGTATCATTATAGGAAATCGCGATCGCTGAATTTACTGTATTGCCGAAAAAAACACATCCCGCAACTAAAAAAAGCAGACGGTCGTACGCGAGAAAGGCATAAAAAAACCCGCCGGAGCGGGTCTCTGCGACATTCGCTGGCTTTTACTGAGCTGGCGTCGGATTGGCCGGCAGATTCTGAGCCGGAGCAGGTTGAACCGGCGTATTCTGTGCCGGAGCGGGGTTTGCCGGCAAACTCTGCGCCGGAGCGCTCTCTTCCGCGGCGGGCACTGCACTCTCAATCGGCTCAATCTTGATGCCGTGATCGGCAAAGGCAATGGCCGAAAGGATGGCGAGAATAAGGAAGGCAGCGATGCCATACCACGTTGCCTTTTCGACGACATCAACGGTAGAGCTTCCAAAAGGAGAGCCCGAACCGCCACCGCCCATAATGCCCAGCGATCCGCCTTTACCGGATTGAATCAGGATAAAGAAGATCAGTGCTGCGCAACTGACAAAGAATAATACTACAAGCAGGGTTTGCAGAATCTGCATGGAAATAGCTCCCGAACGATGATCCTTCGCATGCTTTTCCCGGGCCCGAATGACGTAAACCGAAAAACCAACCTCTCGCCAATGCCCGGCTCCCACGGGATCGGCGATGACTGCCAGCTTCGGACTATCGAGGGCTCAGGGCCGCCAGAGCGGGAAGCTCCTGGCCAGAAAGGAAACGTTGCACCGATCGGCTGTCCGGAAAAAGAAAGGGGAACGAGATCCCGTTTTCTATGGCGATATGGCAGAGATCCTCGCCTGCAAGGATGACCCGCGCACCTGATTTTGCGAGAAACTTAAGCAGGCGGATTGTGCCGGCCCGGAATTCAGGTACGTCCGAGGCGCCAAGAGGGCCATGCATGAAGACGACACCGGCTTTTTTTAGCAGTTTTTCGTAGTTCGACAGGGTTTTGGGGCCGACGTCCACCGACATCCAGCCTTCAGGAACCTCGCGGCCCGACGATTTCAGCTTTGCCTTTGAAGAGATGCGATCGGCGATCATATGGTCGATCGGCAGTTCAACATGGCATTCTTCGAGGCGAGCACGCTCGATGATCTGAAAGGCGTCGGACTGACGCGGGGCGTCAAGCACAGAGGAGCCCATCTGCAGGGCGTTCCCTTTCAGAGCGGTATTGGCGACGATGCCACCGACGATCAGGCTGTCCATCGAGGCCAGATTCTTTCTCAGTAGAATGATGGAGGCGGCCACGTCCTGTCCGCCCATAATAAAAACCGAGGGTGAGGGTTTGCCGGCCTGAAGCTCCGTCAGGGCCTCCACACGTTCTGAAAGGCGCATGCCGGCGAAAGCCGGGCGCAACTCGGGCATATGCACCGAACTTGAGTAACTGTCGGCAAGCGTTCCCGGCGCCTCGTTCACAAAAAAATCGATGCCTTCGGCGAGAATCTTTACATGCGCCTTCGCGCTGCCGCCCTCACCCTGAATATGCAGCAGATTATCAAGCATTACGGCCGGCTCGTGTTCAAGGGCCGAGACGGCCTTTTTCGTATCTTCAGGCGTTGCAAAGAATGGCAGGGTGCTTTTCAACCGTCGACCGAGCTCATCTGTATATGCCGAGAAGCTCACCGACTCAGGGCGCTGCGTGTGTACGGGATGCCCGGTAATGAGGACGTGGGCGCCTCGCTCTCGAAGAAGATCAAGGGTTTCTGTACATTCGTTCAAATAATAGGAGGCAAAGGGATGGCCGGGCGGCGGTAGTTCAATCTGTAAGAGGACTCTTTTGCCGCGTAACGGCTGGCTATCGATTCGAGCGAGCTTCATAGTCGGGTGGCAGATTCGTCCTGTACGGTATCATGCAAAGTAAGTTTTTTTGATTTACAGGGCAGCTGCATCGCGAGATGATTGTATACCCTTTAGGGGTATATCGGAGGTTGCTCATGTATTTCAGATCCCTGACGTTTTTTTCCATTACTCTACTGTTTCTCGCCTGTAAGCCCGATGCGCCGGCAAAGGCAGTGCCCGAATACGAAACCATCCAGTATAAAGGAGAGGCGGCCGACGAAGCCGATCGCCTGATCGTCAAACAGTTCGGCGAGTTCAAGATGCAGCTTTCCAATCGCCTGATGGCTGCGATGAAAGAGGGCGGCCCTGAGAAGGCCATTGAGGTCTGTCAGGTCGTTTCACCGGAAATCGAAAAGTCTCTCTCAGGAGAGGCGCAGGTTTTGCGTGTTTCTCAGAAGCCTCGCAATCCGGAGCACAGGGCCAGCGAAGTAGAATCGATGGTACTGGATCTCTGGGCGGCTCGATTGAAAGAGGGCAAGCCTATCGGAGCCGTCGTCGTTCCGACAGAGACGGGTCGCGTTGTGATGGCTCCGATTCAGATCAGCGGCGAGATGTGCCTCAGCTGTCACGGCATCGGCGAGCAGATCAAGCCCGAGACGGCAGCGGCGCTGAAAAAGGCGTACCCGAGCGATGAGGCCACAGGCTACTCCCTGAATGATCTTCGCGGCGCCTTTGTCGCACGTTTCATAAAGAAGTAACGCACAAAGAAGTAACGATTAGCAGGCTGCTGAAAAAGCAGCCTGTCAGAAACCATTCTTGAAATAGCTTGTAGAAACCGCTGGTTGTGATTTGAAAAAGGGTCGCAGCCAGCACGCAGGACGTAAGAACGTTATCCTGTATGGCAGGCACCACCGGAATCGTTTTGATCAACCTCGGATCGCCGGCATCGCCGTCGGTTCGAGATGTACGCACCTATCTTGCGGAGTTCCTCTCCGATCCCTTTGTCATTGATCTGCCTGCAGCGATGCGATGGCTGCTTCTGCATGGCATCATTCTGCGCTTTCGACCGAAAAAAAGCGCCCATGCCTATCAGAGCATCTGGACCGATCGCGGCTCGCCTCTTGTCTTTCATACGGCCGATCTTGCCGATGCGGTTCAGAGGCGCTTCGGAAAAGAAGCCGTCGTGCGTTATGCGATGCGTTATGGCTCGCCATCGGTGCGTTCGGTTTGCGAAAGTCTGCGCAAAGAGGGCATAAGTCGTATCCACTTTGTTCCGTTGTATCCGCAGTTTGCCGGAGCAACGACGGCAACCGTTATGGGCGACGTTTTTCAGGCGGTGATGAGCGATGCCTGGCGTCCGCTCTTTCCTTCGATCGAACCGCCTTTCTATGATGCAGAGGGTTTCGTTGAATTGTGGGCCTCAAGAGTGAAGCGCCTGAGTCGCGATACACATGTGCTTTTCAGTTTTCACGGCCTGCCCGTGCGTCAGATTCACCGCAGCGGAGACTCTCGCTGTATGCAAGAGGGTTGCTGTGAACGCGAGGCGCCGACGCATTGTTACCGGGCACAGTGCATGCATTCGGCTCGTGCGGTGGCCGTGGCGGCCGGTCTGGATAAAGAGAACTGGTCTGTGGCCTTTCAATCTCGTCTGGGACGCGACGAATGGCTGAGCCCATCAACCGAAGATCGCATCAGAGTGCTTGCCGCGCAGAATCTGTCTCTCGCCATCGTTCCGCTTTCCTTTGTGGCGGACTGTCTCGAAACGCTCGAAGAGCTGGCGATTCGCGGCGAAGAGGTCTATCGAGAGGGCGGCGGAAACGGAGAGTTCCGACTTGTTCCGTCGCTCAACGCCGATGAAGACTGGGCCGATTTCCTCTATAAAAAACTGAACAAGAGGCTGAAAGAGGCTGAGTAAGAATCACTGGAAAACAGAGGTTGAAAAAAAGAGTCAACGCCCTCAGCTAAGCCGTCGATAGACAGAGGGATGAAAACGATTCGCACGATCTCTCTCATCCTGCTTGCAGCGTCGGCGACGTCCTGTGTTACCACAAACGTCAACCAGCCTCCGTATGTCGTAGAAAGCACGACTCCGGGTTCGCGTCGCGACGTGAAGGACCGCAACGCCCAGGAAGACGCTTATTTCGAAGAGGCGTCGAAACGCGATCCGGCTCTGAAAGAGGTCGCCGCGGCAGAGGACTGTGCCTGCAAACCCGAGAACGCTCCTCCGGGTTATGCAGATCGTAAAGAGAGCGTCGTAGAAAACGAGCAGCCTGCATCGCAGGAGCCCGCTATCGTACCGGCCTCTACGACGACGGCCGACCTGTCGGATTTCACCGAAGACGGTGTCGCCTCCTGGTACGGACGCGACTTCGACGGCCGACCGACGGCAAGCGGCGAGATCTTCGATAGTCGACGGTTAACGGCGGCTCATAAGACCCTGCCTCTCGGTACCGTCATACTTGTGAAGAATCTCGATAACAACAAAGAAGTCATCCTCAAAGTAAACGATCGCGGCCCTTTTGTAAAAGGACGCATTCTCGACGTCAGCGAATATGCCTCTGAGGTGCTGGCGTTTAAAGAAAAGGGGTTAGCCCGCGTCGCCATCCGCGTCATCAAAAAAGGCGAAGCGGCCGAGAAGGGCGACGGAGCGACGGCGCTTTTCTTCAGACGCCCTGAAACGGGCGAGGGCGGTGCCGAGCTTGACGATAAGTCTGCGAATAAGGATCAGCTTGCGCAGATGGAAAAGGATCTGAAGACCGAGCAGGATTTCAAACAGTACACGGTACAGATCGGGCTCTTTACCGATCTCGAAAACGCAATGCGTCTCAAGACCTATCTCGGCGATCGTTACGGTCAGCCTGTGCATGTGTTCCGACGCGGTAGCGAATATGTTGTAAAAGTCGGAACGTTCTATGAACGCTTCGGAGCCGATCAGCTGAAAAGCAAGCTGGAGGCCGACGGTTACAGCGGCTTCGTTTCGGGCCCGTCAAAGTAAGTTCTTTCTTCTTACATAAGAACGTTTGATCGGGTACTGGCAGGCCCGTTATTTCGGCGGCGAATAAAGCACGGGAGCGGGCTGTGCGGACGGGCCACTGCCGGCATCGATGGAGATGACACGCGGCCGGAACGATGCCGTCTTCTCAAGCTCGTCGATTCTGAGCACGGAGTGCATCGGCACATGGATGCGCTTCGTATCTTCGAATTCCTTCTTTAAGCCTTCTTCGGTCGGATCAACAAGCACGGCCGATTTCTCGCCGAATACAAGATCTTCTATTTCTATGAATCCGAAAAGCGCTCCCTGCGTGACCGATCGGGCGTAAAGTTCGTAGGTTTTGCCCTGATTCAGGAACTGAATGCGATAGAGACGTTTCGTCGCTGCCATGGTTGCCGTCAGATCAGCCTGATTTCCGCTCCGGTCAAGCCGTAACAAAACGCCCTTTCGGGCTTGTGCTTTTTGCAAAAACGCCGATGTTACGTATAGAGGCCGTGCGCCAGAGACGGCAAGGCTCTACAGAGGACACTCGCAGGAGATAGTATGCCAGCACCAATGGTAGGAATTCCAGGCGGATCGGGGATGCAAACGCAGGTGATGATCCAGCAGCTCATCGAGATCGAGCGCAAGCCTCTGATGCGTCTTGAAGAAGAGAATAAACGCAATCAGATCCGCATCCAGGCGTGGGAAGAACTGCGAAACCGCGCCCGTGTACTGTCAAACCTGAGCCGTGACCTCTACTCCTTTTCGGGCCCGTTCACCGTGCGCACGATCGTCTCTTCTGATCCGGGCGCCATCACCGGATCGACATCGCCCGACGTCGAAGAGGTAAGCCAGAGCATTCAGGTGCTTGCGCTCGCCACCTACCATCAGATCCATTCGCGACAGATCCAGGATTCCGAAGATCTGCCTGCAGCCACCTTTCGCATTAATACGGGGAATAAAGATATTGAAGTGAAGTTTCAGGGCGGAAAGTTCCCGGCCCTGGAGCGGCTTCTGCGGCAGCATGCCGGCAACGATTTCGAGGTGTCGTCGGTGCGCATCACCTCAGATCGTTCGCTGTTAACCCTGCGCTCAAAAAACATCGGCGTTGCCGGAGCGTTTAAATTCACCGACCCAGACGGATTGCTGCGCAATCTTGAGATCGTCGGCGAAACGAAGCAGCAGAAGACGGCGACCGAGGCGCTGGCTCTGAAAGACCGCACAGCGCCCGTTACGGTCGCAAAAGCGGAAACGCTGCTGCCCGTTCTTGTCGAAGGCACCACCGTATCAAAACTCTATTTCTCTTCTGCTTTCAAGGTCACAAAGACCGACGTGCCTGACGGGCAGACGGTAACGTCGGGTCCCGATGTGCGCGAGCAGATCGGCGGAGTTGAGCTCAATGCGCCCGATATCGAGCGACGTCGTCAGACGCGAGAAGAGAAGGCCCTTCAGGGAGCGCTCCAGGCCGAGGTTATCGTGATTTATGATCATATGGGAGCGCGCAAAGAGCTGAAGATGGAGCTGCGCGGCGACGGCGATCAATCCGTCGATATCGCCGCCGCTGCCGGAGGGCCGGCGAAGCTGCTTGAGATTCGCGTCATTCCCGTGCCCGCATCGGAGGGCGAACTGAAAGACTTTCGCGTCGATACGATGCGCGAAGAAGAAGGTCTTTTCGGCCCGAAGCATGAAACGACGCCGGCAAAGGATACGCGTCTGCTTGTAAACGGCGTCGAGGTGACGCGTCCGCGCAACGAAGGCATTACCGATTTGATTAAAGGCGCCTCACTCAATTTCCATCGCGTGACGGAATCGGCCGTGCATTTGAAGGTGCAGCATCAATCCGACGAGATCAAGAAGAAGATCAAGGAATGGGTGGAGGCGCATAACGCACTTGTGCAGTTTGTGCGCGAGAACGATAAGTTCGGTTCTAAAGACGAGTTTCAGATGAACCGCCCCACCGATCCGAACGCAGGGATCGACGAAGGCCTGCGCAAGCTCGAAGATGCAAGCGGCATCTTTGCCGGCGACGCCGTGACGCGCAGATTGATAGCGCAGCTGCAATCGGCGGTGGCGCAATCCTACCCTACGCGGCAGCAGCCGGCCTTTCGCGTGATTGGCGACATCGGCATCTCAACCGGCGCCGTCGGCAGCGACTGGAAAGATATTCAAAAAGGCCTGCTTGTTATCGACGACGCAAAGCTTGACGACGCTCTGGGGCGTCATCCCGAATCGGTGCGTGAGCTTTTCGCCGCCGACGGAAACGAAGACGGCGTGACCGATAACGGCATCGCCTACGCCATCAACAGAGACCTGGCTCCGTATGTGACGGTATCGGGAGGCGTGATCGCCTCGCGTATCGACCTCTTACAGGAGCAGATCAAATCAAACAAGAAACAGATCTATAACAAAGAACTCAGCCTCAAGCAGAAAGAACAACAACTGCGCGAGAAGTTCGGACGTATGGAAACGCAGATGCGGCAGAACCGATCCACGTCTGAGTATTTAAAGAACCGGCTTTCTCCGGGACAGTAATCGGGAGGATTTCATGCAGCTATTCATCAATGACGAAGCCGTCGACGTACAGTTTGACAGCGAGAAAACCCTGATCGACGTATATCGTTCGATTGAGGCCGAGGCGGCCCGGCACACGCGATATATTCTTGAATGCAGGGTGGAGGATCGCGACGTCTCGCAGGACTTCCTCGAACAGACGACTCTCGATGCCGTGCGCAGCATGCATTTCTGGATCGGGGATTCGCAGGCCGTTCTTTTACGGACGGCTCGCACCATCGATCGCTATCTTGATCAGATCGGCAGCGCCCTTTTTTACAGCGAAGAGATCCGCTCTGAAGATATCGAAGAGCTTCAAAGCGGCATCTCCTGGGTGAAGGAATTTGTGGATTCTGCGGCGGGCATGCTTCAACTCGAACTCGATTCTTTTTCCGTTCCGATGCCCGACGGCACGATGTCTGAGCCGATCGGAACGGCTCTTGCAGCTCTGGAGAGAGAGGCGGCCAGCCTTATGCCTGGCGAGGCGAAGCTCGATGAGCTGCTTCAGAGTCTCCGTGCCATCAAGGCCTTCACCGGGCGACTGGTCGTGCGTCTTCATGCCGAATCGCTGACCGGCGATGATATACGCGAAGGCCTGGACCGCTTCGAGAAGGCGCTGCCCGATCTGGCGCAGAGCATCGTGCGCATCAATGAATCGTATCAATCCGGAAAGGATGAGCAGGGCGTCGCTCTTCTTGATAGCGTCATGCAGGATCTCGATGCGCTCATGCCGTATCTTTTTGCAGCTCTGGAAAGATTGAGCGAAGAACAGCGGCAAGAATCGGTGGGCGAGAGAAGCCTTGACGAGACGGCTTCGGCGCTTCTGTCGCTGCTCTCAGATCTTTCGTCGGCTCTGGAAGAGAGCGATATGGTCGCGGCCGGCGATATTCTCGAATACGAGCTCGCCGAGCAGATCGAAGGTCTTTCGCCGACGCTACAGCAGTTGAAAAAGTTCTTGCCTGAGGACGTCGCCGAAAAGCAATCCTAATCGGTGTCCTCTCTGCGTCTTTCGCATCTGCTTCAGCAGTTTTACCGGCATGCTGTGCCCTGTTTGCCCGTCGTTGAAGCGGAAGGCGATCGCTTTCTTGGCTTCATTCTGCGCGCAGAGATCGATCGTCGCGCCTCTGACCTCGAACGATTACAGGAAGAGTTCACTCGCATCCCCTCCGCCCTTCTGCATGCGCAAATCGGCGACGAGGCCCTGCATGCGCTTGGCGAGAAAAGCCCCGTACCCGTGCTCGATGAGCTGGGGCGGGAGCATACCCGGTGGCCGAAATCTGAGCTTTATCGACGCATGGCCGCTCTTGAAGAAGAGCAGCGTGACGAACCCTTTCAGAGCGATTCCGTTCGCGCCGAGGTCGTTTCAGCGCAAAACGAAGGGGACTGGCTGAGCCGACTGATCCTTGCCTCGCTTCCACATCCTCTTCTTGCCACGGATCTGAACGGCCAGACGCTTTTTTATAATGAGACCTTTGTTTCGCGTATTCTGGAACGTGGGCCTTTTAAGAATACCCTGGCTCTCGCCGAGCGCTATTTTCTCGAAGTGAATCGCAATGCCCTTGCGCGCACCTACAGCATGGGGCCGCATCCGGTCGATCTGCTCTTTGTATCGCTGACCGAGCTTCATCTTACCGTCGAGATCGCCACGCTCGAGCACGATCGCGTCATCATGGGGTATCTGTATATCTTCCATGATCCCGAGGTTGCCGGGCTACCACATGAGATCATGAGCCGGCTTGAGGCAGGTCAGGATCTCGATTCGATCATGGAAGATCTGGAGGCCGGTATCATCGCCTCGATGCTGCGTCGCACGGGGCAGAACGTATCGCATGCGGCGAAGGCCCTGGGCGTGAATCGGTCCACGCTGCAGAATAAGATACGTCGCCTCGATGTGAACGAACGCTTTCATCGCCGTGTCGAAGGCCCGGTGCGGCGTATTCGAAAGAAAGCAGACGAAACGTTGCCCGTCATTCCCGACGCGAAGGCATTCGTTTTTGATCGCGAAGAGAAGCCTCTGGCTAAAAAGTCAGCGACGGGAAGAAAGGAAAGAAGGGAAGAAGAGCGCGACAGGCCAGGAAAGCAGGCCGAAACCCCCTCCCGGCAGACTTCCGGAAAAAAAGATGTAACGAAGGCTACAAAGAAGGGGCCGCCGAAAACGGTAAAGGGCGTGGGGAAAAAGGCGGCAAAAAAAGGTGCGAAGGCCTCGGACTGATCAACGCCGCTCGTTCGATTTTGCAGCGAGTGTTTTGCGAATATGCTGAATACCCGGGGCGGGGCTTGAACCCGCACGGCGAATCGCCCCGGGATTTTAAGTCCCGTATGTCTACCATTCCATCACCCGGGCGGTTATCAACATCCGAAAGGTCGGATTTTCTGGGAAGAAAAATGGAGGCGTCGGCCGGATTCGAACCGGCGGTCGGGCTTTTGCAGAGCCCTGCCTTAGCCACTTGGCTACGACGCCATCTGTGAGACGTTAATTGTTTCTGACCTGTCGGGTCAATTGAAAATTCCCTGGGAGGGCCGGGCCTCTGCAATCATATCCTGAATGCGCCTCGCCACGTCGTTTCCGGGGTCCAGGTCGAGCGCCTTCTGCGCGAAAAACTCCGCTCGCTGATGCGACGACATCTTTACATGGCAGTAGGCCAGGTTCACAAGATTGCCGGGACGATCCGGCTCGCGAAGATAGATGCGCTCGCCAAGTTCGGCGGCGGTGGCATAGTCTTTCACTTTGCGAAAGGCATACGAAAACGTATAGAGGATGTCGGTCGTCGCCGGATGTTCATCAAGATACGTCCAGGCATGAGACAGCACGCCTGCATAATCTTCCTGTTTTATGTGATGGTTGATCAGTTCTGTGAGCGTGCGACGCCCGTCTCTGTCCGTCATGCCCGAGAATTCGATGCGAAGCAGGGACAGGTCATCGGTTAACTCTCCCCGTCGCCCCAGCTGCTCGGTCAGGCTGTCGAGGTCGGCGCCTGATTGTTCGACGAGAGATAGAAAGAGATACTCGTCGTCGTTTCGATTGCCGTCGCCGAGGTCGAGATCGTCTTTGCCATCCGACCCGAATAGAAGGACGTCGCCGGGTTGCATCTGAAAGGTGCGCACGACGGTCTGAGACTCGGTCGACTCGCGAATGCCGATACGCTTGAGCACGGCCTCCGTTTCGATGAAGCTGGCTCTGCCTTTTCTGTAAAGAACGCCGAAAGGATGCTCGGCGTTGATATAATACACCGTTCCCGTTCGATCATCGACTAACCCTATGACGAGAGACGCTCCCATGGCCCCATCAAACGAAAGAAAGATCTTGGCGAGTTCGCGAAAGGAGTTTTTCAGCCATCGCTCCGGATAATGATTCCGGAAGACGGCCGCCGAAACCGTACGTTCGAGGATCGATTCAAAGACCGAGCCGATGACAAGAGCTCCGCTCGCTCCCTGGATCGACTTCCCCATGGCATCGGCGTTTAAAAAGGCCGTGTAATCCCTACCTTTCAGCGAAAGCGAGCGCGCGATGCAGATGTCGCCTCCTATCTCGCCGCTCCATTTGCGAAAGCGGAAGCTCTTCTTCTGGCGGATGCGAAAATCGACGCTGACGGTTTCGCTGCTTACTTTTTTGGAGATCAGGGGATTCAGAACAAGCGAGGTCAGATAATAATCCCCATCCTGCCGTTCTTTGAGCTGCTGCACCTCGGCCAGCGTTTCACTGAGTTCCTGCGTTCGCTCCTGCACCCTGTTTTCGAGCGTGCGGGCATATTCCGATAGCTTTGTTTCGTGATCTGCGATCAGGCGCACCATCTGATTGAACGTTCTCGTTACGAAACCGATCTCGTCTCCGTTGATGCGTTTTACGCGTACTGTCAGGTCGTGCTCTTTGATGCGTGAGATGCCTTCAAGAAGACGATTCAGCGGAACGATGATGTTCAGCTGCAAAAAAGCCAGGGAGCTGAGAGCGAAGACGACGATGGCGGCGAAAAGTAGTATATAGAGGTTCCGGTGCAGAGATTGAATAGGGCCGAGCACCTCGTCTTCGTAGCCTCCGACGGCGATCACCCAGGGCTGCTGCAATTGAGGGTGCTCGAACGTCGTCAGATAGATCAGCTTCTGCCGCGGAGACGTTTCGCCGCTGTTCTGCCACGGATAGCGATAGAAACCCTGACGCTGCATCATCATCTCGCGAACGACCATCGTTCCGTCGAACTGAACGTTATCGAGGTCTTCATCCTCGCGGAAGGGATGGATGACGGCTATCAATCCATTTGCCGGTGTATGCCTTTCCTTCATATCGCGCGAAACAAAAGCAAGATTCTCGTCAGCGGTCTGACCGAACGCCTCTTTGTAGCGGGTGATTTCTTCCGCTGTGTAGCCTGTTTCAGAGAAATTGTTCGCGTACCGACTCCTGATTGCATTCTCGGTATAGTCGCGCGGATACGTTGTGCCCTGTATCATCCATTCCGGAGTGTAGGCGGTCAGGGCGAATCCATAGCCCGTATTGCCAAGCCTCAAGGAAGAGACAGAGAGGTTGCGTACGATTTCAAATTGAAATCCCTGGCGCACCGTCTGGCGATCTTTGCGCGACAGTCTGTAGTAGCCGTCATAGATGTCACGAATCAGCCAGGGATCAAGCGCCCGGAAAAGGGCTCTTTCAGAATCGAGCCTCTGAACCCTTCCAAGCGGTTCGCCACCGGGACGCTTTTCGACGAGGTATTCGGTAAGTCCGTCTGGCGTTTGGGCCTTTATCTCTTTTATGTCAAAGGCGTCGCTTATCCTGGGATCAAATATGCCGAGCATACGTCCGATCTGCTCCTTCATGCGCCCCTTATCGTTATCGGACTGGCGAAAGGTCAACCGAATCTCCATCATCGGGCCGACCATGGAGTTACGAATGATATCGAAGGCCTTTTCCTGATTCAGCTCTTTTCTATCCATGCGCAGAAAGACATTCTGGATCTCGCTCTGCATCTGCAGGGTTGCTGATCGAACCTGCTTCTCAAACTGGTCGATGACGGTCTGTCGGGCCACATAGTAGGCATATTCGACGACGGCGACCGTGATCAGGATCGTGCCAAGAATCAGATGAAAGGCCACCTTGTAGCGAATAGAAATAGATTGCAGCGAGAGAAAGGGGTTGCGAATCACGGACTTCAGCGTCTTTTTTTTCAGCATGGTATGGGCGTTAGTCCGAATTGTACGGTGAATATAGCAACCTTTTTACTTTAAAAATTTTAGTATCTGACTTTGTATTTCAATATCAATTACGCCGGCTCCGTTGAGGCTCTTCTGTGTCGGCAGCGCTGACTCACGGAGGAGGCGCGGTTAAAGCAAGCGGTCAGATTAAGCGCAGATCCTTCTGGCCGAGGCCGCCGTTTTGGAGGCCTGAAAAACACTTTGCCGCCCGACCGTGCATGGAACGATGCATCTGCATGGAAATTCGAGACATTTTTCGCAGGGTTCGAAGCAGGGTCAGAGAGGCGCGGGAGCGCGTCGGCGAGCAGGGACAGAAGGCGGCCGTCGTCATGCGTTCGGCCTTTGACGAAGAATGGATCGATCGCGCCCTTGAGAAGGCGCGCGAAACGCTCGCCCCGCGAAAAGAGCTCATTCCCGTCGATTTTCAGCTCAGACAGCATTCCCTGCCGCGTCGCATCTACGAGCGCGTCGTGCCCCTGTCGCATGTGATGCGTCTGCAGATGCGCTACGAGCGGCCGTTTCTCGACGACTTCATGCCCGTCGGTCCCGATAGCTATATCGGCCGCGGCTCTTACAAATTCGTGTACAGCCTTCCCTGGCGGATGGTCGTCAAGGTCGGGAAGAATATCATGCCCTCCGATCCGCTCTGTGGGTCTCTGTTCCGCGAGGTGGCGCGCGAACCCGAGAAGTTTCTAAAAAAGGAAGAGCTGGAGTTAATGGAGTTTTTATGCCGTGGCCGCACGACGGCGGGTAAAGAAAAGATCCGCTTCAATTTCTTCAGGCTCGGACTGGAGCGGTACAGCTATGCCATCGTCAAGCAGGGGTTACCCGACATGGTTCTGCCGACCCGCTTTTTTATGGGCATTCGGTATCGCCGATCTCTTTTCGGTCGCGGACATACGGAGACGATGCGTCCGATGGATACGCAGCTGATGCTGGTGGGCAAGCATCTGAAAGAGCTGGCGGTATCGGGGAAAAAAGCGAAGCAGGGCAGGGTCGGGCAGTTCTTTAATCCGAAATTCGAGTTTGAATTCGATATCGGTCGTTTCGGCGCCGTGAAGAAAAAACAGCTCGAAAAGATTCGCGATGATTTGCTGCGTCTTGTCGGTTTTACGGAAGCGCTTGCCGAGAAAGAAAAGCTCATTCTCGATATCCATACCGAGAACCTTATTATCACCATTCCGGAATTCGAGCTTAAAGTTTTCGATTTTCACATCTTCGACGAGCACCTGTACACGGCGGCCCGAGGCTATGACCGCCCCGAGCAGGAGCATATTGAGGTGATCGGGAAATTTATCGATTCGTTCGGGCTTTAGCAGCCTGCTGAAAAAGCAGTCTGTTAACAGCTCAGCTTCAAAGGTCGCCGCTCACGGCATGGCCCGACAGTCCCTATTGCGGTCGAATCGTCACATGATAGCAGCGTTGATTCTTTTCGAGAATGGCATACAGCTTGCCTTCGTTTTGCAGTTCGATCAGCGTTTCGGCTAACATTGCGTGCAGCTGACGGCGCAGAGCGTCGCCGAGCCAATAGCCCGTGCGCAGTCGCATCGTTTCGAGAGAGCGGTTCACATCGACATCGCCCGTATCGGGCAGCGGAGCAAGGGAAACGAAGAAGTTATCATAAAAGATGTCGAAGCTGATGCCGTAGCTATGAGAAGAGATGAGCGATGCGTTCGCATTACGGTCGCGGAGTCCATCCTGATACTCCACCGTGCGCAGAACGGACGAGATCGCCATTTTCACGGTTACGTCCTTCATGCCCGTTCGTTTGTTCAGACGTTCGGCGATGAGGTGCAATCCCTCCGAGGCCATCGGTAGAAGGGCCCGGTGTTCTTTCTTTACGTTATAGAAAAAGTAAGGCGTCTCTCTGTTCTGTTCAAGAGCGGTTAACGTTCCCGCTTTCAGTCGGGCATCCAGCTCGATGCGATCTTCGATGGCCGTAAGGTTCATCGAACGTACGACGGCCAGATGATCTTCGAGCAGATGTGTGCGAAGCTGTCGTTCTCGATCGGGCGTCGCCCAGTCCTGATAGATGGGGAATCCATCGATGATGCGACGTTCGAAGGCGCGGGCCTGATCGAAGTAGGCCTCTATGGCCGCTGCTTCGATCTTTCGCTGCTGCGATACGTAGCGATAGCCTCCGTAGCCGGCAAGCGGGATTGCGATGAGGGCGATGCTCAATATGATAATGGTCTGGATACGGGTCACAGGTCAAAAAGTCCTCACCCTTGTTCAGAGAAAACCATGTTTTCGATAAAAAGCGAGCATCTCGGGAATGAGCGCCTCGGGTTGATCATGATGCAGGTTATGCCCGGCACCGTCCACCTCACATAGCTCCAGAGTTTTGAAATGTGACAGGATTTCAGGAAGGCGAGCCGGTCCCGGATGCAGATGGCTTTTCTTGCCAAGAAAGAGCAGCACGGGAACAGCAATGCGTCGCCACAGGGCTCTGCTGATCTCAGGAGCAAACGAGAGAGGGACGGTGCCGTTTTTCAAGAAGGGATCATGAACCCATACAAAGTTACGATCGGGTTCTGCGGGGGCTTGCGGACGGGCAAGCAGGCGGGCAAGCACGGCAATGCGGTCTTTACGCACTCCGCGATGGATGCGCGAAAGGACCCGTTCGACGTCGGCGATATCGTTCATAGTCCTTCCGTCACGATCGACGTCTTCGGTCAGATGCTCGGCCCAGGATCGCAGTCGATCCGCCTCAGCATCGGCTGTGATGATGCCCGAAAAGCCTTCGACGAGAACAAGAGAGCGCACCCTTTCTGGCAGCGTGCCGGCAAAGCGCGCGGCGAGAGCCGCTCCCATGCTATGCGCCAGGATATGCACGGGCCCCTCCGTTACCTGAGGTAGCTGTATGCTAATGAAGCGTATAAGGTCGGCAAAGGCCTCCTGTATCGTATACATCCTTTCGCGGCGCATGGATGCACCCTGGCCGCGCCAGTCGAGCAGGATCGGATCAAATCGGCCAAGCACTTCATCGAGAAAAAGAAAGGTCTTTGCAGTATCCTGATAGCCAGACAGACAGAGAAGCGGAGGACCGTTGCCCGGCGCAGGTCTGTACCAGGCCATTCCCTCGAAAAACTGCGGTTCGCTTTTCAGAATGAGTTCTTGCATGTCGTCATGATAATGCCGATCGAAGCTGTCGTCGATCAGGCAGGCTCCGCTCTGTCGGGAAAATCGCGGATCAAAAGCACGGAATTCCCCGATTCGTTGTAAAGCACTCGCGAAAAGGCGTTTCGCGTAATAAAGATCCCGCGGCCATGCAGCGACGCCTCGACCTGCTCGGGGTCCATATGAAAGCCGAATCTGTTATGGTCGAAACCCATACCCTCGTCGCTGATGCGATATCGGATCTGCGTCGGCGTCAGCGTCAGTCTGATGCGTACTCTTCTTCGATCATTCGTTTCTGTCATGAGGCGACGGCGTATCTCTTCCTGATAATTGCCGGAATTCAAGAGATCGGTTTTTTCGATGTATGTGATGCCGAGGTTGCCGTGTTCGATGGCGTTGACGATGATCTCGCGAAGACCGATGCGAATCATGCTGATCTCGTATTCGTCGAGAAAACGCGGCAGGTCGACGATAAGACGTCGCACCATGTCTTCGATGGCGAAAAGGTCGTTATTCATCTCGAAGCTGACGCTCTCTCGAACGAGATATTTCAGCGCCGGATCTTCTTCAACCGTCGACGCCTTCACGATAATGTCGGTTTCGTCTTCGGAGCGAATCTTCTCGAATTTGATGTCGAAGAAAACATGACCTCGCTTCTGCTCTGCGAAAAGCGGAACACGAATATTCAGGGTGTCTCCGTGAGCAAAAAAGTCCTGAACACGATCGAC
The DNA here is from genome assembly GCF_000243335.1 of Leptonema illini DSM 21528. Taxonomy (NCBI): domain Bacteria; kingdom Pseudomonadati; phylum Spirochaetota; class Leptospiria; order Leptospirales; family Leptospiraceae; genus Leptonema; species Leptonema illini. The sequence goes on along the minus strand of NZ_JH597773.1, from coordinate 723,194 downwards.
GGTAAAGCTCTGACTGAAGGGCCCGTCTTCTGCAGTCTCCTTCTTCAAAAGGTCGCTGAATGGACGTCCGATCAGATCAGAGGGGCGAATGCCGAGTTCTCTGTAAAGAGAGCTGTTCCCTGCCGTTACGATTCCCTTCGCGTCGAGAGTCAGTACGATGTCGTTCGTTTCTTCGATGAGACGCCTGTATTTCTCTTCGGATCGGGTCAGCGTGTGATGAAGACGTTTCAGGTTCATGAAGCTCTGGCGCATCGATCGGTTCAATCTCTGATTCGTCTTTAGAAGTTGCAGCAGATCGTAAGCGATACGCACGGCCGATCCAGTCAGGAAGAAGAGAAGTCCGTAGGCCGACAGCCCCGGGCTCGTATGCAAAACAAGAGCCGCATAGATATCATACACGCTTGTGACCATGACGACGGTGGTTCCGAGAACGAGATTCCCCGGAATCCTCGCTGTCAGCGCCTGGTACAATCCGACAGGAAGTCCTCTCAATTTGAAAAGACGGCGCAGATCATGAAAGAAGAAGGCGAGAAGGAAGGCCTCCATGACGATGAGAAGCGGCGGGCTTGTGAACTGCCATACCACAAGCAGATCATAGAGCGGATTCACAGGCAGAACGATCGACAGACCGCTGATCGTGAAGCCATGCAATACGACGAGCGCACCGAGCAGCTGAAAGGCGCGATTGCGAAAAGGAAGCAGGCTGATGCTGAAGTTGATGAAGGCCGGCAATCCGAGAGCCAGCGACGCCATCTCAATACGAAAGATGAGATTTGCGTTATCCGTAAACTGATAGGGCAGAGTCGATCTTGTAAATAAGTAGGTCGCCAGAGTGAGAGCAAAAACTCCGAAGTGCAGATTGAAGCGTCGTTTCGGGTCGCCGAAGATAAAAAGAATATGAAAGAGACCGATAGACGAGTAAATCGTGATCAGAACGATATACAGCGTCTGATCGACGTCGGCCTCGGCGGCGGCCGCCTCTTCGATGCGGTAAGGAGAGCCGTAGTAGAGGCCGGTCTCACGCGAAAGCGGATCTCCCTTCAAATGGATGACGATCTGATTCGTTCCGCTCACAAGGAAGCGCGGATTAACTGCGACGCGAAGAAGTCGGCGGTTCACCGGATGAGAGTCCATACTCTTCTGTAGAAGTCTTCCGTTGATAAAGATCTTCCACCCTTCACCGATCTGCGCGAAAAGCAGAACAGGGTTATGCATATGCGTCAGATCTTCGTCGGTCAGGGTGAAACGCCAGAGCAGCGTGAAATCTACCGGTGGCAGGGAACGCAGTTCGGGGAATTCACGCTCGGGCATGCCGGGCAGCTTCAGATCGGGAACGATAACCGGACGATTTCTCGCCGCCGGAAGTCGCAGGAAGTCATCGCCGATCTCTTCGTCCGGCGAAGGGATGCTCCCATCTTCAAGAGAGAATCCGGCGCGAATATAAACGGGCAGTGAGTTGAGATCGACCGGATAGCCGACCTCTGCCAGAAGAGGAGAGCTGACGATCAGAAACAACAGCGCTGCTGTTCTTCGCGTTGACTTCAGAGTTTTATGAGTAAGGCTGTGGCCAGGCATCCGAGTCCTTCTCCTCTTCCGGCAAATCCCATCTTCTCCGTCGTCGTCGCCTTGATGCCGATGCGTTCTACGTCGATGGCGAGTAATCGACTGAGGCTGCGCCGGATCGTTTCTTTGTGGGGCTTGATCTTAGGCCGCTCGCCGATTATGGTAATATCGACGTTAGAAATAGAAAAACCTCTATCGGTAACGAAGGACCTGGCTTTCTCGATGATGCGGGCCGAATCCATATTCTTCAAAGCGGGATCCGTATCGGGGAAAAGCTCCCCGATGTCGGGACCGGCCAGGGCGCCGAGAATGGCGTCGGCAAGGGCATGAAGGATTATGTCGGCATCGGAATGACCCTCAAGCGCAAACTCACTTTCTATGGTCGCTCCGCCGAGAATTAGGGGACGATGGGAGTCCTGGATGAGGCGGTGAAAGTCAAGTCCGTTTCCGAGTCGAATATCCATCGATGGTCAGGATGACTGGAAAGATGCCGTCTGTAAACCAGAAATCGTCGAGAACACTCGAAAGGTCTGCGGGAGAGAGGTTTGCGTGGGCGGTCGTCTGTGAAAAGACTGGCCCTCATGGCCGGTCGAAAAAAGGTTGCAGTCTCTGGAGATCGTCGAATATCCTGTCGCCAGTCGGCGCGTAGACGATCGACAATAGAAAAAAGCTGTAATTTTCTGGTGCGTCCTCAGAAAAACGGCAAAAGCGGATGTTCTGAAATGGCTCTGGTATTGGAAAGAGCTGGTTTCGAAACAGGCGAGGCTCTTTTAAAAGAAAGAGACCGATTAAAAAAGATACTTTGTGAAACGGAATACTACTATGAAACGATTCTTTCTGGCCTCTGCTTTTTTCGGGGCCGTGATGATTGCACTTCCATCACTGGAAGCCGTGACCGGAGCTCGCATCACCGTCACTGTCGACAACAAGCATATTCAAACCTACAGAGGCCGAATCGGTCGCTGGGTAAAGCCCGACGGCGATAGCATTCAAAAGCTGGCACGTGAGTTCGGCACCACACCGACCGAAATCCTCATCATTAACGATAACACCTTCTCTCGCAGCGATTTCGTCTTCATTCCGATGGGCGAGGAGTTCTATCAATCCCTGCTGAAAAAAGGGTTTGGCCGCCGCATTCTTCAGATTGATCCGCGTCGATTGACCTGGCCTGCAGAAACGCCCGAATACACGTCGCGCTTTGGAAGACGTTTCTCTGAGATGCACATGGGCCTTGATGTGGCTGCTCCGATTGGCACCCCTGTTCTTGCCGCCGACGACGGAGAGGTTACGGGCTCGTCATGGATGGGCGGACTCGGTAAGGCCGTCGTCATCACGCATGCAGACGGAAAGAAGACGGTCTATGCGCATAACAACGACCTGCTGTTAAAAGTAGGGGAGCGCGTGAACAGAGGGCAGATCATCGCCTTCTCGGGCTCGACGGGGCGCTCGACGGGGCCGCATATTCACTTCGAGGTGCGCTATCAGGACGTCGCTTTGAATCCCGAAGATTTTCTGCCGTATGGCTATCATCAGTCCGAGATCATCGTAAGAGAAGATGCAACGGGAATCGCCGTAACAGAAACGCTGCCCGATATTCGCGCCTCTTCCTCCCTTCCTCCTCGAACGAACGCTTTCTGAGTTATGAATCCATCCCACTGGTCAGCAAAGGCCTTCAGCGAGTTAACCTCTCTGCTTGAAGGCCCGCCCGGCCTTGCCGCCTTCGACTTTGACTACACGTTGATTCAGGGAGATCAGGGCGAAGCGCTGATGAACGAGATCGTTCTTGGCGGTCATGTTCGTGCCGATGAGCCCTGGTTCTGGGAGCACTGGCCGACGTCGACGCATCGTCATCGCGACGAGCTCAGGGCCGCATACGAACGCTTTCGTTATTTTGATGATCCGCTTCTGCTTGTCGAGTGGATGGACGGCATGATCGACGTGTACGAGGCCATCCGAAACGAACATGGAACCGAGGCCGCCTATCGCTGGAGTTCTATCTTTTTCGCCGGTTTTCATGAAGAAGAAATGGGCGCTCTTTCAAGAAAGGTTTTTGATCATCAGCTGACGGCCAGTTCATCAGTCGGATTGCCGAGCGGTCGCGAGTTACCCGTCGGCATCCGCATTCGCCCGGCCATGCAGGAATTGGTGCATGCGATGCTTGACCGGAAGTGGACTGTATACATCGTAACGGCCTCGCCTCGCATTCCGATCGCCGTTCTCTCACATCGATGGAATCTGCCGGCCGAGCACGTAATCGGTATGGAGCTACGGCGCATGGACGACGGCCGTTTCGGACCGCATATCGTCGAGCCGTACCCCTGTGCAGAAGGAAAGGTGCAGGCCCTGCGACGGATCACGGAGGAGCCGTTGCTTTTCGCCGCCGGCGATTCGATGATGGATCTTCCGCTTCTGGAAGAGGCGCAGTCGGCGATGGTCCTTGATCGGGGCAGCGTCACCCTGCGCACGAAGGCGCACGAAAAAGGCTGGATCGTGGAAGCTATGCCGGTAATCGATTGAACATGCATAAAGTCATCATCGTCGACGATCATCCGCTCATGCGGGCCGGACTGAAATACATCATCGAGCAATCCGGTTTATACAGCGTCGTCGCCGAGGCGGCGACGGGCGAGGTCGTACTTCCATTCATTGAAGAGCATCGGCCTTCGTTCATGCTACTCGATCTGGGGTTGCCTCTTTCCTGGCAGGAAGGCCTGGTCGTTCCGGAAATCGAAAAGGGTGGATTTCTTCTCTCGAAAGAAAACATATTGAGCTCTTATGGTGGCGCCATCGTTCTTGCGACCGTCCGGCTGCGCTTTCCCGATCTTAAGATCGTAATCGTAACGCAGTATGAAGACACCGATATCATCACGTCCGTGATCCGGGCCGGAGCGGACGGTTTTCTCTTAAAGACCGATAAGGCCGAGCGAATCCTCGATATCGTGAATCGCGTGATGAGCGGCGAAACGGCGCAATCGGATCGCGTGATGGAGCTGCTTGCACAGGCCGAACAGAAGGCCGGAGTGGAGATCACGGCCCGCGAGAAAGAGGTGCTGGAGCTGATCGCAAACGGGTTTCGCGATCGTGATATCGCCGAGCGCCTTGATATCTCTCTGCGGACGGTGGCCTTTCATAAGGCGAATCTAAAAGAAAAAATCGGCGCCGAAACCCTTGCAGAACTTGTCTCTTACTATCACAGCCGTGTTGGGCTGTGATAGTGGGGTTCGAGATCCCCGAATTATGAGATGATTCTTATCCCTTCTTATAGCCGATGAGGATTTCCGTACGTCGGTTACGCGGCTCTGAGGCGTTGGTCGGAATGATCTTACGGTCGTCTGCGAAGCCCATGATCTCGACGATACGAGCGGGGGCGATGCCCTTCCTCTTGACGAGAGAATCGCCGACGGCCTGGGCCCGCCGCATGCTTAACCGTCGATTCATCTCTTTCGAGCCAGGAGTATCGGTATGGCCGTGTACTTTTGCGATGGTATCGGGGCTTGCGGCAAGGGCGTCACCGAATTTATCGACGATTTCGAGAGCGGCCGCTGTCAGCTCGGCGCTCCCTGTTTTGAAGGCGATGTCTCCGTCGATGGCGGCTCGAAGCAAAACGATCCGCCCTTTATCGTCCGTTTCTTTTTCAAGTCGGAAGCCGAGCGCGCGGAAGGACTTCTCGGTCTCTTCGAGAACTGCGTCCCGATCTTTGAAATCCTTTCGCACACTGGAATAAACCTTGTTCAGATAATTCGACGATTCTTCTGTTGCCGCATCGGGATCGGCGCCTTCAGGAGGGGCGAGATCAGAGGCGCATCCGCAGATCCAGTTCCAGTAGCTGCTGTAGCCGAATGGAGGCCTGGATAACGTGGCGCACCCCGTCAGCGATACGAGCAGGAGAACGAAAACCGTACGAATCATGCAATAAATCCTCTTGAATGGAATGGCGCGCCTTTGCGAACGTGAACCATGTTATGAAGACGCAGCGATGCAGGGGATTCCGGATTTTTTTTCCCGTCATAAGATGGTATCCACTGCAAGGATATGCAGGTTGTCGGGATTGAATCTGCCGTTTTTTCTGCCGGTTCGTAAAGGCACTTTTCGTCCAATGTTCCCGAACGCTCTCTTTTCAGGTGGATTCGGTGAAACGATTCGTAGCTTTTCGGCCCTTTTGTGCATTTTCAGCTCTGTGGCTTTTTGTGGGTGCAGGCTTGCCTTCGTCGCTCCTGGCAGATCCTCTACAGCAGGATACGCCGTTTCAGGGACGCTTCATGCACCGAATCCTGTTCTCGGTGGGGAGCGGCTATGCAACGGGAAAGCAGAACGTGATGACCGAGTCTGGCCAGGCCTGGATGATCAACTCCGTACTCAATTCAGCTAACTCTGCGCAGCCCGTCGTCCTGCCGGCCGGCGAAGGCCAGGGCAGCCGCTATTTTCCCGACCGGACGATTCTCGGTTATTCGTATGGCGATCGATTCGATGTGAACTACCGCCGCAGCACCGTCGATCAGAAGTTCGACCGCAGCGGATCGCCGGCCGTTCTTTTTCTGTATCCTGGCAATGCGACGTATGCGACAAGCCTGTTCGAGGGCGTTCGCCTGATGCGATTCCGTCATGATTCCCGATTCTACGAGTTCGGCTACTTTCATCGCTGGACGGATAAACTGCGAGCCGGTCCCGTCGTCGCCTACCATACCTATATCGAAGATCTTTTGATCAGTTACGGATCCTATACGCTTCGCTCTTCGGCGGCAGCCACTGATCCGGGGCTGCTTACATGGGCGCAGGGCGGCGATGCTCGTTTAAAATACGATATGAAAGGAACGGCATTCGGCGCCGGCCTGAAATGGGATCCGCTGAATAGCTTCCGCCTGACCTACCACCTCTATCTCATTAACCGATCCGGGAACGTTTCGGGCGGCGGCTACCAGCTTATACAGGACAGGAATCAGAGCGGCATTGAAAGCAGTCGTATCGAGGGTCTTTATCAGATGGGCTCGGCCTCTGATAAAGGTATGATGCACAGAATCGAGGCCGAGTATAACTACTGTCGCTGGTCCATCGCTATGGGCCTTGAGCGCGAATCCTGGAAGCGCAGCTATTCGTCTTTTAACTTCCTCTCCAACCAGTCTCGCGATGTCAGTTCTAAGGGAAACCTCATCGGCCTCGGTGAGATGTCCGCTTCGTCAGAGGGGTACCGTACCGAACTCTATCTTCGCGTCGGCGTCTCTGCCTATTTCGGCGACGTCGCCGCTCCCGTTATAAAGAAGCAGGAAGTCGTCGAAGAGAAGGCGCCCGAACCGGCGAAGAAAGAAGAGGTCGCCCCGGAAAACGGCGTCACCGACGAATCGTCAAAGTATTTGAATAACGTCTTTGATTCGATACAAAAAGACTATAACGAGCAAGGCGAAGTGCTTGAGCAGACCGAGAAGTCCTTTCGAGCCCTCGGTATCGAGGTGAAGAAAGAGGTGAACGAGAAGGGACAGACCGTCAATCTTCAGGCGACGATTGACGGCGACATCTCGTTTAAAACGGGCAGCGCCGAGCTGACGCCGAAAGCTCTTGAGGTCGTCGACAAATTCGGTGATGCGATGAACGCGAATCCGAATACGGTTTCAAGGGTGCACGGACATACGGATACGCCCGGCTCAAAAGAAGGGAACCGACGCCTCAGCCAGCGCAGAGCGGAATCGGTGCGCACGGCTCTCATTCAAAGAAAGGGCATCGCAGCGAGTCGCATACTCGAGGTAAAAGGCTTTGCCGACGATCGCAAGATCGTTCAGACGAACGCCTCGGAACCGAGAAACCGTCGAACGGTTATCATTATCGAATACCGTAAATAAGCAGGCCCGGCCATACAGAAGACAGAGAGGGAGCCTCTCTGTCTTCGAGGCGTCCTCGCTGTAAAAAAGCTTGACGGCGATGATGTTAATGTCTTCTCTATTGAGGCAATCTTCTCAAGCAACGGTGATCTGCCGGTGCTTGAAGGAGTCCGGTACAGAACAATGGTAATGCAGATTCTCCACTGAGGACATTGCGTCCTTGATGCCAGAACAGTCCGTCTGTTCAATTCGACAGCAGCGCCCGATCGCAGGTTCTGCTGTCTCTCTGATTCGTATGGCAACGAAGCAAGCCGCCGTGCCTGCTTCGATACAAGGAGAATTCTGTGAGAAAGCTCATCTATCATGTGGCCGTCACCGTTGACGGCTTTATCGCGCGAAAAAACGGATCCGTCGACGGCTTCCTGATGAAGGGAGATCATGTCGACGCCTATCTCGAACATCTGAAAGAATACGATACGGTCGTCATGGGGCGCCGCACGTATGAGGCGGGCTATGATTTCGGTCTTCGGCCTGGCGATATAGCCTACCCTAACATGAAGCATTTCGTCGTTTCAAAGACGCTGTCTTTTACACAGAGGCATGCCGATCTGAATATCGTCGGCGAGAATGCGATCGAAGTGATACGAAGTCTTAAAGACACGCAGGGTTCTTCGATCTATTTATGCGGCGGGGGCAGCCTTGCCGGCTCGTTGCTACGCTCGGGTATGATCGATGAATTGCTTCTGAAAGTGAACCCCGTCGTTTTTGGCGAAGGGATCAGGCTGTTTGACGGTGTCGACACAGCTGTCGGATTGACCCCACTCAATACTACATCGTATGAAAGTGGAGTCGTTTTGAATCGATACTCGATCGCAATCGAAAAGGATTCACCGGTTCCGGGATCAGACTTCCGGTAAAGGAAGCCAGTCCGTTTCGTCGGGCAGGCGTGGAGCGAAAGGCCCGCTCTGCTCCTGCCATTCTTTTTTCGCCCGCACGATGCGGTCTTTCGAGGAAGAGACGAAATTCCAGTAGAAGAAACGCTGCTCGGGAAGCGCATCACCTCCAAAAATCATGCAACGCCCTTCTCCCGATATGGTTAACTCTGATTCGCTGATCAGAACAAGATCGCCCGTCGATACGCTCTGGCCTTCGATACTGAACTGGCCCGAGCTGACATAGACGGCAAGCTGTTCGGCTAAAGGTAGCGCAAACGATCCTTTCTGTAAAACGAGATCGATGCAGATCATATCGTCTCTGAGAATCGGCGATCGTCGGCCTTCAAAGGCGCCGGCGATGAGTCGGGCTGTATAACCGTCGCTCTGGAACTCAGGCATAGCGGCTGCCTCATAGCTTGCGAATTGTGGATCACATTCTTCGTCTTCGCGACGCAGCGCCACCCAGATCTGTATACCGTGCAGACGTTCCGCTTTTGCGCGGGAGGCGGGCGAGGACCGTTCGCTGTGAGCGATTCCACGTCCGGCCGTCATCCAGTTCACGGCGCCCGGCAGGATCTCTATCTGCGTTCCCAGGCTGTCACGGTGCAGCATCGACCCTTCATAAAGATAGGTGAGCGTGCTTAACCCGATATGCGGATGCGGCGGAACATCGATGCCAGCACCGGCCGGCAGATCGATCGGCCCCATGTGATCGACGAAAACAAAGGGCCCGACCGAGCGACATTCGCGTCGCGGAAGGGCCCGCTTTACGGGTAGAACGCCGATCTGTTCGCTTCGCGCCGGCAGGATGCTTGGTGGCATCTTTCATGGTAATACCGGAACGCCCGGTCGGCAACGTCGCGCAAATCCTGCTTTACCATGCAAAGCCCGGATTTTCTCTATGACGTGGCCCATAAAGACGTGCAAGCGCCGACCATCATCAAACGCCGCTCCTACGACGGCCTTTCTTTAAACAGCGCCTTTTTCGGATTCTACGCACATGCAGGATTCTGCTCGGGCCTGAAACAGATCGGCTTCCGACCCTCCGTTATTGCCGGCTCCAGTTCCGGAGCGCTGATCGGTTCACTCATCGCCGCCGGCATTGATGCCGACGATATCGCGTCGATGATCCTTGCTCTGAAAAAATCCGATTTCTGGGAGGGGAATCGCCTCACTCAGTTGCTCAAGCCCCTCCGGCACGGCCTGCGACGTTATTCGGGAATGCTGAGCGGGGCGAAGATCCGTTCGCTGCTCGAACCGTATATCGGCGGCCTGGATCTATCGGATTTTCGTATTCCCATGGGCGTCGCCGTATCGAACCTCACGCGCGGAATTCGTGAGTTGCGCAAGTCGGGTAACGCCATCGACCTGATACTTGCATCGATGACCTTTCCTATTCTGTTTGAGATTCCTGTTATCGACGGCGACGAGTTTCTCGACGGTGGCGTCGTCGACTCCGAACCGATCAAAGAGATGATCCTTGATCCGTCTATCAAACGCATCATCATCCACGATATCGAAAACGGCCGCCCCGTCTCTGATAAGGCGTTGCTTCGTGCCTTCAACGGCTCTTCGCAGATCATCCAGAACGAAACGCGTGAGCTGAAGGATCTGCTTGCCCGTAAATACGGCAAACAACTGATTCGTATCGTTACCCGAACCTCGTATATTCATCCCGGCGATATGAGCGAGGGAAGAGCGGCCTTCGAAGCCGGGCGCCAGTCGGCGCTTGCGCATACGCCTTATCTTGCAAAGAAGAAGCGGTGAGGCCTGCGGCAGATCAGAATTGCTCGACAGCCTCCGGCCGGTCACTGATATTTCAAATCCGCAACCTTCAGTTTGAGCCAGGTGAAATCGCCCTCTTTCAGTTTCCAGGTAACCGTACTCTCTGTCGGTAGATGAAAGGGGATGCCGTTCGGTCCGGGAAAGACCTCTTTACTCGCCGGATCGATGTCGATGCGCCAGCGTTCGAGCGTAGAAGAGCCGTTACGATCCATATAACGATCGGCCTCGATGGCGATGATGTCGCCGTTTGCATCGAAGAAGAAATCTGCATGAACGGTCTGAGCATTCTGTTTCAGCGTAACGCGCGCCTGACTGTCACTCACCGCAGTCCACGACATATACGGCTCAAGGGCCGACGTGGGAAACCAGATGCTTTCTGCAAGAAAGCGCACGATGGCCCCCTGGTCGATCTGCGGGCCTTTTGCATCGGCTACCGGGAAAAGCGACAGCAATTCGATTCTCATGCTTCCCCTTCCCGAATGAAGCAGATCGCGACCGCGAAGAGCAATACCCGGAGCGGCCTTTACGTTAACCATCCAGAGAAAACCCGGCGCATCGACGCGAAACTGCTGCCGCGCTGTAAAAGGCATCCAGCTTCCGTCAGGCGTGGTTCGCATCTCTCCCGTCTGTGTCAGGCTCAGCCCGGTGATGCGCCTCTGGCCGACGACGCCGCTGCGGGTTAGCCAGCGACCTACGGGAGCAGGAAGGTGCTTCAGGTCGGCCTGCGTGATTTCGGGATTCTTCCCGCTTCTGATAGGATTACTTTCGAGAATGCTGAGTTCGTCTGCTGCAAGGCGGTTGAAGCGATGCTCGCCATAACCGAGCAGGATTACAACGAGCACGGCGACGTTCACGATCGTGCCTGCCTTTGCGTCTTTCCAGTGAAATGCGATCAGACTCTGTGAGAGAAGCAGGGCGACGGTAGACACGATCCACCAGCTTTCTGTCAGCAAAACCAGCATCGCCGATACGACAAACAGAGCGGCGCAGACCAGCCATGCAGAGCGCACCGGACGTGATAAATCCTGGCGACGGAATCCAATGAGGTGGATCAGGCCATGCATCAGAAGCAGGGCAGACGTGAGAAAAGAGAGCATGGATCTGCACATACGATGAGGCTGTGACGTCAACTGAGAACAGAGAAGTGTAGGCTTCTCGCTTGACCTGATGTCGGGTGCGGGAAAGCTCTACGCATTATGTCTCAGCCCGAGCTTGTGCTGGCGGGTATGCCTCTTGGGAATTCCGACGATGTGACGCTCCGCTTCTTGAGCCTTGCTCGCAGCGCCGATGTCGTCGTCTGCGAGAGTCGTCGCACGGCGCAGACGCTGCTCAAGAGGCATGGCATCGCCCGGCCCGACGCCGACTTCCTGATTCTGGACGAACACAGCTCTGAAGCAGATGTTCAGGATCTGTTCGGCCAGATCTCTGCGATGCGACAGATCCTGCTTGTATCCGATGCCGGCATGCCGGTGTTCTGCGATCCTGGATCGAACATGCTCGTGAAGGCAGAGCAGCGCGGATGGCGGATTACGGTCCTGCCCGGAACGTCCGCCCTGACCCTGGCGACCGTGCGGGCGGGCATTAACGGCGCCTTCTTTTTCGCCGGATTCCCTCCTCGAGAAACGGCGGAGCGGCGTCGTTTTTTCCAGGGACTTGGAAAAAGGGCCGAAACCGTTGTCTTTTATGAAACGCCGTATCGTACGGCAAAGACGCTTGAAGAGATGAAGCAGGCCCTTCCGGGCAGCGAAAAAGTGTTTGTCGGCATCGATCTGAGCGGCGAGAATGAGCGCGTCTTTCGCTTTCGACTGGCCGAAGCCGAGCGTGTGGCAAAACAGATTCCGAAAGGCGCTCCGGTGATCATACTGGATCGAACGAGAGAAGAACGAAACGCATGAAATCGACGGCAGAACGCAAGAAACAAGAGCCAGAACAGGGGCAGCAGAACGGCGGCCTCAGATCCATTCCGATAAAAGAAAAGAAGCGTAAGAAATCGCTGTTTTCCATGTTCTTCTCGTCCGCTGAAAAACAGAAGGCTTTGCTTTTTCACATCGACGACGGGGCCAGCCTTGAAGAGGCGCTCGAACTGATTCGCTTTGCCTCGTCGCTGCGCGGAGATCATCGGCGTATGCTTCTTGCGCCGCCTGCGATGCATCCGTTCTTCACATCGTCGCAGCTTTTTACAGAAATGCACCCGTTGACGCCGGCCGCTTCAGAGAAGGCTCTATCACAGGCCGTTCGCGGTACAGGGGCCGACCTCTTTATCTCATCGAGATCCGCGTCGATTCGCGGAGTCACCAGCGTTCAGCTGAAATCACGCAATCGCAGTTATCATCGCTTCCCTTCGTTCTGGAATGCTCTTCCGATGTGGAACGGCAAAGGGAAGAGCAAAGGCAATAAAAAAGGCAGAAAGCAGTCTCACCTTGAGAAGGCCGATCTGCAGCTGTCGCAGCACAATCTGCGTTTTCGCATAACGATGCGGCGCATGTTCGAGGCGCTTGCGCCGTCGACGCATCCCATCTGGATTCCCGTTTCGCTTGATCCGTTCACAGGATCGCCGTGGCCTTTCTCGAGTTATATGCGCCTCTGTCGTATGCTTTCGCAGAACGGCATGCCCTTTGTCGTAACGCTTGATGAGAAATCGGCGCGGGAATCAAACGACAAAGATCGAGAGGTGCTCAGAGGCCTGCCCGTATTTCGCAAAGAGCTTGCGTTGCTTTCGCGCGGTTTTGACGGCATCCGCCTCATCGAATCGCCTTCTTTTGACGAACAGCTTTCACTCGCACGTTTCTCGAAAATCGTAATCGGCAATCCTTCGCCCGAGCTGCTTCTTGCTCAGATGGGCGGATCGCAGATCGTTTTCCTTCATGACATGCTCACGTATCGTTCTCTTCATGCCGGTCGAGCGGAGGAGCTGACGCTTCATGCAAGTCACGACCGTTCGCTGTTCGACGAATCCGTTCAGCTTAGCGGAGGACTATCGTTAAAGCCGCACGTCGATGAATGCGTGCGCGATTGTCCCGCCTGTTCGCATAACTATTGCGTCGATACGATTTCAGCCGAGGCCGTATTCGAAGAGCTGAAACTACTTCTGGCGCAGGGACCGTGATCTGTGAAAGGTATGGCCGGCAGCACAGACAGCTCGAAAGAGATCGAATCCGAAGAATGGATCAGACCCGAAACGCTTGCCGAGTTCGTCGGTCAGCCGAAGCTGCGCGAAAGACTGGGAGTAGCCCTTCAGGCGGCGAAGGCGCGTAGCGAAACGCTCGATCATGTTCTTTTTTCTGGACCGCCAGGACTCGGCAAAACGACCCTTGCCGCCATCCTTGCCCGCGAGATGGGCGGACGCTTTCACTCGACAAGCGCACCTGCGTTAACCAAGCCGGGCGATCTGGCTCGCATCCTCACGCTTCTCGAAGAGGGCGACATCCTCTTTATCGACGAAATCCATCGCCTGCAGCGCAACTGCGAAGAGATCCTCTATTCGGCCATGGAAGACGGCTTCATAGACTTCATTCTCGGCGAGGGCATGTCGGCGCGATCGGTGAAGCTGCACCTCAAGCCGTTTACGCTTGTCGGAGCGACGACCCGTTCGGGCATGCTATCCGCTCCGCTTCGCGCACGCTTCGGCCTGCATCTGAAACTGGATTTTTATGATGAAGAGAGCCTGGCAACGATCGTTCTGCGGGCCGCCCGCATTTATGAGCTGCAACTCTCGCAGACGGCGGCGTCGCTGCTGGCCTCACGCTCCCGCATGACGCCGCGCGAATCGCTGCGCTTGCTGCGACGCGTGCGGGATTACGCTACCCTGGCTCGCCCGCAGAGCATTGAGCCCGGTTTTATAGAACAGTGTATGACGAGCCTCGGTATCGACACGCTTGGCCTGAATGAAACCGACCGGCATATTCTGCATCTGATGGCCGAACGCTATCGCGGCGGTCCCGTAGGCTTACGCACGATTGCCGCTCTGATCGACGAAGAGGAGCGAACAATAGAAGAGAATCATGAACCTTTTCTTTTGCGTATCGGTCTTATAGAAAAGACGCCGCAGGGTCGAGTGCTTTCGGCATCGGGACGCCGATACCTCGGTCTCGATCCGCTTGATGCGGCGACGGTTAAACAGAGAAATGATGACGACGCTTCAGAAGATCCAGAACTCCCTTTTGCGTGAGATTCCCGCCGATCCCGACGAGCGGTTTGAAGAGCGCTTCTTTCGATCCGCCCTGTGGGTGGGCATTCTCTTCTCTTCGGTTTTTGCGTCCGTCTTCGTGCGACAGATGCCTTCGCTTTCTCTTGATATGATGCAGCAAAGCCTCGGCCCCGACATCAATCCCGCTTCGTCTATCTATCCGGTGCTTGTCGATCAGATGAATCCGACGGCGCCTGTGCCGGGGCAGATGCGCGCCTATTCCGATGTGACGTCGGGCGGGCGAGGCGGTATCACGGCCGAGTCAGGCTTTCATACGATGTCGAGCGATGATACTCTGTTTGTCTCACTTTCAGGAGGCGGGGGCGAAGGCGGTTCATCGTCGCCGGCCGGTGAGGATTCTTCGGGCAGCTCGCAGTTCTCTGACCCCGATGCGCCGGGGCAGACCGGACTGGAGCGACGATCGGCGAACGGCCAGGGCGGAGAAGAACAGTCCCGGGCGTTACCCGGTAACCCTGGCAACGGCGAGAATCTGCCGATGCGCATCCCCATGAACTACCGATTCAGAGATGACTTTGCGCTGCGCTGGGATTCATCACCTGCCTTCTCCATTGCCACACAGGAGCTTGCCGGCTATAAGTACTTTCGCGATATGATGCGCCAGATTCGCGAGAACTTCGCCCCGCCGGGGTTAAACCTTGCATGGCGCGACCAGGCGGGTACCGTCGTCAGTCAGCCGATCAAGCCGCAGATCGTAAAGGTGCTCTTTCTACTCGATCGTGAAGGTAACGTGCGCGACGTGCGCATCGTTTCCAGTATGGGTCAGGTTCCCGTCGATGAGGCCTGCTACCGCGTGCTTCATAACCAGAACTTCGGCCCGCCTCCGCCCGAGGTCTTCCAGCACGGGAACATCTTCGGCATCAACTTTCTGTTCCCGCCCGTGTATCGCTGATCAGAATTCGGCGAGAGCCTTCTTGATCTGTTCTCTGTGCACCTGCTTCTTGAACGGGAAGCGATCGACCACCGCAAGTAGCGTCGGTCGGTCAAGTTGTTCGTCGCGCAGTACCTGACCGAGACATGCCTGCGCCACACGCAAGACAGACCCGGCATCGAAGAGCGATTCGTTCAGAGCAAGCAGGGCAAGTTCGAAAGCGTTCGAATAGGCGATCGGCGGGCGTATCTCGCCGGCTTCGATGCGAGGCCGTATCTCGGCGACGGCCTCGGTTATCGAGGCAAGCATCTGGTCTGTTCCCGTTTCGGGGCGCGCCTGATGGATCCAGACCGCCTGAACGGGGTTAAGCGGGCCATGTACGGTAAGGTTTTTCTCTGTAAGGGTAGCGATACGTCGCGCCGAATCTCTGGTGATCGCTTCTCTATCGTGAAAGTTCAGATGATAGAAGAAATCCTCGATCTGATCGGGAGGAATGGCGCCAAGCAGAAGATGCTGATAGATCGTGAAGATGAAGTAATCGCTTTCGGTATTGTCGCCGATCAAAATTTCGGACGCCTGTGCCGGCATCATCGTTCGCTGCTCGAGCAGCACCGTGAGTTTATAGGCGATCTGATCGACCATGCTCTGCATCGTCGAACCGAGAAACTTGGCCGAACGTTCCATCGCATCGCTCATGTTCTGCGTCATGTACTCTTCGATATTGGATAAGACCTCGAAGGTTTTGCGAACGATGTTATTGATCGGTCCGAGCAGATTCTTGAGGAAGAGTCCGTCATGACCGATCTGAAAGCGATCAAAGACGCCTTCAAGCGTGCGCCTGAAAAAACTGGGCGAGGCCGAAACGAAAAATAGCGGAATGCCTTCTTTGCGCAAATCGCGATAGAACTGCTCCATGCCCGGCAACGGTCGTTTCGATTCGATGCGTTCGAACAGGGCATCCATCAGTCCCTGCCGGCTATCGATCTTTGTATCGAGGAAGGTCTGGTCGATATCAGACATGATGACGGGGCCGTCGAAATCGTCGGCAAGCACGCGTAGCTTTCCGTAGCCGACGACCGTATCTTTCTGCGAATACTGGCTCGATCCTGTGCCGAGATAGGCGAGGTCGGTCATATGCTGCCGGATAGACTCGACGGCAAGAAGCGATATACGCAGCAGATACTCTCCAGGAGGCAGAGGCGGAAAGTCGACGGCATCAATCGAAAAAGAAGTCCCCCCTTTTGCATGGATGTCGTCCCATACGGTGAACGGAGCATCGGTCTCCGGATGCTCGGTATCGGCATGCAGCACCTCGATGCGCAAGCGGGGCCCGCGCACAGGGTTGATGCCCGCATCCTGCACGGCGCGAAAGCGTCGGGCCAGCGATTGTGGCAGCATAGCCGTGCGGCTCCACGGCTCGTTCAGGTGGCTCTGCAAAACGGGGACGTCGAGAATCTGTCCGGTGATGCGAACGCGTTTCGCCGTACCGCATGCTCCGCCGAGCAAGGCGATACGGCGACGACCGACGACGGGAACGTCTGAGGAGTCGGAGGGAGGAGGTGTTTGCTGATTTTCGTCGCTCATGAATTGCTTGCTTGATATCCCTTCCTGACGATGATGTCAAACAGGAGATCGGAACCCGAGAATGTTTTCTGCTAAAAAAAAGACCGTAAGCGAAAAGGCGCAAGGAGGCGGCCTGGCCCTTCCCGTATTCATCTATTCGCCCGGCTATAACCTGCAACTCGAGGCGCATGTATTTCCGGCCGTGAAATTCAGCCTCATCTACTCAAAACTGAAAGAAGACCCTGCCTTTGCGCAGCATCGTTTCTTCGAGCCGATGCCGGCCTCTTTCGATGACGCAGCCACCGTTCACAAGAAGGATTATTTACAGGATTTACAGACGTTGAACTTTTCGCGCCGCGTCTATCGCAGCGAGCTACCTCTTACAAAGAGCATTGTAGATGCCTTTTTCCTGGGAACAGGCGGAACGATCATGGCCGCCGAGATGGCCCTTGATTACGGGCGGGCGATGAATCTGTCGGGTGGCTTTCATCATGCCTTTGCCGATCATGCCGAAGGTTTCTGCTACTTAAACGACGTCGCCATAGCGGTGCGTGTTTTACAGAAGCAAAAGCGCATCAAACGCGCCCTTATCATCGATCTCGACGTGCATCAGGGCAACGGAACGGCGAAGATATTTCGGCACAGCCGGCATGTGTTTACGTTCTCGATGCATGAAGAAAAGAATTATCCGATTAAAGAGAAGGGATCTCTTGATATCGGCCTTGATTCCGCCATGCATGACGAAGAGTATCTGAATCTGCTTGAAACGAATCTCATGAAGGTCAGGAAGAGCTACAAAGCCGATCTTGTCTTCTTTGTCGCCGGCGTCGACCCTTACGAAAACGATCGCCTGGGCGGGCTCTCCATATCGAAAGAAGGAATGGCGGCGCGCGATCGCATGGTCTGTGAGATGTTCGCCGACACTCCGATCGCCGCGGTTCTTGCCGGAGGGTATGCTATCAAAACGGAGGATACTGTCGATCTGCATATACAGACGGCAAAAGCTCTCGCCGGAATGATCTAAGATGGTGCTCAGAAAACGAAATCGTCATACCGTTGACGCGATATCCTTGCATGGATTCGCTCAATTCGACGTATGCAGGCCGCTATGAGTTTGTTCGGTAGACTGGATGATCTGGCGCAGAGTCTGCGCAAGGCGAAGGCGGCGCGCGATAGCGACAAAAAGATCGAATTGCCCGATCTGGACGAGCAGGAGATCCTTGAAGATCTTCATGTGCAGCCGCTCATGCAGGGCGTTCTGCCGTCGGGCGAGGTGCGCATTTTCGGGAAGTATTCTGAGAGCGAGATCAACGAGCTGATGGACTGGTCGGGCATCTTTCATGAAATCGCTCGCAAGGATTACAAAGACTATCACGTAGAACTTCAGTATCTTTCAGAGCTCGATCAGCGCATCCTGATCCGCTGGCAGTCCGAGATCCTGTTTCATCTGCGCCTCAAGCTCTCGCATTTTCGTTTCCGGCTGAATCCCGGGGCGCCGAGCAAGAAGCTGCTTTATATCGACTGGCTGATGACGCGGCATCCGCTTGCAAGCAAGGTCAGGGCGGAGCGGCTGTTCCCGGGTCAGGATATGCCCGGTCTTGGCATCTTCAACGAGATCGCCGACTTCGTCTTCAACCTGGCCCTCGGCGTCGGAGCAAAAGGCGCCTTCAATATTCCCGAGTACTTTCACGACGCCGTTCTCTTTCACCGGCAGTTCCGGTTTTATGATCCGGCGCGCGAGGCGTTCTTTCGCGCCCTGATTCGTGATCTGCGCAGACATGGGGCGCGTCGCATCTCAAACGCCCTTGCCGAAGGCCGTATTCGCGACCAGGACGGACAGGAGGTTCACTGGGTTCCTGGAGAGATGATCCATCTCATTGATCCGGAATTCGGCGACACGATCTGGAGCCAGGATTACTTCACGCGCATCGTCCGTCATCTGAAGCGCATCCGCTTTGAGATGATCGAGTAGCGCCGCTCGCCCGAGAGCGACTTGACGCTACGACTCCGCCCGCAATTTCATCATCAATGACAGTTCTTCGCGGCATTCAGGCCGTTCTTCTCGACATCGACGGAACACTCTTCTCAAGCGAAGATATGCTGCTTGACGTCTATCATGAGGCGATGGTCGATTTTCGCAAACGTCATGGCAGGCCCGAAACGCTGCCCGATCTGCCTGCTATCATGGCTCAGATCGGGCAGCCCGTGAAGAAGATCTTTCAGAATCTTCTGCCTGAGCTGGCTGAGAGCGATCGTGACGAAATAGCCGCACAGATCCTCGATGATCTTGTAAAACGCATCGAAGAAGGTCAGGGCGTTCATTACGACGGCGTCGCCGATACGCTGAAGAGGCTGCATGATGCGGGATTTCGTATCTTTTCGGCATCAAACGGACGCAAGGCTTACGTCGATGCCATTCTGAAAGCGGCCGGAATCGATCACCTTTTCGAGGCCGTGCCTGCCATTGACAACGTTCGCATCTTTAACAAAAACGAGCTTGTCGCCTGTACGCTTCAGGACTACGGGCTGAAGCCAGAGCAGTGTATCATCGTCGGGGACCGCACGACGGATCGTGATGCAGGTAAGGCGAACGATGTGGCCTTTGTGGCGACCCTTTACGGACACCATGGAAGCGCCGACGAGCATGAAGGCGCCGTCGCTACCATTGAATCTTTTTCTGAACTGTTAACGCTGCTTGGCGTAAATTAACTCAGGTTCTGGAGAGGAAAAGCCGCTACATGTGGGTATGCTTGATCGGCGTGCTATGCTCCGGATAAAAAAAAGGCCGCTCAGGCGGCCTTCTGTTTGGACTTTTTAATCTTTTGAAAGATATCGAGTGCCCGGGCGTAATCACCGGAGAAAAGATACCCCATTCCTATTTCCATCCATTCCCCTTCGCTCAACCCCTGTTTCTTTTCGAGGGCCTTCAAGCCAGGCATCGCCTTTACGTAACGATCCCGAACCTCTTCGTAGTTATCCTGATAATCCCTTCCGCTCATCTTCTTGAAAAGAGCGAGAAAGAAGCGCTCGGCCTCATCATAGCGCTGCAGCTTCATGAGACATTCGCCTGCATATTGCATCAGCGAACCGTCTGAGAAATGTTCGCGATACGTGTCGAAGATTTTCAGAGCATCTTCGTATTTTCCGAGATGATAGAGTGCAAGGAATACGGCCTCGGCCACTCGCGGGCTTTTATTCGTCTGGATCAGACGACTGGCCACTTTGAAAAGCAGATCAAACTGAGAGGAGCGACGGCAGGACTCCACAAAACGATCAAGCAGCCACTGGCCGTAGTATCCGCGGTTGAGAATCCATCCGCCAAGGCCCCGTGATGCCGTTTCAAAGTTGCGTTTATGATAGGAGTGCATGGCGCGATAGAGCTCGCCGAACATGCCATCGCCCGTCGGTGTGAAATCCCGATGCTGCCCGAGTTCCATCAGGGCCAGATGTTGAATCTCGGCGAGGCTCGTATCGTTCAGTCCGTCGGCGACCGAAACGATCTCCTGGAATTTCTGCTGGGAGTAGAGTTCCCAGGTGCGTTCAATAAGTTCGCTGTTCTGCATGGTTCACACCTCTTGCGGCTGCTCTCAATTTCGGCCGCTTGCAGAAAGCTTTGAAGAAAAAAAACAGGCTGAAAAACCAGAATCTAACCACAGAGGAAACCGGAGGACGCGGAGAAAGGAGGGAGTGAGGGGTTAGAGATAACCGACCTTTAGTGCCTCCGTGGGTATTTCTTCTTCTCTTTATCAACATAGAATAGCCAGGAAGAAGGTGAACCACGGCGACACGGAGGAAATCTTGAGGGGCCCTGCATAATAATAAGGTGTCATCCCTTCTATGATGTTCTCTCTGAGCCCTCAGCGGCCTCTGCGGTAAATTCCTCCTGATTGTCTTGCCTGACCTTTGATTCTCTCCGTGTCCTCAGTGGTTTATTCGGTTTTCCGCCACGACCGGCAGTCACGATAGGCGGAGCCACACCACGGGATGCTACTCCACAGGCCCTGTAGCCCGGAATTGATCGGGCCAGTCTCGATAATTGAAGACCTGTCCTTCCTTTCGCACTCGATCGATATCATTCAGATCGACGTCGGCAAAAACCCATCCCGGCTCGTTCAGCGCACCCATTGCAAGAACTCCGTTATCGGGAAAGCCACGGTCGACGGGCGTGAATATCGCTGCAGCGCCCGTATTCAGATCGACGGCCGGCGACCAGGACGCCTCGCCAACCGTACAGGACTGTGCGACAAAACACTGATTCTCAAGGGCCCGCGCCTGGCATCCGATGCGCACGCGATGATAGCCGGCCCTGGTATCGGTGCAGCTTGGCACAAGGATCAGATCGGCGCCGGCCTCGACCTGCCTGCGAGCAATGATCGGGAATTCGCTGTCATAGCAGATGTTGATGGCGATTTTTCCGAGATCCGTATTGAAGATGCGAATGTCATGCCCGGGCGAGATCTTCCACTCTTCTTTTTCAAAGCGCGTCATCAGCAGCTTATCCTGAAAATCCGGCGCCGCACCCGGACGAAACAGAAAGGAGCGGTTGCGATAGTCGGTCGGCGTTACGGCGACTGGAAAAGAGCCGGCGACGATCACGACTCCCTGATCGTCCGCCACTTTCTGAAAAAGGCTTTTGAAGTCGGGCAGCAGATCCTGCATGGCGGCCAGCTGCCTAAATAACGATCCGTAAACGTCCGGTGTGAAAAGCGAGGCAAGCTCCATGCTGAAATACTCGGGAAAGAGTAGAAGCTGCGCCCCCGTCGCCGACGTGATCCAGCGCCGGATCTTCGCTTCATAGTCAGAGAAAGAGGCTCCGGCAAAGAAGCCGATATCGTACGAGGCCGAAGCGATTCGCATCAGGCAAAGCCTCCGATGCGCTTCATCCAGAAGACCATCGGTTTTTCGGTTTCGGCATCGTTATCGATATCCTTCCAGCGATACTGTGTGCGGATTTCGTCGTGTCTTTCGTAACCGAAGCGTCGCCAGATCTCGTCAAGCGGAGCATAGTCCGCAGGCCGCAGCGGATGATCCTCAGGCCTCTCGACGGCGCAGAAGGTGCAATAGGTGAATCGCAGCGCAAGCGCATGGTCTTCTCGGCCGCTGAAGAATTCTTTATAAATGCCGCGGCCTCTATAATCTTTGAGAAGAACGGATTCTCCGCAGTAAAAGATGCGGTTCACATCAAACGAACTCTGCAAGAACGGAGCCTGGAAATCCGGCGTTTCGTCGGCCATAGGCAGGCCCGTCGAAGCTCCGACAACCTTTTCTCCGTCAAGGGCCAGTATGACGACGCTGTCTGGCGATTGCAGATAGGTGTTCAGATACCTTTCTTCGTAGGCGATCGTGCCGTCATAGAGATACGGGAAATCACGAAAGACGTGAATACGCAGTCGCGCCAGATCTTCGATATACGGGGCCAGCTCGGGCCCGATTACATGCTTGATTGTGATCGTCACTGGCTGACCTGCTTGATCCAGTTCTGTAAGTTGTAGTAGTTCGTTACACGGGCGATCTTTCCGTCCCGTATTTCGAAGAAGGCTCCGGCGGGAAGCGTGTAGCGCTGGCCCTTTGCCTCGGGCAGGCCTTCGTCTGAAGCCAGATACTCTCCGTTCACGATAAACTCGGCGGCGGCTCGACGCCCGTCTGCACTGGCAAAGACGACGATATCGGTAAGCCTTTCTCTGTAATGACGGTTCATGCGTTCCATAAAAACGGCGAATGCCTCTCTGCCCGTTTCTCGCCCGCCTTCATTGATGTCATGGACGACGTCGGCGGTTAACAGATCGAGAAATACGGTCATATTACCGTCGTTGAAAGCCCTGTAGTAGCGGTTGATGAGTTCTCTGGCTGTCTCTGGCATGATTCACCATAGTAATTCCGCTCATAGCGGCAACTGAAATTCAGTCAGGACGTTCGAGAACGGAGATCCGCCGGCATGAAAGTAAGCAGGACGATTCGACGCCGTTATCTCTGTATCGAAAGATGGGTGAGGTCGATGCCGTAGCGCTCGATCTTCTGGCGAAGCGTGTTGCGATGGATGCCCATCAGCTCGGCGGCCTCGATGAGTTTGCCGCCCGTATATACGAGAGTGCGAATAATATGATCGCGCTCCATATCTTCCAGCGTCGGATATCCGGTCGTCTCCTGTCGCAGGCGACGTTCGGTTAACGGCAGCGTCGATTCCTGATGGGCGATCATTTTCTGGAAGCGTTCAAGAATGCGATCGGGCAGGTCCTCATAACGCAGACGGCTGCCTTCGGCAAGCACGCACAGACGTTCGATGGTGTTCTCGAGCTCACGCACGTTGCCCGGCCAATCGTATTCGTTGAGGATATTCCAGAGGATGGGATCGTGGATCTCAAAAGGTCGGCCGTATTTCTTCTGAAACTGATCGAGAAAGTAGCGCGTCAGGTTTTCGATATCTTCGCGTCTTTCGCGAAGCGCAAGAAGCGTCAGAGGAACGACGTTCAGGCGAAAGTAAAGGTCCTCGCGAAAAAGCCCTTTCTTCACGTCGTCTTCGATGTTGCGATTGGTGGCGGCGATGATGCGCACGTCGACCATGATCTCCTGGCCCGAGCCGAGCGGCTCGATCATCTTCTCCTGAATTACGCGAAGCAGCTTCACCTGCAATGAGAGCGGCAGTTCGGCCACTTCGTCGAGAAAGATCGTTCCCTGATTGGCCAGAAAGAACTTGCCCTCGCGAGAACGATGCGCTCCGGTGAAGGCTCCTTTCTCGACGCCGAAAAGCTCCGATTCAAGCAGTGTCTCGGGGATGCTTCCGCAAGAAACCGTAATAAACGGATGACTCTTGCGCTTGCTGCGTTCGTGAATCATGCGGGCAAGGCGGGATTTGCCGACGCCCGATTCGCCAAGAATGAGAAGCGTCGTGTCGACCTCGGCCATCTTCTTCGCCGTATTGTAGATGGACTCCATGCGCGGATTGAGCGAGCCGCGCAGCAGGTGAAAGTCTCGCGGCGGAGCGCTGTGTCGCAGGATGGCGTGTATCTCGTCATGGTCGGCGCCGTCGGTCCATTGCCGTTCTTCGATGAAGTCGAGGACGTCTTTTACGGAATGAAAGCGAGATTGCTCGCCGTTGAGGATGCGATACTGTCGCCTGGAGATCCAGCCGTTGCGAAAGAGCTTCTCAAACGCCTCTTCAATCATCGTCCGCCGCCTTCTGCATTCGGTACTGAAGCGTCGTTCGCGAAATGCCGAGTAACTGCGCCGCTTGCTTGATATTCCCGCCCGATCGTATCATCGCCATCTGAAAGAGTTCTCGCTCGATTTCTTTCGCGCGACGTTTGTGAAAGTCAAGCTCCTTCTGCTTCGAAATAAACAGATCGTCGCGAAAGATATCGGGAAGATGCTCGGGCAAAATTATGTTTCCATCGACGAGCGCCACAAGCCTGTAGATGATGTTCTCCAGTTCCCGAACGTTGCCGGGCCAGTCGTATTTTAATAAGCGTTCCAGAGCAGCGGAGCTGATCTTCATCAGAGGCCGTCCGGCCGCCGAACAGGCAAACCACAGAAAATGATCGATGAGCAGCGGGATGTCGTCTTTGCGTTCGCGAAGCGACGGCACATGCAGGGTGAACGAGCTGATACGATAGTAAAGGTCGGTCCTGAAGTTCTTACGGCGAACCTCGTCCTCCAGGTTTCGATTTGTGGCGAAGACGAAGCGGGCCGTGCTTTTCTGCGTGCGCTGTGATCCGACCTTCTCGAACTCGCCTTCCTGGATGAGGCGCAGAAGCTTCACCTGATAGGGCAGGGGGATTTCGCCGATCTCGTCGAGAAATAGCGTTCCTTCGCCGGCGCGCTCCACATAGCCGACCGTCGTCGCGTCGGCTCCGGTGAAGGCGCCGCGCGTATGCCCGAAAAGTTCGTTTTCGATCAGATCGTGCGGAATAGCGCTCAGGTTAACCGAGACGAGGCGACCCGGTCTTCTGGAATGAGCGTGCAGAAGCCGGGCCACCTGTTCTTTGCCGGTGCCCGTTTCTCCTGTGATGAGTACGGGATGTTCGAGCGGAGCGTACCTTTCTACTCTGTCGAGGATGCGCGCCATCGGTCCGTCTTCGCGAAAGACGAATGTGGCGCCGGACCGACTGCTCAGTCGTTGCGGATCCTGCTCGTTCTGCTCCGTCATCAGGAATCGCTTTCGATCTTACGCTGTCGGTAGCTGTGGTAGTCGGGAACGAGTCGATCATATTCGTCGCGCATCAGATGCGACGAGATCATGAAGTCGGCCGAAGAGCGGTTCATCGCGACCGGAATATTCCAGACGACGGCAAGACGAAGAAGCGCCTTCACATCGGGATCATGTGGCTGCGTCATGAGAGGATCCCAGAAAAAGAAGAGGAAGTCGAGCTTGCCCTCGGCGATCATGGCGCCGATTTGCTGATCGCCGCCAAGCGGACCGCTTTCCAGTCGCTGCACGGGCAGGCCGGTGCGTTCTTCGATCAGGCGACCGGTCGTTCCGGTAGCATAGAGCAGATGTCGTGAGAGAGAGCCGCTGTTAAACTCCACCCATTCAAGCAGAGTCTCTTTTCTGTGATCATGGG
This sequence comes from Leptonema illini DSM 21528, assembly GCF_000243335.1. Classification (NCBI taxonomy): domain Bacteria; kingdom Pseudomonadati; phylum Spirochaetota; class Leptospiria; order Leptospirales; family Leptospiraceae; genus Leptonema; species Leptonema illini. Next base: position 697,905 of record NZ_JH597773.1, on the reverse strand, counting down.
CGACAAGAGCGATTCGCTTTCTGTCGCGCATGGTGGTTCGAATATCGTTCAAGAATATCTCCTAATACACTATGCGAAAGTCAGGGACCTCCGTTGCCTGTATCTTTTCAGTTATCACACGATCCACTCTCGAAAAAAGAGGCCCCTTTTGTAGATCGGCGAGAAAACGTTTCATCGTCGCCTCGTCGGCCAGAGCGATACACTCCACCGTGCCGTCGGGCATGTTTCGCACCTGCCCACGTATGCGATACTGACGGGCCTTCCCGGCCGTGAATTGCCGGAATCCGACGCCCTGCACTCTGCCGTGTACAACGATGCGTAGCGAAGAGATCTGCGGCGAAGCGGAGTCCATGATGTCAGATCAATTCCAGGAAAAGCGGCTGTCAGCCATTTATTTCCATGACATGCAAGGAGCGGAATGGATTGCCTTGCAGCGATGAAAAAAAAGAATCGTTCCCTGAAAAGCTGCCGTTACAGAGGATGCGATGCGAGCCTTATCCGTAAATCTTGATCATATTGCAACCCTGCGTCAGGCCCGAGGAACGGCCTATCCATCGTTAACGACGGCAGCCGGAATCTGCGAGATCGCCGGAGCGGACGGCATCACCCTTCATCTGCGCGAAGACCGCCGCCATATTCAGGATCGAGATCTTGAACTGATCTCTGAGGTCAGCCTTCTGCCTGTAACCCTGGAGATGGCCCCTACCGAAGAGATGCTGCGTATCGCCCTCAAGCAACGTCCCCGTACGGTAACGCTTGTGCCCGAGCATCGTCTCGAAATCACCACCGAAGGCGGCATCGACGCCATTCGATCGGCCTCCACGTTGAAACCCGTAGTTGACGCTTTGAAGTCAGAGGGAATACGGGCCTGTTTATTCCTTGAGCCGGAGCGTGATCAGATCGAGCAGGCGCGCGCTCTTGGCGCCGACTCCGTCGAATTGCATACGGGGCGATACGCCGAGCTTTTCGATGAGCGCAGGCATGGCGAAGAGCTGAACCGTATCGAGCTCGCCGTCACGTACGGAGTCTCTCTCGGCCTTCAGATGAACGCCGGGCACGGCCTTCACTATCAGAACATACGACCGCTGGCCGCCATAAAAGGCCTCCAGGAATTCTCGATCGGTCATGGCATCGTTAGTCGCTCCGTCTTTGTCGGACTGGAGCGAGCCATTCGCGAGATGGCCGATCTCGTAAGAGCGCAGGCGCCCGATTAACCCGCTATGGATGCGTTCAATCTCATCATCGATCGCGTCGGCGATCGTAACGTCTTCAACCTGTTCTCGGGAAGAACACCGGGACGAGAGGCGCATCTACAGACCCGCGTTCAGGATGATCTGATCGACGACTTTTTAAGCGTCGTGCGTCGTGTGGCTTTGCTCTCGGGCAGCATCGATGACGATCGTGAAGAGGGCGATCTGACCGGTCATCTTTTCAGAGCGGGCGAGATCGTATTCAGGCAGTTCTTTCCCGAGCGCATTCGCGACATTCTGCGCCGGTCAGAGGGCGGCGTGCTTTTCTTGCATGTCGATCAGGCCCTTGGCCATATTCCGTGGGAGCTGCTGCATGACGGCGTATCGTTTCTTGCCGACCGCTTTATCATAGGGCGTAATATTGCCGGCGCCTATTCTTACCGGGATGGTAGCCGGCAGGATCGAAACCGACTTCGTATTCTTATCGTCGCTGATCCGACGAACGACCTTCCTTCGGCGGCCCGCGAAGGGCAGATGCTCTACGAGACGCTGAATGCCGAGATCAGCTCTGACCTGATCGACATTCGTTTCTTATCGGGCAGGCGGATAGGAAGGCTTGCGCTGCTCGAAGAGATGCAGGGAGCCGATATCGTTCATTATGCCGGGCATACGGGCCGTGACGAAGAGGGCGAAACGGGATGGCTGCTGCATGGCGGCAAGATCCTGCGATCGAGCGAGATCGAGCAATTGCGCAGCGCTCCGAATTTCGTCTTTGCCAACAGCTGCTCGAGCTTCGGATCGTATTCGCTGGACGAAGCGAATCGAATGGCCTCAGCTTTTCTGCGTTCCGGGGTTTCGGGTTATATCGGCACGTCGTGGGATATCGCCGATACCGAAGAGGTGATCGAGTTCGCCCTTGAATTCTACCGCAACATCTTTCTTGAGCGCTCCGTCGGTGAGGCGCTTTTCGAAGCGCGGCAGAAGGCCCGTAAAAGGAATCGCACTTGCGACCTTACGTGGGCCGCTTATTCGCTGCACGGAAATCCCGGGCAACGTCTGTTTCGGTATCCGGCACGTCGCAGCTTTGATGCATAGCGAAGCGTGCTCAACGTTCGACGGGTTCTTGAGGATTATCCGCTTCCCGTCGCCCTGCATTATGCTCGTTTTGTAGAGGCGCAGGAACAGACGGGTATTCCCGATCCGTCTGCCTTCAAGCTGTTGCGCAGCAGCTTCCTCTGGATGATGTCTTTCACCGGCGGACTTCTTTTTGGTCTGTATCGCAAGCTTGCGTTGAAAGGAGAGCAGCCACAGTGGAAGGACGGTAACTATGAAAGCTGCGCCGCTCATATCCATCGCTTCGCCCGTCGTCTGCACGTCCTGAATCTTGAAGGCCGTCTGCCGGGGCTTGTGCAGCCGCTTCTGCTTCATCGCGACAACATCGTGAAGATGATCGAAATCATTCGCTTCTTTGAGTCGAGCGATACTGCGGATAACCAGGCCGAGCAGCTCTCCTATCTCATCACATTTCAATATCTACTGGAAAACCTTTTCGTCGACCTGTCGCTTCTCGGGCGGGTGGAGTACTTTCAGAATACGGGCCCGGCCTGGCCGGCCATCCTCTTTCGCGGGCAGAAGACGTCGACGATTCGCATTCTTCCCGCGTATGCAAGGGTTTCGTCGCTTGAGAAAGAGCTCGAATCCTTCGCTCATCATCTCTGTGTTTATGTTCCTTCACGAAAGATGTTGATCGATCTGTCAGACGGATTTTCTTTTGAAGAGGGGATGCTGAAATCCTCCTTGTTTGAGCTTGAAATGCATGTCGATGTGTCAGAATGAAAGCTCCTGCGTCGCCTGTTGCGGAACGCTGAACCTGCGATTGCGCGCAGAACAGCTGCGCGATCTTTTATCGGAGCGCACCTCTCAATGTCCCGATGCAGGGAGGGCCGATCATGCCTCGCTTGTCGCCTATCGTTCTGCCCGAGAAGAGATCGAGGCATCGCTGGAACGTTATGATGCGACGGTCTATGTCTGTCCTTTCGTCGGATGGATCGAAGAGGGGCGTGCCGGCTGCCTGATTCATCCGCTACGCACCGGCCGTCCGAACAGTCAGAATGCGTCGTTTTATGGGACTACGATATGTCAGTCGTATGACTGTCGTGCGAAAGAGAAAGAGGCTAATAAAGAAGAGGCCGAAAGGCATGGCAGTAAAGGCTGGCAAACGATGGCGCTGCATATCGCTGAGGGCGACGCTCTGGTGTATACGCGCATCATCGGCGATGCGATGTTCTATCGTTTAGTCGAGGCCATCGGCGACACGGCAAGCGTCCTCAAGGCGGCTCCGGCGCTGATGGAGCGTCTGGTCCGGCTGCGTCTCTGTCAGGATTGCGGGCCTACGTCGTTCGAGATTCCGGGCCATTCGAAGCCGACGGTGGATGATCTTATTCCCGTCCTTTTTCGCGAAGAGGATCGTCCGACTGCCGCGAGAATGGCTGCAGAAGCGATTGACGCCGTCGGCCGATCAAGCACGATGTAACCGAAGAGGAGCAATCGTGATCCTTCCCTGTCATCCGGTGAATCCGGAAAAGCGGACGATCCAGAAGGTGCTGGACGGCCTTTCGCGCGGAGCGATCTATATCGTTCCGACCGATACCGTATACGCCTTCATCTGCCATCTGGAGCATCCGAAGGCCATATCGTCGCTGTATCGCATCAAGGATATGTCAGAGAAACAGCCGCTTTCGCTTCTCTGTCGTGATATCTCGATGGCCGGCCTTTTTACGAAGAACATCCCCGACTACGTTTTTCGCTTCATGAAGCAACATACGCCCGGCCCTTATACGTTTATTCTGCCGGCAAGCAAAGACATGGATCGCCGCGGCATGGGCAAGCGCAAAGAGGTGGGCATTCGTATCGTCGATCATCCTCTGCATATCGAGTTGATGAAGCAGCTTGATGTGCCGCTTGTATCGACGTCCGTGCGTGAGGTCGAGGCCTTCGTCACCTCGCCCGAAACCCTTGAAGATATCTACGGCTATCAGGTTGAGGCCGTGCTTGATGCCGGTCCGCGCAAGAACGAATACACGACGATCCTTGACGGGCAGGGCGATCAGTTCAAGCTCATCCGCTCCGGCATCGGCCCCATCGACGACCTCGATTATCTCGCTGACGAGGATTGAGAGCGTTCCGGCTGAAAAGCATTTGCCAGATAGATGCCCGTTACCGATCTGTTTCTTTACGGTTCAGATCCGGTCCCCGACGCCGGCCGGCTCTGAGACGCATTTCTTTACAGTCGAGGGGCACATGGCCGGACATTCGAAGTGGGCGAATATCAAACATCGTAAGGACGGAGCGGACCGTCGCCGCGGACGCATCTTTACCAAACTCTCGAAGGAGCTGATGGTCTCCGCCAGGCTGGGCGGCTCAGACCCTGACGCCAATCCACGTCTGCGCATCGCCATGACGAAGGCGCGATCGGCAAACATGACGACCGATACGATAGAGCGTGCGGTCAAGAAAGGCGCTGGTGAACTTGAAGGCCTTACCTACGAAGACGTCTTTTATGAGATCTATGCGCCGGGCGGAGTCGGCGTCATCGTCGAGGCCATGACCGATAAGAAGAGCCGCACCACGCCCGAAATCAAAAGTATGCTCAATCGCTTCGGAGGCTCGCTTGCCGAATCGAACGCCGTCACCCGTCTTTTCATGCAGAAGGGACAGATCCTCATCGAGAAAAAGGCCGTCGATGAAGACCGCCTTATGGAGCTTGCCATAGAATCCGGCGCTGAAGACGTGCGCGTCGACGAAGACGGCTTTGAAGTTCTGACCGCTCCCGCCGATTTCGCCTCGGTGAACGAGGCCCTTGTTAAGGCAGGCCTTGAGATTCAGGAGTCGGGCATCAAGTATCTGCCTCTTGACGGCACAGAGGTGCCTGTGGACGCCGAACAGGCCTCGAAGACGATGAAGCTGCTTGAGCTGCTCGAAGACCATGACGACGTTCAGGCCGTATATCATAACATGCAGATGAGCGACGAGATCATGGAGGCGCTCTCGTAAGAGAGTATCAAGATGCGTATTCTTGGAGTGGACCCCGGTTACGGGCGGACGGGCTGGGCCGTCATCGATACGAAGGGATCGTTAACCCTGCTTGAATACGGATTGATCGAGACGTCGGGTAAAGATCCGCTATCGAAAAGACTCTACCGCATATTCGACCAGCTCATGGCCGTCTCTTCGCGTCTCATGCCGAAGCGTATGGTGCTCGAACGTTTTCATCCCGGCAAGAGCATGACGACGGCGGAGGGCGTCTTTCAGGCTCGGGGCGTCGTGCTTGCCGCCGCCGGCTTTACGGGATGCGAGGTGATCGAGCCGACGGCGGCGCAGGTAAAGCTTGCCGTAACAGGAAGCGGAAAGGCCTCCAAAGAAGACGTTCGCATCATGGTCGAGCGCCTGCTTGATATCAAAGAACCGATTCGTCCCGATGACGTGGTCGATGCCATCGCCTGCGCCATAGCCGGTTCGGCGCTGCCCGGAGTGATCGCATGATATCGGGCCTTCGCGGAGTGGTGCAGCGTTTCGGAGCGTCACGCGTCTATCTGCTGGCCGGCTCCGTCGAATATGAGGTTAACGTTCCGCTGAATGTTTTTGAATTCTTACAGCAGAAAAAAGATGCCGAGCACTTTCTGCATATCTATCATCTTTTCACGTCCGAAGAGCAAAGGTTATACGGATTTCTTCAGCCCTCGCAGCGAGAGCTTTTCGGCGCCATCCTTTCGCTGAAGGGATTCGGCAGCGTGCTTGCCCTTTCGGTGCTCTCACATCTTGATCTGAGCGGCCTTCTTGATCTCTGTGAGCGCGGCGATGCAGCCGCCCTTTCGCGCATCCCCCGCGTCGGCAAGAAGACGGCCGAAAGCCTTGTCTTCGAGGTAAACCAGAAGAAAGAGCGCTTTCGCAAGCTTCTCGACTCCGAAGAGCAGAAAACGAAAAAGCCGGCCGCCGACGAAGAGACGGAGCTTGCCGAGCAGGCGTTAGTCCAGCTCGGCTATAAAGAGGCGCAGGTGCAGAAGGCGCTTCTGCTTGCTCGCTCTGAGGCTCCCGGAGCTTCTGCATCGGAGCTCATCCGTCTGGCGTTGCGGCACCTGTAGGAGGAGCTGGCTACCATTATGGCTGCCTTTCTAATTGCTCTTGAGACGCTATCTTAACAATTTCGAAGGCTCTCGTGGAAAAAAAACGCCATTCTTTCCGAGCAGGCCGTCCCAGTAAGTATGCGCTCTTTTTCCGTTATGCTGACGCTCCTCTCTCTACTCGCAGGTTGCAGCGCAGAAGCTGATTTCTCGAAAGACCTGGAGAGAATCGGCTTTTTATTCGGAGCGATGACTCAGGGACGCGTCGTTGATTCCGGGCAGAACCAGTGCTATGATACGGGCAGCGCTGTATCCTGCCAGAACGCTCTTTATCCAGGTCAGGATGCCGATTATGTCGGAGTACCAAAGCCGCGGTCTATCAGCGCTCCCATTCAGAAATCAAACGGCGATCTGGTTACGATCGACTACGGAACAGGATTGATCTGGACGAGCTGCCTGCTGGGCACCGGAGGCAGTCCCGATAATACATCGACATGTGTCGGCCCCGCTGTTGGAACGGATCTTGCCACTGCTCGGAGTTATTGCAGCGCATTGAATAGCCGGCAGTTTGGCGGATTGACAGACTGGCATGTGCCGACAATTCGCGATCTGAAAACGCTGGTGATTCATGTAATGGCCCCACCGTACTATGATACGGTAGCCTTTCCAGGCGGAGCAGCCGTTCCAGTTTGGTCTGAGAGCACGACCGGTGGAATGGCACTGTACCTTGATTTCAACTATGGTATGAGTTATACGTCCGGTACGGGCTATTCTATTCGTTGTGTAAGTGGCGCCTCTATCAATCCGGGTAACTTCGCTGTAATAGCGGGAGGTGTAGTTCGCGATGCCGATACGGGACTTGTCTTCACGCGCTGTGCGGCAGGGCAGAATGAAACAGAGGCCTGTACAGGCACGCCTTCTGCTGTGGACTGGACCTCCGCTTTACAATACTGCCACAACCTGAACAAAGACGGTCGTCGGTGGCGCCTGCCGGCAATCCAGGAGTTAGAGACCCTACTGCGATTGGCTGAGTTTCCGGCGATTGACGCGTCGGCTTTCCCGAATACCTCGGGCATTTTCTGGTCTTCTACGACGAGCCCTTCATCCATGCTGAACGCCCTGGCCATCAATTTTGATACAGGTGGAAGCTACTCTGATTCGGGAAAGACGGGCACGGCCGCCGTCCGTTGCGTCTCAGGCCCCTGATCTACCGTACATCCAGCGTCGCAGTCGTCGCACCTCCCGGCCGACATATTTCTGCATGACGGCCTGTCGGCGCTCCTTTGTTAACCGATCGGCATTGCGTTTTATATATGAGTCGGCCTTCTTGCGCAGGGCCAGGGCATCTGGATAACGATCGAAGAACTCTGATAGGGTCTCGTCGGTAGGCTCTGTTGAAAAGAACTCAGCGAGGTCGCGGGCGAAGGCATTCAGAATGTCAGAGCGTCTTTCGGTTACGGGCGGAGCTTCGGCAAATATACGCTGAGCGGAGCCGTTGTAAAGCAGTCGTCGATCTCGCAACTCTGCAAGCACGGACTGCGAATCCAGCGCGGCCGGACGATAGGCCCCGTTAATAAGAGCGCCGTCTGCCGTGAGATTCCATACAGGAAGATCGGGCAGATTGCCGATGCTCTCTTCAAACCAGTGACGGTAGAGATCAAGAACATGGTCGCCTGAAGTGCTGCCTCCGTTCACCGATTCGACGGGTTGCAGCTGCCGTCGCTGCATCAGAGATTCATTGATATGCTCGAGGCTCTGCAGGCGATGCTGCGTACCGGCCCATTTCTCGTAATGATGCGTGCTCACGCAGTGCAGCTGGCGATGCGTCCACGCCATGTCCGTTCCGATGAGAAGAATCGCCGACGCCTCTAAGAAACGCAGCATATCAAAGGCCGACGTGGCCACCGAACCGCCGGACTGTAATGAACCGATCTCTCCACATTGCATCTGCGCAAGAGCGGCCCCCGGCGTCTGTAGCTGCACGGAGCGCCCCGCTGCGTCGAAGTAATATTTCGCCGTCGTCGAGAAGACAAACGGAGCACGCAGCTTCTCGGGCAGATGAGGATGAACGACAAGATCGGCAAAGATTACGGTATCGGTTAAATCTTCGCCGCGCAGATGAAGCAGTGTATGCGGCTGGGCATCGAGCACATGAACGATCTGCGGACGGATGCCGCTACGCAGAAGAGGCTTGAGAGCGGTATCACAGGCGACAATCAGACAGTGCGGTGCGAGCGCCTTGATAAGCGGCAGGGATTCGCGCAGCGACGGCCCGGCGCCGACAAGCAGAGCCGGACCCTTCCAGCAGCCCTGCCAGTGCGCAAGCAGAGCGGGCGATGCGGGAAGCTGAGTCGATCGTTCCGGGGATGAGCCGGATTGCGGCGTGGGCGATTGCTCCCGAACGGAATCGTGCGGCGGCAGGAAGCGCAGATTGAGAAGCGTGTTGCGCAGCCACAGCGATTCGAATTCAAATCTTGTAAGAAGGTCGCTTAACCCTGATTTCAGAAATCCGTGAATCCGACCTTCGACTTCTCTATAGAAAGAAGGGTCGTCAGACATGCTGCCCGGATGACGGATCATGGTTACGCCGCGAAACCCGTCCACCGGCAGGCCGGCCAGGTAACTCCACAGAGAGTCGAGCATGGAAGGCGAAAAGATATGACAGTTCGGCGTGGCGGCGAATTCGCGAACAGCGGCATCTTCGTTAACCAGGAACCGCAGAAGCTCCTGTCTGTGATCGATAAGAATGCAGATTTGCGTCTCTGATCTGAGCCGTAGCAATCGTTCGATCACAAGCGGATTGCCGGCTCCGGAAACTACAAGGATGCGCTGCGGCCTGTAAGCGGCAAGCATCCGCGACGCCTCATCGCCTGGAGCAAAGCGAGAGGCAAGCGGGCGCGATCCGACGACGAATCGTTCGCCGCTTCGTGCCGTCTCAAAGCGGTAAAAAGTCCCTGCCCCTGCGAAAAGGGAATGCAAATAAGGCTTTCGCTTCAGTATGCTTGCAGTATCCATTTTTCTATTTCGGCTATCTCAACAGTGGCTTCTATAAAGAATAAGGCTCGAAAAGACTCCGAAAGAAACCGGGAACGCTTCGGCGACTTTATGTCCCAGATATGTGACATAATACGGGACATATTCGTGATACGGAAGAAAAAAATGCGTGCTGAGGAAGAAATGATGAGCGGTCGAATTGGTCGATTGGTCGGGCTTCTGAGCTTGACGGCTCGCCCGCTCAGTCGAGCCTGATCCAGGTCGGTGAAAACTCACGGAATGGCCATATCGTGATTGGCTGTTGCAATGGCGGCCCGCCGAAAAGCGGGTACGCTATCAAAAGAAATAGAAAAGAAAAGATTCCATACGAATGAAATCGATGATACGGGCTTCCTTGAACAATGCGTGTTAAAAAGATCAGAATGGTCGGCTTCAAGTCTTTTGCCGACGAAACCGTTGTCAGTCCTCAAGACGGTATGACGGCCATCGTCGGTCCGAACGGATGCGGCAAGTCGAATATCGTCGATGCGGTGCGCTGGGTGCTGGGCGAAAAGTCCGGCAGGGCTCTGCGCGGCAAAAGCATGGAAGACGTGATCTTTCTCGGAGCAGAGACGCGCAAGCCGGCCGGTATGGCCGAAGTGGAAATCATCTTTGATAACGTCGATCGCGGCCTGCCGCTTGATATGGACGAGGTGGCGATCGGTCGTCGCATCTATCCGGGTTCACCCAGCGAATACATCCTGAACGGCAAGCGGGCGACGCGCCGGGAGATCGATCAGATGCTCATGGATACGGGCATCGGTAAGACGGCCTATTCGATCATGGAGCAGGGTCGGATGTCTGAGATTCTCAAGGCATCGCCCGAAGAACGTCGATCGCTTTTCGACGAGGCGGCCGGCATCTCGCGCTTCAAGGCCGAGAAGATGGAAACGCAGAAGAAGCTCGAAGATACGCGGCAGAACATGCTGCGTCTGAACGACATCCTGCGCGAGAAAGAAAAGGAACTATCGCATCTTGATAAACAGGCCCGTAAGACGCGCGAGTATCTGAAGCTGAAAGAGCGCCTCGATTTACATGACGTGAACCTGCGTTACCTGAAGCATGTCGATCTCAAAGAGAAAGAAAAGAAGGCGGCTGAGAAGCTGCGCGAGCTTCTTGAAAAGAAGAACCAGATCTTCGAACAGATCACCGCACGCGAGCTTGAGGCCGAAGAACTCGAGAAACGCAATCAGGCCGACCTGGAATCGATGCAGAATCTCGATCGCGAGTATCATCAGTCCATCGGTCAGATCGAATCCCTGGTTCAACGTCTGACTGAAATCGACACGCATATCGAAGACCGCCGGGGAAAGCTCGAACAGATTCGCGATCGCTTTAAGGGCGAGAAGAAGTTTCATGCCTCCATCGAGAAGAAGCTTCAGGAGTCGTTGCAGCTTGTTCTCGATCTCGGTCAGGAGATCGATACGATTCAGGTGGCCATCGGCAAGAGCAGCGAGGCGCTGCAGGGGCATGAAGAGAAATACCGTCTTACTCTTGTAAGAGAAGAAGAGCTGGTTCAGCAAATCGAAGGGTTGGATCGCGAGCAGAAGTCCCTTCTTGAAGAGCTGCGTTCTATAACAGAAGACCTCATCGTCAGCATCGAGAATCGGCAGAAAGATCTGCGCGAAGGCGAGCAGAAACGACGCAAGGTGGGCGAGTCGATTCGCTCGCAGCTACAGACAAAGGCCGGCCTGGCCGACGATGCCCTTGCGAAATTGAACGCCGGCGATGCGACCGCGGCGACGAAGCTGCTTGCGAAGATCCGCCTTTCTGACGTGCTTTCTGAATTTGACGAATATCAGCGTATCGAAGGAGAGTTCCGCGATCTTTTTTTTGGCGAAACCGGTCTGCTTTCGCGCAAGGACGAGATCGATCGACGCATGAAAGAGCTTGATGAGCGTCGCGAGAAAAGCCAGATCGAGATACGTTCCTTGAACGAGAAACGCAAAGAGCTGCTTCTTCTAATTGAGCGAGAGAAGCAGCGACGCATGGAGATGGAGCTGAACCTGCGTGATTTCCGCGCCCGCAAGAACAGTTCGGCCGAGGCGCGCGATAGCATCCAGGCTCAGATTGACGGCTCTCTGGATCGACTGAAGTATCTGACCGAAGAAGAGCAGGATGCCATCCGACAGCTACAGGCTCTTGAAGAGCAGAAGGGGAAGCTTCGCGAAGACGCGAAGAATCTCAAGAAATCGTCGGCCGAACTGAACAAGAATCTGCTCGGCATGCAGAAGAACGTCTCACGCCTTCGCGATCAAATCCTTGATCTGCGCAAGCAGGCCGGTAAAGAGCGCGAAAGCATCGATCGTCTGATCCCCGAAATCTCGTCGCGCGAGCGGGCTGAAGAGAATATCAGAGTCGCCCTGATGTCTCTTGAAGAAGAGCTGTATAACGATTTTCAGTTCAGTCCGGGCGAGCTTTACGAGAAATGCGAGAAGAAGCGTCTGCGAATAGAAGACGAAGAATCCGAGTTCCGGCGCATCAAGGCCGAGATCCAGGCACTCGGTCAGTTCAACGCCCTTGCCATCGAAGAGTTCGAACGCAGTAAGATCGCGCTTGAAGAGCTTCTCAAGCAGAAGAAGGATATCGAAGATTCCGAGAAGAACATCCGCGATATTATCGAGAAGATCGACGAGAAATCGAAGGCGATCTTTCTCGACGTCTTTGAACGGATTCAGAATAACTTCGTCGGCGTCTTTCAGAGCCTGTTCGGCGGCGGGAAGGCGACGCTGACTCTGACCGAGCCCGAGAACGCCCTGAACTGCGGCATTCAGATCATGGTGCAGCCTCCCGGTAAAAAGAACTCATCGCTATCTCTTCTGTCGGGTGGAGAGCAGAACATGACGGCCATCGCCCTCATGTTTGCGACTTATCTTGTACGTCCGTCGCCGTTCTGTCTTCTTGACGAGATCGACGCTCCGCTTGACGATCAGAACGTGCAGCGCTTTTTGAAGATGCTCTCGGGCTTTTCGTCACGATCGCAGTTCATCATCATCACGCATAACAAGCTGACGATGTCGAAATCCAATGCGATCTTCGGCGTTACCCAGGAAGAGGCAGGCGTTTCGAAAATCGTATCGGTAAGGATGGAGGACCGTGCGGCTCTTTGAGGCGAGAGCATCTCGGTCTTACATGATGGCATTGTTAACGAGGTCAACGTGCGGCGGGCTTCTCGCTACCGCGCTTTTCCTATTATTCTCTCCGGTTATTCTTCAGGCGGAGCCTGTGCCCGATGATGCAAGGCATCTGACTTCAGAGCGTCGCACGCGAAAGCTGCTTTTTATTCCGTTGAAGAATCAGACGGGCGAAAAGGAGCTGGATTATTTATCCTACGGTATTCCGACGTTGATCTTCTCGGGCATTCGCACGAATTTTTTAATCGAAGGCCCGGCGCTTACGGAGCGTTCGCTTACACCGGCAGGGCCTGTAGCTGAGCCGCAGCAGCAGAGCGGGCCGGTTCTTTTAACGGCATCTCTTCTTGATTTTCGATCGGCGGCATTGCGTGAAAAGCAGCGCGGCATTCCGGCTGAGCTATCGCTGATACCGGCGAAAGAGGCGGAGCTGCAGAGCGCTGATCCGGCCGAGACGGCCGTACGCTACGGCGCGGAATGGTTCGTCTACGGAACGGTGGAGTATGAGCCTGTGCCCGATCCTGAATACGTCGATGCACAGGGCCGCCGCATTCGTATCACTGCCGAGCTGCGCAAGCAGTTCGAGGGCAGAGAGTTGCCCGCTCAATGGAAGAAGCTTCTCGAAGAGAAGAGGCCCGAGAAAATCATCGTCAGGCTATATCTGCGTTCGTTTGAGAAGAAAGACGTTCTCTGGTCGCACACGTTCACGTTACGCGCCGATAACCCCTACGAAGGCACCGATTTCAGCACGCCGGCACGTGCGCTTGATGAAAAGATACGCGCTGCAAATCCGCATCGGCTGCGCATCCGCAGCGCCCGACAGGGCTTTGTCTTTTTAAACGGCGCCTATGCGGGCAAGACGCCTGTTGAGGTTCGCGTGCCCGGCGCAAAGATCGACGTTCGCGTCGAGCAGGATGGCTGTAACATCTATCGGCAGGAATGGAAGCCAGGCGACAGCGTCAACGTTCAGGCGCCGTGCAACACGTATCGTGGTCGCTCCATTCTATCGGTCGTGTCGGTACCCGACGGCGCCGATGTTTACTTGAACCATGAATACCTCGGCAAAACGCCGCTGCGTCGCGTCGATCTTGCGCCTGGCGTGCACAGGGTGAGGGTTTCTGCGAAGGGCTATATCGACGGCTTTTACGGCGTCGAGCTGAAAGACGAAACCCCGGTCGATGTCGTGGCGCAGCTCAAGCCGGGCGATACGGTTGAATACTATACAGATCCCGGTTACGCCATCCAGGACTGGACCTACGACGATATGTCGCTGGGGCTTTTTTTGCAGAGCGTCGCCTTCGGTATGGGATGGGCGTATACGAATGTGCGGGCCAACGAGATCCGCGATTCCATACGATCACCGTGGCTTCCGTATTTCTATCCAGATCCCTCTTATGGCCTGATCCAGTATCAGACCTTTGAGGATGCTCGCCTCAGGGCGCTGAAATGGGAGCGAAGCGGAAGGGTTCTGGCCGGCCTGGGAGCGATCTCGCTTTTCGGCGCCGCCTACTATCTCTATCGCTCCCTGAAGCATGACGATCGCCCTTTCGGAGAGATCGAGGCACGCCCTGAGCCGGTGCTTTTCGGTACACCAGGTACGATGGAAGCCGTCTACGGAGCTGGAATCCGCTGGACATTCTGAGAATGATTCCTGATTTATTTCGTTGCCGCGAAAAGTTGAGAAAATTTAGCTATTTAAGCGTCTTATTGTAGAGGCTCCGTCAGCGGGCCTTACATAAAGCGAACCAGCTTATCGATCAGTCTGGATCGAATGCTGCTGCAAACTCAGGAAGAGCAGGCTGTCGCAGCCGGGGAAGCAGATAGAGAAAGAACCCGCCTCAACACGGATTCTTAGAGGAGCCCATATGGATCATCTTCGCGCAACCAACGTCGACCCGAGGCTTCTGCAAGCTGTGCTTGACGACACCGACGATATCGTCGTCATCACAGATTCTTCGGGCAGTATCCAGTATGTGAATCGATCTTTTGAAAAGATTACGGGCTACGCAGTCGAAGAGGTAAGGGGACGGACTCCGTCCATTCTGCGTTCACGTTACCATGATTCCGACTACTATTCAAATTTGTGGCAAACCATTTCGATAGGTCAGACGTATCATGGAGAGGTTATCAACCGAAAGAAAGACGGCACCTTCTACTTTGAAGAAAAGATCATCACGCCCATCATCGACGCAGAAGGACAGGTAACGCATTTCGTATCGACCGGACGCGATGTTACCTGGCGCCGCAAGGCGGAACGTTTGCTACGTATGCGCTTTGAGATTTCGGAGCTTCTTCTTGGTACATGGTCGCCGGATGGGCTTCTGCCCGTATTGCATGCGATCGGCAGGCACATGGGCGCCTGCATCGTCGAATACTGGGCTAAGAAGCCCGACGAGTATGAGAGAACGCATCGGTGGTCCGTCGACGACGTAGATGCAAATATGATAGCTGCGAAGACGCCGGCAGGCCGTGGATTTGTCGCCGTGGTCGAGCATCGCCGTCGTAGCACGTTTTTCACGAACCTGCAGAATAACCCGCTTTTTTCGTGGGTTCTTCCCGATAGTCGACCGTTTGAAGCAGCTCTTGCCTGCCCGGTCATGGCCTCGGGACGCGGTCTGGACGGCATCATCCTCGTGTATAAAGCGGCGCCCGAAGCGCAGGATGCGGAAACCCTGGCTGCTTTAACCGATGTCGGTTCTCAGCTTGGCGAATATTTCAGACGCCGACAGGCCGAGACCATGCTTACCGATATGGCCTATTATGATACGTTAACCGGCCTGCCGAACCGGAACCTTTTCTATGATCGTCTGCGAACGGCCCTGCGTCATGCGCAGCGGGAGCAGACGTCGCTGGCCGTGCTTTTTATCGATCTCGACCGATTCAAGCTGATCAACGATACCTTCGGTCATCGGGCAGGCGACGAGCTCATCCACGAAGCAGCCTCTCGATTGCGGCAGGCGCTGCGTCCCGAAGATACGGTCTCAAGGCTTGGCGGCGATGAGTTCCTGATACTTGTAGAAAACTTCGAGAATATATCGGATATTCAGGTCGTCTGTCAGCGCATCGTCCAGGCCTTTGAGGCGCCGTTCCCCGTTGAGGAAGTCGAGGTCTTCTTGCAGGCAAGTATCGGCGTCAGCTGCTATCCGGCCGACGCGAAAGATCCTCCGGACCTGATACGTCAGGCCGATCAGGCGATGTACAGAGCGAAGCAGATGGAAGGGTCGGCCTTCGCCCTCTTTAACTACGAGCTGGACCGTGAGGTAATATATTCTCTTGAAATCCAGGCCCTTCTACAGACCGAGATACAGAATCGTTTCGTAAATATGCAGGTTCACTATCAGCCGCAGGTCGATCCGCTCTCGCGCAGGGTGCTTGGTATGGAGGCGCTTCTGCGATGGAATCACCCGGAGCGCGGATGGATCTCTCCCTCTCGCTTTATTCCATCTGCTGAAAAGGCAGGCATGATTCAGCGGCTAACGGAGTTTGTTTTTGAACGCGTCAGCGAAGATCTACGGGCGACCGGTAGCGCGATTCCGGAGGTCTCTGTCAACGTTTCGGGCAAGCTTCTGCATAACCCCGCCTTTCTTGAGTTTATCAGAGAACGCGTCGAGGCGCGCAAGATCGACCCAAGCCGCATCGTGCTTGAGATCACCGAAACGGCAGCCGTTCAGTTCTTTGAAGAGTCCTGTCGCAAGCTGCAGGCTCTGAAAGAGATGGGATTCCGCATCGCCCTCGATGATTTT
The DNA here is from genome assembly GCF_000243335.1 of Leptonema illini DSM 21528. Classification (NCBI taxonomy): domain Bacteria; kingdom Pseudomonadati; phylum Spirochaetota; class Leptospiria; order Leptospirales; family Leptospiraceae; genus Leptonema; species Leptonema illini. The sequence goes on along the minus strand of NZ_JH597773.1, from coordinate 681,688 downwards.
GGCACCGGGCACTCCTCTCTCAACTATCTCATGCAACTGCCCGTCGACATGATCAAGATCGACCGCAGTTTCATCGGACGTATCGGCGAGAATCGCAAATCACGAGAGATCGTGCGTCTGGCGCTTGACATCGCCTCCACGCTGGAACTTGAAACGGTCGCCGAAGGCGTTGAGACGACGGAGCAGATGAACTTCCTGATCGAAAACGGATGCCGTAGCGTGCAGGGTTACCTCACAGGCCAGCCGGCTCCGCTTGGCGAGCTTGTTGTGTAGAAGCAATGAGACGTTAATATTTCGCCGCCCTCTTATGATTTCCTTCGTGCCCTCGGTGTTCTTCGTGGTTAACACTTTTCTGGCTTTCTCGCGGCGAAGAGAAGAAGAAATAACCACAGAGGTCGCCGAGAACACAGAGAGAAGAGGGAGAGTTTCTTGATCGCGAAATACGCGAAAGGCGCGAAAGAAAACCAGGAGCATGGATTGAGCTCACTGTAATATAGCGGTTCACTTGTTGCCTGCACCGGATGACCATTCAATTCCAATAATCGAGGTTCGCGTCTTTCGCGCTTTTCGCGGTCAAACGGTTTTCCTTCTCCACATATTCGCCCATCTAACCGAAGCGATGAGACGTGATTCTTACGCAAAGCCCGTTCATGCCTCCGTGGTTCACTCTCTTCGGCTTTCTCTGCGCCCGGCGAAGAGAAGAAAAAAATGACCACGGAGGCACGGGGGAAGAGAGAAGAGGAAGAGTTTTTTGACCGCGAAATACGCGAAAAGCGCGAAAGAAGGCCAGGAGCATGGATTGAAACCGCTGCATTCTTCTCGCTTTGCTTATAGCTGTATAGGTTGGTCGTTCCATTCCAGTATTCGAGGTTTGCGTCTTTCGCGCTTTTCGCGGAACAAGGATTTTCCCGAATCCTGCATTCACATTTTGCTGCCAGAAGCGATGAGGCGCTATCATCACGTAACGCCCCTCATGATCTCCTCCGTGGTTCACCCTCTTCTGGCTTTCTCCGCGCTCTCTGAGCTCTCAGAGGTTCCCTCTATCTCCTCCGCGTCCTCAGCGGTTCACCCGGTTTCCGCCTTCTTTTTCGAGTTTCTTTCTTCGGCAGGGCCCGAAAAATTGACAGATAAATCAATGTTTCGGGAGAGAATCATGTCCGATCCAATCCGACTGCAATACGACGGACGTATTGCAAACCTCATCATGGACGGCGACGACAAGAATACGATCGACGATCGCTTTCTTACCTCGTTTCGCAATGCCATGAACGAGGTCGAAAAATCCGAGGCTCGTGTGATGGTCATCCGCTCCGCAAAAGAGGGATTCTTCTCAAACGGCTTCAATCCTGACGTTTTTCTTGGAGCTCCAAAAGATAAGATCAGAGCAAGCTTCAAGGCCCTTCTTGTTATGGGCGCCGATCAGTTCTTTTTTCCGCTTCCGACGATTTCGCTCATTACCGGATACGCAGCCGGAGGAGGCGCCTTCATCGCCGCCTACAGCGATTTTCGATTCATGAGCATGAAGAAGGCTCGGATCGGTTTTACGGAAGTGAATCTCGCTATGACGGTTCCGTCTTCGGGCCTTGAGATCCTCTCCCGCAAAATCGGCTACCAGAACGTTCTTCAAACCGTGCTTACGGGTAACCTTTTCAAGGCCGAGGAATGCCTGCGCTACAACATCGTCGACGAGATCTGCGAGGACGACGAGACGACGGTTAAGAAGGCCGAGGCGATGGCGAAAAAGATCGCCGGGCTTCCGCGCACGTCGTTGCTTTCTCTCAAGAAGAACGCCGCTCACTGGATTCCACGGGATCACTTCGAGCGACTGATCGAGCAGGATCTGGACGAGATCGAGAAGCTGATGGTGCTGCCGGAATGCCAGGGAGCCTTTGCCGCCCTGAAGGCAGGCAAGCGTCCGAAGTTCGACTGAGGAGGAGATAAACCTCGGAGGACTCAGGGCGCACTGAGAAGAGAGAGATTAGCTCTTCTGCATTTCTCATTCACTCTGTGTCCTCCGGTCCTCTGTGGTAGTATTCCTGGTTTTCTCGCATCTGTCGATTCCCTGAAAATTCGATAGATCGTATCCGGGGCTGAGAGAAGACGGCTCATGGCTCCGGATATTCGAGATTTTGTCGTGCCCCATGTGCGCGCGATGACAGGCTATGTGCCGGGTTTGCAGCTGAACGACAGGCAGATCCTCAAGCTCAATACGAACGAAAACCCGTTTCCTCTTCCTCCGGCTGCATTAGCCGACCTCGAAGCGGAACTGCATCGCAACCGGCTGCATCTGTATCCGAGCCCCGATTCATCGGCTTTGCGAGAGCGTATCGGCGATCTGTATGGTTGCGGAGCCGAATCCGTATTCATAGGTAACGGGTCGGATGAGATTCTGCGATTGCTGTTTCAGATCTTTCTCGGCCCCGACGACGAAGCGGTCGTTCTTGATCCTTCTTACTCGCTTTATCCCGTGCTCGCTGAGATGTTTCAGACGTCCCTGCAACGTATTCCGCTGAAAGAGGACTGGACGGCCGATCTTGATTCGATGCTTCTGTCGAGTGCGAAGCTGGCCGTGATCACGAATCCAAACGCTCCGACGGGGATGGAGGTTAGCCGGAGCGATCTGCTCGATTTTGCAGACCGCTGGAACCGCCCCGTTCTCGTCGATGAGGCCTACACCGCCTTTGGAACGGAGAGCGTGATGCGCGACGCCGGCCGTATCGCCCATCTCATGGTATGCAGCACCTTCTCGAAGGCCTACAGCCTGGCCGGTATGCGCATCGGATGGTTGATCGCTCATCCCGATCTGATTCGCGAGATCGACAAGCTGCGCGATTCGTATAACCTTTCTGCGCTCGCCCAGGCAGCCGCTCTGGCCGCTCTGAAACATCTTCCCGTTATCGAAGAGCATACAGCCGAGATCTGTCGGGTGCGCGATGTCTTCATGCAGTCGCTAACGAATATGGGCTTTGACGTTCTGCCGTCGAAGGCGAACTTCGTCTTTGCCGCTCCTCCGTCAGGGGAGGGCAGAGCCGTGTACGACTACCTGCTCGATCATAACATTCTCGTGCGTCATTTCTCGGCGGAGCGTATCAAACGTTTTGTGCGCATCTCCATCGGCACAGGCGAAAGCATGCGTCGCGTCGCCGATCTGCTGGCCGAAGGCGTACGTCTGTCGCGGTTCTGATCGGCGGCTGCGCGTCTTTATGGAGTTAGCCGCAGATGCCGCCGGCTATCTCCTGGTCCTGAGATCAGGAGAGGTGGCGGTAGAGCTGCTCGAAGGTTAACGCCGCATGCCAGATCAGATTGTGAAAGATGGTCAGAAAAAAGGCCGTGCGGGCGTGCTTCATGTCCTGTGATCTGACGAAACGGATCATATAAACGAGAACAAAGACCGAGAAAGGCACGGCCGTCAGGGCGAACGGAAGATCGGTGTAGCCGAGCGGATAAAAGCTGGCGATCATCAGAGCCGTAAACATCAGCTGATAGAGAACCATCTGAATGGACGTATAGCGGACGCCGCGTACTACCGGAAGCATGGCGAAACCGCCGCGAGCATAATCGTCTTTTCGGTAGCAGGCCAGTGCCCAGAAATGCGGCGGCTGCCACAGAAAGAGAAAGAGAAAGAGCAGCCAGCCGTACTCCGTAACGTAGCCTTTTGCGGCCGATTCTCCGATGAGCGGTCCGACGGCGCCTGAGATGCCGCCTATGAGCGTGTTTGTCGTCGATCGAGGCTTCAGCCAGATCGTATAAACGAAAACGTAGATTAGAAACGAAAGAAGCGAAAAAACCATCGCAAGCGGACCGGCATACATACCGAGGATCAGTAATCCTCCGCCGAGAAGGCTTGAAGAGACGATGTAAACGGTATAGGGGTTCGCCTGGCCCGTAACGAGGATGCGATGTCGGGTGCGTTCCATCTTCGCGTCGCGATGCTGTTCGACGATCTGATTGTAGCCGAAGGCGGCCATCGCCGAAAGCAGCGTGCCGATGATGGCGCCGAGAATGGTGCCGATATCGGGCATGACCGTCGACGAAAAAAGCGCCGGCAGCACGGTCAGCACGATCGAAAGCGCAAGACCCGGCTTGAAAAGCTGATAGAGAGCCTTGATTTCAGGTATGCGAATCATGCTCATGATACCGGAATTCAAGCAGGTTCAACCAGGCCACCATAAAGAGCACGATGGCGGTGAACGAATGCATAACCGTCACGGGAACGGGTAACGACCATTTTACGTTGAAGGCGCCGAGAGCGATCTGAACGAGCAGCAGCGCAAGAAGAAGGCCGTTTCGCGCGGCGAGAATCGTCCCGATGCTCCACGATGCAAGCAGGGCGACGAGGATGACGAGTGTATAACCCATATAACGATGCGACATATGCATCTCGTAGGGGCGATCGTGCATGGACGGAAAATATACGGTTTTCGCCACTACCTCTCCGTCGACCTCCACATGCTGTACGTAGCAGGCCGGGAACTCCATGCATACCTCGCCGACAAGGTTGGTGCTGACCCGTCCGCCGAGAAAGATCTGAAAGAAAATGGCGACAAGCACGACCGTTTGCAGCCAGCGGGGCGGCACGGCCATCGGTGCCGGCGCATCTGACACGATCGCCCGTCCCTTCTTCCATATATAGAGAAGAACGGCAAGATAGAGGATGGCGTTAAGCAGATGGGATTTTACGACGTAAGGATTGAGCAGCTCGGTGATGGTGGCGCCTCCGAGCAGGATCTGTACGGCAAGCAGTACAAAGGCCAGCAGAGCGGGTCTGATAAAGGTACGGCGGATGCTCGGTACAGAGATCAAATAGAAGAGCCATCCGAGAAAAACCAATCCCATGAAACCGGCAACGACGCGGTGAATGAATTCAAGATAAACCCTGTATTCGTACGGCGGAACGACATGGCCAAAGCAGAGCGGCCAGTCAGGGCAGGCAAGGCCGGCGTCTTCGGCGCGAACATAAGGGCCGAGCACCATCGTGATCAGGGTCAGGATCCACAGGATGTGACTGAAGCGAACGAAGCGAAGCCATTTCTGGCGGTCTTTGGCGAGATCCGGTCTCATTACGATCCTATTTTTTTCGCAGGGGTTTTGGGTCGAGCCCCTTTGCCGCGCAGAGATTCCGGAACACAGAGAGCTCACGCGGATTCGGAACTATAGAAGGCTGCTGAAAAAGCAGCCTTCTAAGGCTCTATGAAGGTCCCTTGCTGGTTCTCAGATTTCTCTGTGCCCTTTGAGTCCTCTGCGGTTTTTTTGTTCCTTCTACCCTCGAGCGTACCGGAAAATCCACGACCATAGAAAATTTGATTGCCATATATTTGTTACGTATTTATTTGTGTGCATGTTAGTTGAACTGCGCATCGAGAATTTCGGCATTGTCGAAAATGCACGTTTCCGGCCGGGGCAGGGCTTGAACACCATCACAGGTGAGACGGGCTCCGGTAAGTCGTTATTGCTACAGGCTCTACAGATGGCACTGGGGGCGCGGGCGGCCACGGGTTTCATCCGGAACGGCAGTTCGCGTGCCCTCATCGAGGCCGAGTTTGACGCTTCCTTTCAGAAAGAGCTGCTGCATCTTCTGGCCGAGCATGATATTCCCGTCTCCGATGGGCTTGTGACTCTCCGGCGAGAGCTTTATCTGACCGGACGTCCGCGCTCTCTTGTGAATGGCGTCAATGTTACCGGCCCGCTCCTGAAATCAATCGGCAGCGGCCTTGTCGAGATCCACGGGCAGCACGACCACCAGCGGCTGCTTGATCCGGCTCATCATCTCGATTTTCTCGATAGCTATGCCGGTACCGAGGAGCTGCGTGATCGCGTCATGCGTATGTTCCAGAGGCTAACCGAGATTCGCAAACGCCTGCGCTCAGTGTCTATGGAAGAAGAAGAGAAGCAGCAGAGGCTCGACTTCTTACGATTTGCAATAGACGAGATTGAAGACCTTGAACCCGCCGAAGGTGAGTTTGAGGCTCTTACAAACGAGAAGGCTCTGATGCAGAACTCCGGTCGTGTGTTCCAGGACCTGGCTGAGGCCTATAATCTACTCTATGAAGACGATCATGCCGTACTTACGGGATTAGAGCAGGTGGAGCGTCTGCTTGACAGGCATGGTGAGCTCTTTGTCGGCAACCTTTCTTCGTCTGTTGAGGGCCGGGCAGGCGACTCCAGAGATGCGACGAGAGGGTCTTATGAAGAAAAGTTGAGCATGATACGTCAGAGCGTCTATCAGCTGGAGGCCGTAGTCGAGTTCCTGCGTGAACAGCGTCAGAGGCTACAGTTTTCTCCGGAGCGTCTTGAGGATGTCGAAGAGCGATTGCAGGCCTACAGGCGCTTGCATAAGAAATATGGCGGAACGACGACGCTCGTGCTACAGAAGCGGGATTCCTTTCTGCGTGAGCTTGCTTCTATAGAGATGAGCGAAGAAGAGGCAGCGCTTCTGAAATCCGAGATGTCAGCCACCGAAGCCGATCTACAAGAACTCGCAGGAGAGCTGTCAATCCGGCGCCGATCCGTTATCCCCTCTCTTGAAGAGAAGCTATCATCTGAGCTGGCCGGCCTCGGCATGCCCGGGGCTCGCATCCAGGTCTCTGTTTCGCGAGAATGCGCCACCGATTCCGAGGAACGCTTTGTTGTGCACGAGAAGGGCTTTGATCTGATCGAATTCTTTTTTAATGCGAATGAAGGCGAGGCGTTGCAGCCGCTTAGAAAGATCGCGAGCGGGGGCGAGCTCTCGCGTATCACGCTGGCCTTAAAGAGCGTCATCCTGGATCGACAGTCGCCTGCAACGATGGTCTTTGATGAAGTCGATACAGGCGTCGGTGGCGAGGTCGCTCATACGATCGGCCAGCGGCTGAAAGAGCTTTCTGAGCGCAGTCAGGTGATCGTTATTACGCACCTGCATCAGATCGCCTCTCTGGGCCGGTTCCATTTTCGCATCTCGAAGCACAGTCGCAATTCCCGCACGTATTCTCGCGTGGAGCGGCTGAGCGGCGAGGAGCGGTTGCGTGAACTCGCCCGGATGCTTGGCGGTAGCGACCCCGCTCTCATGCAGCACGTGCGCGGGTTGCTCTCTGTCGCCGAGCCTTGAGAATTTTTTACGTTCCATGTTGCTGACCGGGGGCTTCGCCCCCCCTTTTTTTAAGTTGCTGCCATGACCCCGATCCGGATTTCTGTTTGAAACAGAGTCAGAATTGGCGGACTTTTTGAAATCCTACCTGAAAAATCTTCTTTCACTGCGCTTTGCAACGGCTACTTTCCTGACGGCTTCGATGCTGGTCATGGTTTTTCTGCCTGTTCATTCCGAGCGCAAAAACTTCGTCGGAAAAAAGATCTCGAAGATCGATCTTTACGGCCTTGTCTCCGTTTCCGAGGATCGCGTGTATGATGCCCTGCCGTTCCGTCGCGGCGATGTATTAAAAGAGGACGCTCTGAATGAGGCGGTGAAGAACCTCTTCGCAACGGGCGATTTTGAGGACGTTGAGATTCGGGCCAAACTGCTGTCCGATGGAACAGTACTGCTTTCCGTAATCCTTGATGAACTTCCCCGAATTAAAGAGATCATTTTTGTCGGCGAACAGGAGCTGTATGAGGCCGATCTGAAGACGGTATTGCCTTTCAAAGAAGGCGATGTCTTCCATGAACAACAGGCCCTTGACGGTATCGAACTGCTTAAAGAAAAGTATCGAGACGAAGGCTTTCTGCTGGCCGAGCTGTGGGTGCGTTCCGAGGAGCTATCTCCTGGCGAGATAACGATTACCTATCTGGTCGACGAAGGTCAGAACATCCCCATCACGCGAATCAACATCACCGGCACCAAAAAGATCAGTCCGGTTGAGCTACTCGATATTCTGGAGCAGAAAGAAGAAGGTTTTCTCGAAGACGGCATCTTTCGCGAATCGAAATTTGAGGAAGACAAATTCAAGATCCTCGCCTATGCGAAAACGCTCGGCTACGTAAACGCCGAGATCGATCCGGCAGGAACGGGCTATGAGATTCGCTGGCGCAATCCGAAGAAACCTGAAGATGGTCGGGTTGTCGTCGTAACCTACAGACTGATTGAAGGCGACATTCGCTATTTCGGCGGTTACTCTCTCGAGCATGATCCGGCGGGTATCAACGAAGAGTTCAATCCGAAGGAGCGTAAGAAGAAGGGGCGGGAGCATATGAATCCCGTATTCACCGCCGATCAGCTTATCAGCTTTCTCGAATTCGAACCTTCCGATGCCGGCCAGGTTTTCGATGAAGGGAAATATTTCCGTGATCGTAATACTTTGCAGCAGGCCTATTCTACGCATGGCTATGTTTTTGCGCAGATACAGCCCTATTACACGAACATTCCGCTCACCGAAGAAAACCTGAATAAATATGAAGCCTGCCAGTCGATTAAGAATCCGACGACTGACGATAGCCGTCAGTGCGCTGACATCGGCAAGAGCATCGATATCGGTCGCCTGCGTGAACTTCTGAAAGATGATCCCAAGATGCGCGGGCGTATTCTGCGTCATGTGCACTTTGTTGTGCGTGAGAATAATCTTGCCTATATCGAAAATATCATCGTCAAAGGCATGAAGAAGACGCAGGAAAACGTCATCCGTCGCGAGCTTCTGATCAAAGAAGGACAGCTTTTCAATTCGGCGCTTGTCGAACGCAGCCGTGAAAAAGTCTTTAACCTCGGCTACTTTAAAGAGGTTAACCTCGATATGCGTCCGGGTTCAGACGACAAGAAGATGAACCTGGTTATCTCTGTCATCGAACAGCCGACGGGAACGATTACCCTGGGCGGAACCTACGGGACGGCGTCCGGATTCTCGGTGTATACCGAACTTGGCGAAAACAACCTGTTTGGTACGGGCCAGCGTCTATCGGGTAAGCTACAGTACGGTCCGACGACGAGGCAGATCAGCACGACGTGGATCGAGCCCTGGATCTACGAATCCTGCGACGGTATTACAGGACGTTATTGGTATAATAAACAGCGTGGATTCGATGAGGCTCCAGGTCTGCTTGAGTTGAATGTTTTAACCGATAGCCTGCGCAGTGAAAACGAGAGCCTTGGCAAGGTCGTGAAAAGCATCATCGACGAAGAGACGGCATCGCTTGGAAAGAACGCGAAAACAGCGCCGGTCATCGTTCTCGACCGCATCAAGATGCGAATTCGTACGCTGATGCGCTCCCGCATCGAGCGTGAAGAAGAGTGTTATCGCGGTTTCCCGTCTCCGTGGGCGTTGAGTCTTTCTGCGGTTTACAGCTCTTACCGCATACCGACCACGGCGCTTACCGTTTCCAACGATTCAAACGATATGTTTGAAGGCGCCAGTTACGACATCAATGCGATGGGACTCGGAGTCGGCGTATCACATAGTTTTCTTGTAAACTGGGCGCACTATCATCGCTACAGTCCGTCCTGGTCTGTGGCCTCTCGCCCCACCTCGCTTGCAAACGACGAAGTGATCCGTCGCGCCAACCTTGGATGGCAGTTCAAGTCGAGCTTTACGAACGGACTGATATTTGATTCCCGCGATAACGTCTTTAATCCTACTTCGGGCTTTAACCTTGACCTTTCGGTCGAGATGGCAGGTCAGATGCTCGGCGGGCAGGACCACTTCAACCGTTACAAGATTACGGGTTCCCATTACTTCTGGCCTATCGACTATTCCTTCTATGGCCTGTTTAAATCCCGTAACCTGAAAAGATGGCGCGTTGTTGTAGAATCCCGTGTTTCGGCGACCTTCACGCATGAGACAGCCCCTTTTGGTAAGAATCAGGATAAGACGATCAACCCCTTCCTTGAAGCGGGAGACCGATTGTATCTCGGTGGCTATGAATCGCTGCGGGGGTATGAATACCGCAATGACCCGAATTTTCCGGCTCCCTGGTGGCAGTTCGGCGGATCCAACCATCTCGTGATCGGATCGCTTGAGCTGCGTCTTCCCATCGAGCCCAGTACCCTCTGGTGGACCTTTTTCGTTGACGCCGGTTCAGGATTCGTCAATCTCGGGGAGCTGACAGGCAATAACCTTGAATACGTCCAGCAGTATGACGATGCCGTCAGCAAGGATGCCGAAGGTCGACCGCCTCTTGAGGTTTGGTTCAGGCAGACTCACAACCTCGTGAACTACAATAAGTATCCATACGACAACTATTATGATTGGAACGACCCGAGACGGGCCGTGCTGACGCAGCGCAACCTATCGCTCGATCGAATGCTCTGGTCGTGGGGATTCGGTCTGCGCGTCCAGATTCCCGTTCTGCCGATTCGTCTGTTTATGGCTCAGAAGATGGCCTACAATAATGGTCGGTGGGCGCCTATTCCCGGCGATAGCAAATTCAATTTCGTTTTTGGAATCGGGGACTATCGATTCTGAGGCCAGGAGATGAAGGGAGCCATTCCGCGCATCTTCCGTTATCTGCTACGGTATCGCTTCAGGGTGCTGATCGGCGTCTTTCTGTCGCTCATCGTCTCACTGACGAACCTCGTCTCATTGACTTCGTTTGTCCCGATCTTCAATGCGCTCGGTTCTGATGAAAAGGTCGTATTATTTGATATCGGCGGCGAAGAGAAAACCAACTACGCTGATTATGAGGCTGGCAGAGATCAGCCCCTGCATGTGAGCCTGGCCGCACGTATTACCGGACTGAAAATTGCGGCAAATGAAAAGGCCGCGGCGATGAATAGCCGGGATCTTATATTCTTTCTCGCGAAGTTCATCCTTCCTGTCTATATCGTTAAGCTTATCTGTCTTACGCTGACGATCTATTTCATCGGCACTGCCGGCGCCTACGCTGCTCGCGATCTGCGTATGGATCTCTATCGCAAATTCGGCGATCTCAGTATCGCCTATTTCGAGCAGGGGCGCACGGGGTTTCTCATGAGCCGCATTTTGAACGATGTGCAGCTCGTATCGAGATCGTTATCCGTCGAGTTTCAAGAAGGTATCACCAATCTCCTGTATATTTTCACGCATCTTGCTCTTCTTGCCATGATTTCATGGGAGATGTTACTCGTCCTTTTGCTCGGCGTTCCCCTGGTCATGTCGCCTGTGAATCGTATCGCCTTGAAAGTAAGAAAAGCGGCACTCGGCCAGCAAGAGCGCCTCGCCGATATGATGGCTCATTTACAGGAAATCATATCGGGCATTCGCGTTATTCGCGCTTTTGCTATGGAAAAGTTCGAAGAGATGCGTTTCAATTCGATTAACGAAAAACTGTATCAGAATACCTATCGCGGGCATTACTATCATCAGGTCTCGCCCGCATTGTCCGATGTTGTCGTATCGCTCATGGCCATGCTGTTTATCGCATGGGGCGCCTATATGATTTCAGAGGGCCAGCTCGACCGGGGTCTCTTCTTCGCTTTTTTCCTGATTCTGATGTTCGTCATGCGCCCGGCCAGTCAGATTTCGGTGATGATCAACCTCGTCAGCGCTGCAGGCGCCGCTGCAGAGCGGATTTTCGAGATACTTGATATACCCTCAGAGCCGGCGGCCGGAAGCGGCAGAACGGCTTTCAAAGGCTTCCGTTCTGCCATTCGATTCGATAACGTTTCGTATCGTTATCCAGACAAAGAAGAGCGTGCCTTGAAGCATGTCGACTTTGAGATCAAAAAAGGGCAGACTGTTTCTCTTGTCGGCTATTCGGGCGGCGGCAAATCTACGACGGTCGACCTTCTGATGCGATTCTACGAACCGGAAGAAGGACGAATCTTACTCGACGGCGTCGATATCAGCGAGTTTGCCGTGCGTGATCTGCGCCGATGTATCGGCATGGTGACGCAGAACGTGTTTCTCTTTAACGGAACGATCGCCGAGAACATTGCGCTTGCTCAGCCAGGGGCGCCTCAGGAAAGAATCGAAGAATGCGCAAAGGCGGCCTATGCGCATGATTTTATCATAGAACTGCCTGAAGGCTATGATACGATCGTCGGTGAGCGCGGCGTGATGCTTTCCGGAGGGCAGCGACAGCGCATCGCCATCGCAAGAGCGCTGCTGCATGATCCCGACATTCTCATCTTTGACGAGGCGACCGCCGCCCTGGATAACGAAAGTGAGAAGATGTTTGAAGAGGCCATCGACCGATTGACAAGGATCAAAACCGTAATCATGATAGCCCATCGACTGCGAACGGTGTTCCGTTCCGATATGATCTTAGTCTTTGATCGAGGAGAAGTCGTCGAGCGCGGCACACATGAAGAGCTGCTCGAAAAGAACGGGCATTACCGCAAGCTGTACGAGATGCAGTTTAACGAAAGTCCTGGTGTGTAAGCTGTGTGTAGACTGCTTGCACGTCTGTATCTGGCCGTCCACAAACGTACCTTTGCCCGTCGGCTGCAAAATTCGCGAAGCTTCCCCGGGCATCGCATCATCTCGGTGGGCAATCTCTCTGCGGGCGGTACGGGCAAAACGCCCGTTACGATCGAGCTTGCACTTGCTCTGCTAAGCCAGAGAAAATCGGTTCTCATCTGCCTGCGCGGCTATAAAGGCCGCAGCCGTTCCGGGCTTCTTGTAGGAGACGAGCGGGGCGTACATCTGACGGCCGAGCATGCAGGCGATGAGGCGGTGCTCATTGCAGTCCGGCTGCTGGAATATGCGAGACTTCATGAGGGCGCACGATTTGCCGTAGCGGCCGGCCCGGATCGTGCCGACCTGATCGATCGATTCGGCGCTCAAAGGGATGTGGTGATTCTTGATGACGCCTTTCAGAATCCCTCCGTGCGGCGTGACCTCGATATCGTGTTGATCGATGCTACCGTTCCGTACTCAAGGATGATACTTCTTCCCTGCGGGCGCTTTCGCGAGGATCTGACTGCGCTTGAGCGGGCCGACGTCGTCCTTCTTACAAGAACCAATCTTGCGCCTGATTCGGCCCTCATCTGGAAGAGGCTGATAAAGGATCGTTACCCGAATCTACCGATTTTCAGCATCGGCATTCGAACGCATCGAATCTCTGCGCCTTTAGCGCCAGATGGCAGAGCGCAGTCGGTGGCCGCCTTCTGCGGCATCGGGAATCCTGATTCTTTTTTCAGAGTTCTGGAAGAGGCCGGAATCGATGTGGCAAAGCGATTCGTCTTCAAAGATCATCATCGATTCAACGAAAGAGATCTTGCAGTATTAAAGGGATGCGGTCTACCTCTTGTTACGACAGAGAAGGATGCGGCTCGACTCGGCGAACGCCTCGCCTCGCTCGGCAGGGTTCTGGTCGTCAGGCCAGAGATTTATGATGCCGACCGAAATGATGAAACAAGGCTGTGGTCTCGGTTAACCTCGCTGACGGAGAGGCAGGCTCAAGAATGAACGGGCAGGCCGGCAGAGCCGGCCAGTCATGAGAAAATGGACAGTTAACTGTCCGCCAATATGGAGAATTGAAATGAGCGCGATCGGAATAGGTATCTTTCTTCTGGCCATCGTCCTGAATGCGGCGGCGAACATACTCATGAAGGCCAGCGCCGTAAACCGGGGCGAGGGCTGGCAGGATCAGATTCTGAACCCGTTCATGATTGCCGGCCTTGCAAGCTTCGGTCTCGCCTTTCTCGCCTACAGACAGGTGTTGCTGAAAGGCATTCCTCTGAGCATTGCGTATCCGATTATGACGACGGCCGGCTTTATCATCGTGCTTGCCGCCTCACACTTTGTCTTTCACGAGAAGCTCGACTGGCAGCAATGGACGGGCATCGCTCTGCTTGTCGGCGGCATCTGGTTGATCGCCGGCAAGATGTAACAAGCTGTAACAGTCGACGTTTACAGATTGTTACGAAGCACGGTAATGAGCTGCTTGCGATCCTGTTCGGTGATCAGGCCGCCCGTGTTCTTGCGAATCTCGAAATCGTCGCGCGCAACCCCCTGATCTGTGTTTGCCTCGAACTTGATGATATCGTAATCCAGCAAGAAGAGTATCTGCGTGATCATGAAGAGGATACCGGGCCTGTCCTTTGTCTGTAAAAAGATGGAGGCCGTTGCCGGATCGTCCGCAATCTCCACCTCAAGACGCGTTTCGCTATCTTCGCGCATGCTGAGCACAAGCGACTGGATACGATCGGGATACGAGCTCAGATACTCGCTCATGTGGATCTCGCCGCGCAGCAGCATATCCATGTCGTTTTCGATGCGTTCGAGCTGCGCCTGGTCCATCTGGCCGGCATCAAGCTTGCGGATGCTGAAGATATCATCCACACCACCGAGCGTTTCGGTTTTTACGATGGCTGAGTCGATAGACCAGCCATGAATGTACAGGACTCCGGTAATTCTATACAGAATGCCCGTTTCATTGAGCATGCTCGAATAGAGCAGTCGTGCATTCTGCGCATCAATCGGTTCAAAAAGTATCTTTCGACTCGCTGTAACAAGCATGTGAGCCTCCTGTATCCTGCCAGTGGGTATGCATCATTGTTAAGCAAGAAGGATGCCAGGGTTGACGTGCTTTGAGAGCGATCGATATGCTTAAACTGTGCGCGGTTTTGCCGGCGACGATTAGTCTTATGGAAGGTATTGCGTTAAATTTGGGCAACTCACTTCAGCAGCGGAGCCCAGTCGGTGAAAACAGGCTCTTTTCCAATCGCCTCAATGGCTCGTGCCATCTCGGCAACGGACCGTGTGTCATCTCGACTGAACTGCTCCGTCGCTTCGAGACCCGAGTAGCCCCCTGGCTCCGTGCGAGCCCCGCCCGATACCTGCGTGATGCAGATCTGCATCATGTGGTCACGGAAGGCGGCCGACTCCCTGCTTGACAGGGCAAAGCCGGCATCCGGTAAAAAAAGCCGCAGGGCCAGCCAGTAGCGCACATACTGGCCATCGGCGATATGCGGCACATCGGTCACACCGGCCGCCGGGCGCAGACGCGGAAGAGAGAGCGAGAGCTGCGATTGCCAGTAGTTCTTGAGCAGATAACGACCATGCAATCCGAGGCTGATGACCTCCGCCGTCGGATCAGAGAGACCGAGCAGGGCGCCAATGGCAAGCCTGCGCATCCCGGCACGTCCGCCTCGATCGGCGCAATCAAGGCGCCAGTTCATCAGCGCCTTCATGCCCTTCAGATGCACCTCTTTATAACGTTCCGGATCATAGGTTTCCTGATACACCGTCAGGCCGTCGACGCCTCTTTCTCGTAGATATGCATAATCCTTTTCTTTAAGCGGATACACCTCAATTCCTATCGAAGAGAACTTCGATCGCAGCGCCTCGGCTGCATCTCCTATATATTGCACCGGCGTTTCTCTGTAGGCTTCGCCCGTCAGAAGAAGGATATGTCGTATACCCTGTGCATGGATCACCTCGGCATCGGCGATGATCTCTTCGGGCGTGAGCGTGCGCCGTCGGATGTCGTTTCCAAAGCCGAAGCCGCAATACGTGCATTTCGAATAACAGACGTTTGAAAGATAGAGAGGCGAGTAGAGCAGAATGGTGCGACCGAATCTCTGCAGCGTGATGTTTCGCGCAAGCACGGCCATCTCTTCGAGCAGCGGGTCGGCGACCTTCGAGGCAAGAACATAGAACTGCTCTTCAGAAAGAGTATGGCCCGCTTCAACGGAAAGCAGCGCCGCTTCGGCCTGCTCCGTCGTCGCCGTCTCTTCTATGTGCCTGATCTTTGCTCTGATACGTCCGAACTCCGACGGGTCAAACACAAGGGAAAAGCCGGGCTTTCCCATGCGATCTCTGTAGATTTCGGCCTCTTCTTCGCGGTTCACAGATCCATGTAAATGAAATGTGACGTGCAGGCGATGGGAATTTCAGCGGCTCTCTTCATTAAGAAAGCCCGTAAGCGGACTGGATGCCTTTGCTCGCAGCGACTCTGTGGTACGGGCAAAAGCCGCCCCCTGTGCTCTGCCTCTCTCAGGCCCAAAGCGGAAGGCCTGTCGACCGGCGACAACGGCAAGCGCAAAGGCGCGGGCGATGCGACCGGGATCGGCGGCAATGGCCAGAGCCGTATTCACAAGTACGGCATCGGCGCCCATCTCAAGGGCCTGTGCTGCATGCGACGGCGCTCCGAGGCCGGCATCGACGACGACGGGAACGCGCGCCTGTTCGATGATGATGCGCAGGCTGTCTTCGGTGCGAATGCCGCGATTGGAGCCGATAGGCGATCCGAGAGGCATCACCGTCGCCGCTCCGGCATCTTGCAGGCGCAGGGCAAGGATGGGATCAGCCTGCATATACGGGAGTACGACAAAGCCTTCTTTCACAAGTATTTGCGTCGCCTTTAGAGTTTCGCCTGGATCGGGAAGCAGATACAGCGGATCGGGCGTGACCTCAAGCTTCACCCAGTTGCCACCGCCCATCTCGCGAGCGAGCAGGGCGAGACGCACCGCTTCATCGGCGTCGCGCGCCCCCGATGTGTTCGGCAGAAGCTGTATGCGATTGCGATCAAGCGCCGAAACGATATCTTCATCGTTCATGCTTGCCTTGCTGAGATCGATACGACGCAGAGCGACCGTTACCATCTCAGAGCAGGATTGTTCGACGGCCTCTTTCATGGCAGCCACCGACGCGAACTTGCCCGTGCCCACAAAGAGGCGAGAGCGAAAGCTGCGATCGGCGATGCGCAGCAGATCGTCTGCCGCGCATTCGTCGATAAGAGATTGTACGAAGGCCGTTTCCTGCATGCTAACAAGAAAAAGCAAACGGTTCTCGGGGCAAAGCGTTATTCGGCGGTCAGCTGTGCACGCAGCATCTTCTTGTCGAACTTGCCGACGCTTGTTTTGGGGATGGCGTCAATGAAGCGCACGTCATCCTGATGCGGTAGCTGCCAGTGGGCGAAGTGCTTTTTCAGCTCTTCGATCACAGCCTTCTTCTCGACGGTTTCATTCTCGCGCGCAACGACAAAGACGACGGGCGCCTCGCCGCGCACATCGTCGGGACGGGCCACAACGGCGGCCTCGAGTACTCCGCTGACGCCGAGCACAAGACCTTCCATCTCAACGCTGGAAATCCATTCGCCGCGGGTTTTGATCAGATCCTTTTTTCGGTCTGTGATCATTACGTAGCCGAACTCGTCGATTGTCACGACGTCTCCGGTGCGAAACCATCCGTCAGTGGTGAAGGATTCGGGAGCATCCAGGCCAAAATACGAACCCGTCACCCATGGGCCGCGAACGATCATCTCGCCGGAGGTCTTGCCGTCGCGCGGCACGTCCTTGCCCTGGTCGTCGATCGCTCTGATCTCGATGCCGGCGACGGCCGGTCCCTGCTTGCCGCGCATCTCAAGCTGCTTTTCATAGGTCCAGTCTTCCATCTCTGCGCGAAGACGCGAGACCGTTCCGACGGGAGAGAGCTCCGTCATGCCCCATGCATGCAGAATGCGAATGCCGAACTCTTTATCGTAGGCCTCTATCATCGCCTTCGGAGCGGCCGAGCCTCCGACGACCATCGTATGCAGCGACGAGAGATCGTGTTTGTTCTTACGCAGATGCTGTAGCAGAACGTTCCAGATGGTCGGAACTCCGGCTGCCATCGTCACCTTTTCCTGCTCAAGAAACGAGGCCAGCGCCGACCCGAGAAGATGTTTTCCCGGAAAGGCAAGCTTTGCTCCCGTCATCACGGCTGCAAAGGGAATGCCCCAGGCATTCACATGAAACATGGGAACGACGGGCAGAATGGTTTCACGTTCGGCGACGGCAAGCGTATCGGCCATGCAGATCGCCATGCTGTGCAGGTAGATCGATCGATGGCTGTAAAGCACTCCGCGCGGATTGCCCGTCGTGCCCGAAGTATAGCAGAGGCCCGCCGGGTCGTTTTCGTTCACCGTATACGTATCTTCGGCATCGGCGGCCGAGGCGTCGCCTGTGGCAAGAAAGGCCTCGTAGTCGACGACGTTCGGAAGCGGAGCCGCCTCGCCGGCTTCGAGGTCGTCCATGATAACGAAGCGTTCGACGCCTTTGATCTCGCCGATATGCGCGGCGATCATTTTCGTAAGGGATTTGTCGACGAAGATGATGCGATCCTGCGCATTGTTGATGATGTAGATCAGCTGTTCGGGAAACAGTCGAACGTTAATGGTGTGAAGCACGGCTCCGATGGACGGAGCGGCGAAGTAAACCTCGAGATGTCGGTAGTGGTTCATGCCGACGGTGCCGATGCGATCGCCGGGCTTTACGCCCGCCTTGCGCAGGGCGTCCATGAGTCGCCTCGTACGCCTGTAGAATTCGCCGTATGTTTCGCGATGGATGCTCTCATCGTTCATTTTCGTGACGATCGTCTTATGAGGATGAACGTCACGAGCTCTTTTGAGAATGGATGGGATGGTTAGCTGATAATCCATCATCGTAGCCTTGATTTCTGGGTGCATTTCTCTCTCCTGCTTTCAGGCTTCCGGCCGGGACGCGGCTGTCAAGCTGACCTTGAAATAAGTGATTGACCGTTCGCATTTGACTGAACAGCTGTTGTTCGTTCATGGCAGCACTGATAGAATTCTTCCTGAAACGCAGTATTTTTGGCAACCTGCTCACGTTTCTGATCATTACGTGGGGCGGTTACACGGCGGCAACGCTGAACAGAGAGGCCTTCCCAAGAGTCGACTTCGATATCGTCGTCGTCACGACCGTCTATCCGGGCGCCTCACCGGCCGAGATCGAAAAGTTGATCACCAATCCGCTCGAAGAAGAACTCAAGGGAGTGGACGGCATCGAGGAGATGCGTTCCTCCTCTATCGACAACAGATCAGGTATAACCATAAAGATCGATCCCGATACCGAAGATACGCAGAAGGTCGTCGATGATATTCGTTCAGCCGTCGATCGTGTGAACGATCTGCCCGACGACGCCGAGACTCCGCTTGTTCTTGAGATCGGCTCGGATCTGACGCCCGTCCTCGATATATGCCTTGAGCTCGATGTCGATGAATTCGGCCGGCCGCTCATGTCATACCGACAGCTGCGTGACGAGGCCGAGAAGCTTGAGGACAGCCTGCTGCTTCTCGACGAAGTCGCTCGCATAGAGCGTAAGGGCTGGAGAGACGCGGAGTATCATGTTCTGCTTGATCCTGATCGTCTGGCCTCGAACTATCTGGGCCTTGAGCAGGTGTTGCTCGCTCTTCTGGAAAGGAATGTGAACTTTCCAGGCGGTGAGGTCATCCAGAGGGGCCGGTCGAGCAGCGTGCGCACGGTGGGAGAGCTGTTAACCGCCGAAGACATCGCCTCAGTGTACATACGCTCCAACGATGCCGGGCAGGGCATCAAGATCGCCAGTGTCGGATCGGTGCGGGCCGATTTTGCTCCCGAAGAATACATCGAACGAACAAACGGTAAACCGACGATCAACCTTACCGTCATTAAACGAAGCAACGCCGATATTATCGAGACGGTTGCAAGGGTACAGGAGACCGTCGATCAGTACTCGAAAGACAAGCCGGCCAGTATTCATGTCGCATATGTGAATGATATATCTTACTATGTGAAGCGGCGGCTTGGAGTGCTTCTCTCGAATGCCGCCAGCGGTCTTGTTCTTGTCGTCGCATCTCTTTTCTTCTTTATGGGATGGCGCACGTCGCTGATGGTCGCCCTGGGGATTCCCATTTCGATTGCGACGTCGTTTATCATTATGAGCTTTCTTGGCGTGACCTTGAATCTCATATCGATGTTCGGCATGATCATCGTCATCGGTATCCTTGTCGATGATGCGATCGTCATCAGCGAGAACTTCTATCGCATGCTCGAACAGGGCTATCGCACGTATGAGGCCGCATTGAAGGGGACGGCAGAGGTAATCCTGCCCGTTTTTGCATCAGTTTTTACGACGATGGTTTCGTTCGCCCCGCTGATGTCTATGACGGGCATATTCGGTAAGTTCGTCTATACGATTCCTCTTGTTGTCATCATCACTCTGGCAGCCTCTCTCTTCGAGTCGATATTTATTCTTCCCTCTCATCTCTATGACGTGAATAAGTTCAGCCAGCATGCGAGCGAAATACGTGAGGAAGGCACTCGCTTCTACAGATTCAGAACAAACTATTACGAGCCGCTCCTTTCGTTTTCTCTGCGACACAAGCTTTCGGTGCTTGGCGGTATGTTTGCGCTGTTGGTCGGCTCGTTTATAGCCTTCGGCGCCTTCGGGAGCTTCAAGCTATTTCCCGGCGCCGTCGAACAGTTCCAGATCAAGATGGTCGCCGATCCCTCTACTCCGCTTGAGCAGATGGACCGGTATACGGTTGCCGTTACCCGTGCCCTGGAACGCCTCCCGAAAGAAGAGATCGAGCACGTAACCTCTCGTGCCGGTATTATTCAGCAGAATTCCACCGATCCGTTCACACGCCGCGGATATAATTACGCTCAGGTGATGGTATTTCTGACGCCGGAAAACAAGCGGGAGCGCACGGAGGGCGAGATCATCGATCAGCTGCGAGACGAGATCTCATGGCTCTTAAACGAAGAGAAACGCAAACAGATGGAGGCGGCGTTACCCGAAGATCCCGAACGTAAGAGATATAGTGCCTATAAACCTCAAGGATCGGAGGATCTTGCCGGCTTATTGAGAAATCTTGATATTGAGGTTCTGCGCGGCGGGCCGCCGGTCGGGAAGCCTGTGGCCATTGAAATCACGGGAAAGGAATACGATCGACTGGAAGAGATAGGCGAGCGTTTCAAGGCCGTTCTTGCTACATACGTGGGAGTGAAAGACATCGACGATGATCATGAGCCCGGTAAAGAAGAGGTGAGGCTTTTTATTAATGAAGCCGTCGCTGCCCGGGCCGGAGTCTCGGTGCAGAGCGTAGCGCTTGCCGTTAATACGGCCTTATCCGGCGCGCGTCCTACTTCGATCAAGCAGGGCACTGAAGAGATCGATATTCGCGTGCGTTTTCACGACGCTCATTATAAAAAGACCGAGGCATTGAATCGAATCAAGGTATTGAACAGGACAGCTGATTCCTCTTAAACGACTGGTGCGCTTTGATCGCGGCGAAGGCGTCGTTGCCCTGAACCACCTTGATGCGAAGAGACTTGTAACGGTGACGGCAAACCTTGACGAAACGGTTACAAGTTCCGCCGAGGTGAACCGACAGATCTCACCGAAGCTGCGCGAGATCATGGCAGCGTATCCCGGCTATCAGGCGCGGCTCGGAGGCGAAAACAAGGATACTGAAGAGTCGATGGCCAGCCTTCGCAATGCCTTTGCCGTCGGATTGATCATCAACTTTATGGTACTGGCCTCTCTTTTCCGTTCTATTTTATTGCCCTTTGCCGTTCTGTTTGCCATTCCGTTTTCTTTGATCGGAGTGCTCCTGGCCTTTCTTCTGCATGGAGAGCCGCTCAGCTTTATCTCGCTGCTCGGCGTTGTCGGATTGTCGGGCGTCGTTGTGAACGATTCGATCGTTCTGATCGACTTCGCCAATACGATCGTTCAGGAAGACCCTGAGATGCCGCTGGACGAGGTAGCGCTCCAGGCCGGCTCCATGCGCCTGCGAGCGGTTATGCTCACGACGCTGACGACGGTGCTCGGCCTTCTGCCGACGGCATACGGGATTGGCGGTTCCGACCCGTTCCTTGTTCCGATGGCGCTGGCCTTCGCCTGGGGATTACTCTTCGCCACGGTATTGACGCTCTTTGTCATTCCCGTTTTATTCGTACTGGTCGTCTCTTTCACGCGGTGGCTGAAGCGGACGCTGCGACTGCGCGAGCATTGAACATTTTTCTGTTTCTTTATGCGCAGGAGTCTCCGGTATCAACGAACTGGTGGAGCCGGACCTGCGCCGACCTGTATGAAAAAAACATCACCGTGTAATTAATGGCTTGCCGCCGGAATCGGGATCAGGAATATATAAAAAATTTAGTAATTTCATCAACTCATACAAGCAAAAGAAGGGGACTCTCTATATGTCGGAAAATGCGAAGCTGTCAGTGCTCGGTCGTGAATATGAACTTCCGATTCTGGTCGGAACGGAAAAAGAAACGGGCGTGGATATTTCTAAACTGCGCGGCCAGTCCGGTATCATCACGATGGATGAAGGCTACATGAATACGGGTGCCTGCAAAAGCGCCGTAACCTTCATCGACGGAGAACTGGGCATCCTTCGCTATCGCGGCTATGACATCGAAGATCTCGCCCAGCGTTCCAGCTTCCTTGAAGTGGCTTATCTTCTTATTTATGGAGAGCTTCCCAGCCAGGGCCAGTTCGGTGAATTCCGCAATCGGGTTACCCGCCATACGATGATTCACGAAGACCTCAAAAGGCTTTACGACGGTTTTCCGAAAGACTCGCATCCGATGGCCATCCTGAGCTCGATGATTCTTACGCTCTCGGGTTATTATAACGATCAGCTCGATCCGCTCAATCCGCGGCACCGCGAGATTTCGATCACGCGCCTGCTTGCAAAAACGCCGACAATCGCCGCATACTCCTATAAGAAGTCGATCGGCCAGCCGTTCGTGTATCCGCGTAACTCGCTTTCTTATATCGGTAACTTCCTTAATATGATGTTCTCGGTGCCGGCAGAGGACTATGCCGTCGATCCCGTTATCGAAAAGGCCCTGGACCTGCTGCTTATTCTGCATGCAGACCATGAGCAGAACTGTTCGGCTTCAACGGTTCGCCTGGTGGGATCAAGCCGCGCCAATCTCTTCGCTGCGATCGCCTCGGGCGTTTGCGCTCTCTGGGGCCCTCTGCACGGCGGCGCCAACCAGGAAGTGATCGAGATGCTGCAGCACATCCATAACGATGGCGGCGACGTGAACAAATACCTGAACATGGCAAAAGATAAGAATTCTACATTCCGTCTGATGGGCTTCGGCCACCGTGTTTATAAAAACTTTGACCCGCGCGCGAAGATCATCAAGAAGACGGCCGACGAAGTCCTCCAGAAGCTCGGTGTGAACGATCCGCTGCTTGAGATCGCCATGAAACTGGAAGAGGCGGCGCTGAACGACGAATACTTCGTTGAGAGAAAGCTGTATCCGAACGTCGACTTCTACTCGGGTATCATCTACAAGGCGATGGGTATTCCGACCGAGATGTTCACCGTCATGTTCGCGCTCGGTCGTATGCCGGGCTGGATCGCTCAGTGGAAAGAGATGATCGAAGATCCGACGACGAAGATCGGTCGTCCGCGACAGATCTATACGGGAGCGGCGCACCGCACCTACGTTCCTCTTGATCAGCGTGGCTGATATTCGTTATCAGGCCTCAGGGGCGTATAAAGGAAAGAGGGGCTATGCCCCTTTTTCTGTTTATAAGATGTTTCAGAGGTGTGTCCTACGGTTCTACTCGCGGCTCAGAGGAGAGGCTGCGCTCAACGAGCTCGACATTGCGAATACTGCGTCGCAGCCAGGAAAGTAAGACGGAATCATGATCCTCACCACTTAACTGCCACTGCTCGGGCAAAAGCTCGTTGCGGATTCGTCCGGCGAGATGGAATACGGTGAGGGCGCAAGCGACTGAGATGTTATAGCTTTCGACGAATCCGTGAATAGGAAGACGGGTGTGCAGATCGGCTTCGTTCATGGCCGTTTCAGATAGCCCGTCCCTTTCGGAGCCAAAGACTACGGCAACTGGACCGGAGAGCGGCAGGCGATCAAAGGCAACTGCCTTATCGGCAGCGGGATGCGGCGTCATGGCGACGATCGTATAACCCCGATCACGCAATCCGGCATAGCACTGCCCGATGGATGCGCCCGAATGCTCATCCGACAGAATGGCATTGCCCTGCGCATCGGGCGAGTAATGCCGGCGCAGATCAAGCCAGCGAGCCGATCCCATCGTCACGCCTTCGACCGTCATGAAGGCATTCCGTTCTTCGACGATGTGGACCTCTTGAATTCCGCATGCCTCACAGGAACGAAGACAGGCCGAGCCATTATGCGGATCATACAGATCTTCAAGAACGACCGAAACAAAGCGCGTTCGCTGAGAGAGCACGTCGCGGAATTTGCGAAAGCGTGACTCTGTCAGAAATCCGCTCAGTTCCTGAATACGGGGTGCATCGCCGGAATTCATTGCTTTCCAGCAGCTTCATCCGCAAGGGCGCAGGGTCAAGTTGGATTTGATCGATGCGATCTTGCTTCAGCGTTACTCCAAAGCGATGCTGGCACTCGTCTGCTACAATGCGCCTATCCCGATCCTCTCTGTGCCGGGGAAAAACAGGTTGCCTTATCGGACGCGTCTGCATC
This sequence comes from Leptonema illini DSM 21528, assembly GCF_000243335.1. Classification (NCBI taxonomy): domain Bacteria; kingdom Pseudomonadati; phylum Spirochaetota; class Leptospiria; order Leptospirales; family Leptospiraceae; genus Leptonema; species Leptonema illini. The sequence continues at coordinate 657,609 of NZ_JH597773.1, read as the reverse complement.
CTATGGTGTGTGCATTTACGCATACGTGACATCCGCATTCCTCGCCGCATAAGAAAGCGTAAGATTCAAATCGATGATCTTGTCGAATCGATTGCCGAGTTTGGATTGTTGCAGCCGATTATCGTCGATACCGAGAACACTCTGATTGCGGGCTACCGACGTCTTGAAGCGGCGCGAGCCCTTGGCTGGGAGTCCATCGATGTTCGCGTAATCGACGCTCCGGAAAGGAAGGACCGCCTGCTTCTTGAGATCGAAGAGAACAGCGTCCGGCAGGATTTTGACCGTGAAGAGCTGGAGAGGGCTCGAACCCTCCTGCGTCGTTATGAGAGATCAGGCCCCGTCTGGAGAGCCTGGAACTGGCTTCTGGACGTGGTCGATCGTTTATTTAAAGTGTAATCAGTATTAAATTGTTCTTGCACCCTTTGTCGGCGGGGGAAAGGTTGATTATGAGAATCAATCTCTTTTTGGGCGGCCTCCTGTTTTGCTTTGCCACGGCTTTCCATGCGAGGCCCTTGCAGGCAATTGAAAGGCCGGTCATCGATCCCGATAAATGGCTGACAACATTCACGCCTTTTTTTGGCACAGTGCGGAATTCCACCGATCTGCAATTCCGTACATTCAGGGACGGCACCGACGGCCTTGAATTGATTCGCGGCAGCAAGTCCGTTTCAGGGACGGGAAACGGTGGCGGGTATCAGATTCAGACCATGAAGAAAGGATGGAGCGCTATGCATCTGTCCTTTGTCTTTCCCATGTTCAAGAACGATGACTCCGTAGGGTTGTTCAACGGATTCCAGCAGGTAAAGACAGAGGTTACAGGAACGGTCTTTGCGCTGCAGTATCGTTTTGATGGCGAATGGATTCGCCCCTTTATCGGCGTTCACTATTTTCAGGGAATCGGACCGCATGATCGCACCATTGTCGACCGCATGCTTTTTAAGAACGAGGTGGGAGAGGGAATCGCTTCCATCGACCGTGTCGCTGTCGATGTTCAGGTTTTTGACCCGGTGGCGCAGGCCGGTATTCAGATCAAAATCCCGATCCAGAACTGGTCGCTGTCGCTGTTTCATGGATACGGCATGGAACGCGTTCGGACTGTCATTGATGCGTCGACGGGCAGGCTGCTATCTGATGATCCGGCCGGCCTCAGTGCCGGCATACTCGAATACGGTCAGGTCGGACCCGGGGCGCTCATCCCCGCAAGAATGCAGATCAACCGTAACTACCATTCGCATCGACCGGGTTTCGCTCTTTATATGGACTATCGTCGGTTTATCAGTCTGCGACTGCAGGCGCGCCGCGATGTGAACTTCAACAGGTGGGTAGCTAACGGAGTGTTCACGCTGCTACTGCATAAATACGGCGGAATTACGGTCGCTACCGAATACAGTGAGCGCAGCGTGGCCACCATTCGGTACCTGACGTATGGCCCGACGTTTATGATGCAATTCTGAGGCGTTTGTTATACAACCATCCCTTCGCGCTGCATAATCCTCTCCATGCTCGAGCGGCATTCGCTCAAAAGAAAGCTGACGGCTTCCTGTTCGGGCATGGAGCGATACAACTCGGGCAGGATCGGTTTTTCGAAAACGACCTTCACCTTCTTATAATTGCAGCGGAGCGGTATATGGGCCACCTCGTCGGGAAGGCCGATCAGTGATCGAATCTGCGGCGTTACGGGAATAGCGCTGATCTCTTCTTCTATAGGAACGATCACAAAAGGTACGATGGGAGCCTTTGCGCGAAGGGCAAAGATAGCAAAGCCCGAATGAAAGGGAGCCATCGGAGCGGCGAAATCGTTTTTTACCATGTAATCATGCCCTTCGGGAAAGATGCCGAGGATTTCGCCCGCCTTCAAAACCGACATCAGCTTTTTGATCGACGAAACGGAAACGTTTCCGTCAATTTCCATGGGAATAACGCCCGTATTTTTAATCAGCTGCTCGAATACGGGAATCCGTCTTGTGTATTCGGCGGCAATCCAGGAGATATAATGCGGGACGACGCTGGCAATGACAAACGGATCCATGTCAGATCGATGATTCCCGACGAGGATGCGCCCGCCCTCCGTCGGAATGTTCTCCAGCCCTTCCTTCTGGATGTCCACCATGATATTCAACAGCGGACTGAGCACGGCCTTCAGATTCTGAAAGACCTCTTTTTCTTTTGACATAACCGGAAGGATGCATTACAGCCATTCAGGGTCAACAAATTCATGAAGATGTCACAGTCGCTCTCACGGCCTGTTTCGCTCATTTTTTTTTCGGCATGGTTCGCCCTGATCGCTCCCGCAACCTTGCGGGCGGACTTTGAAGAGAACAGGCAGCGAACGGATGGAATCCTGCATCGACTGAGAGTGAAAGTGGAAAAGGCCGATACGGTGTGGACCCTGCTTGATTCGGCCGGTAAGCGCTACCATTTTGACGGCCGCACGCTGAGCACCTACCTCTATGATGACAACGCTAATCTGACGATTCCGTCAACAGACGAAGCGGCCTTCGTCCTTGCTCGCGCGAAAGCGTTTGAAGAAAAAGGACTGCATGATCGGGCGACAGAACTGTACAGCGCCCTTCGCAGTATGGACGGCCGGTTTTTTCCCGTTGCGGCCGACGTTCGCGCAATTGCGAAGCTTGCCCCGGACCGGCCAGACGACGAGCCCGTCGTTCTCATTCATAAGAGCACGCTTCACATAATTTCTGAAGATTTGGGATTTCATTTGCAGATGCCCTTTGATCGAACTGATCCGTATCGTCTTCTACGCGAAGAAACGGAGAGGGACGAAGACAGAGCCGGATATGTGCTTCGCCTCTCCTCGCAAAAGCGTCAGTGTCTTATTTTCCTCGATAAATTTCTGAAAACGACGTCTTCTCCTGATACGGGCAGCTATACGGTTTTTTCGGATCTGCGACGAGGCTTCGATTTGCAGCGGAAGAGCAGAACGGACTTCAAGCGGCAATGCGAAGACAGAATCTGCACGGTTCGTTTTATGGAGAAGGGATTCGAAAAAGGATGGGAAGAACTGCTCAAAGCCCGTGTCGGCTCCGGTTTTGTTCTCGCCGTTTCACCCCCCGGAGTTGAAAATCGTTCTTATTTAGAGAGTGTGCTGGAATGACCGGCCCCTGATTCAATGAACTTTCGTGATAAACTATACAGAGCCGGGATGCGTTATCTCGACGCCTATCTGCCCGAAGATCATCCGATTCTACGTGAATCGAGATCGCGCAGACGTTTGCGTATACTGATGGGCGTCGGTACCGTATTCAATCTGATCCTGATATCAAAGCTACCTGTTGTCTTTCTTGCCGGCGGCGTAAGGCTGTTGCTTTTCGTAAGCATGATCGCCGTCTTTACGACGGGATTGGCATGGGTCCTTTTTATGAAGGCGAAAGGCGTCGATTATGTAACGGCTGCCTTCATCGGGCTTGGCGCCCTTCACAACATCATCGACGCATATACGTATCCGATCTTTCCTCCGCGGAATCTGCCCTTCTTTTTTATGATCCTTCTTTCGGCCCATCTGCTTTTCGGGCGCTGGTATTCGCTTGCCATTCTCTTTGTTATGTCTGTCGCCTATGTTCCGCTTATCAACGTTCCTTCGCTGGACGGAGTCGTCATCATCGATCCCCGCGTGATGGACTACCGAATCAACATAGCGACGAATACGATTATCGCCGGCCTTATGGTATGGCTCATCAGCGAGGCCTATGACTATTTTCGCGAATCCTCCGAGCGGCAGCTAAAGGATCTGAACAGGGAGCGCGAAAAAGACCTGGAGCTCGCCGCTCGCGTGCAGCAGGATCTTGTTCCGCAGATGAGCCGCATAGGATCGTATAGAATCGACTCGGTGTCACGCCCGGCTGCCGTCGTAGGTGGAGATTATCACGAAGCGCTCAGAGCCGGCACTGCGAACTGGTTTGCCATCGGAGACGTGAGCGGGCACGGCCTTCAGGCCGGCATGTTGAGTATGCAGGTCCGCAGCATGCTTGCATATCTTCTGATGGAACTCGGGCTTGATAAACCGTCTGACGTACTTGTGGAGCTGAATAATTCCTTCCATCAGGTCGTTCGTAAACTTAATATTCGCAGTTATATGACGTTTCTCCTGGCGAGAATCGACGATCAGGGACGATTGAGTTTTACGGGATCGCATCAGAAGCTCGTCCTGCTGCGCCGTCGCAGGGGGGAGATTGAGATCGTTCCGTCGCATGGCATCTGGCTCGGGCTTGAGCACATTGAAGATCGTCGACGTATCATGGAATTCGAGCTGATGATGGAGGTAGACGATATACTCTTTCTTTTCACTGACGGCCTGACAGAAGCTCGAAACGAAAAAGGAGAGCTGTATGGCTTTGATCGCCTTATTGGCCAGCTGCAGAGGCTGATTGAAGGGCAGGAAGAGTTGACGGAAAAGGCGCTCACCGATCACATTGTAAAGGATTTCGATCATTTCAGAGGATCGATTCCCTGTGAAGATGATGTGACCGTATTCTGCATCCGACGTGTAACGGATCAGGATCTCTGACGAAAGACATCGGGATTTAATCTCGCTGAAAATTTGAGGCAAAGCGTCAGGTTTTGCCGTTCGAAAACCAGCACAGATGTCTCTGTTTAAGATAGCTTGTAATAAGGAGTATAAGATGAAAAAGTCGGGACTGTTTTTTACCGCCGCCGTAGGCGGACTCATGTTTGCCGCTACCTGTTCGCCCCAGGCAGAAAAGCCAAAGGCTGAGGCGGTGAAAGGGGAATGCCACGGAATCAATTCCTGTAAAGGCCAGGGAGCCTGTGGCGGCAAAGACCATAGCTGCGCCGGACAGAATGCCTGCAAGGGGCAGGGCTGGCTGAAGATGACCGAAGAGGAATGCAACGCGCAAAAGGGCACGTTCAAACCGCTTTCTATGAGCATGTGAAACCGCTGAGGAGGCCGCAAGGCCTCTTCGATATCGGGACTCTTGAGATCTTTGTAAGGACGACTCATGGGAGCCTTCTGAGTCTTTTCTTCTTGAGATCGGGGATCAGTTTTCGCGCGAACTCTTTTGTGCTGAATGGAAAGTGCTTCAAACAGGAGTGGCGTAAGAATATACCAGCTCATGGCGTCTCACAGCTATCCCGTTCTGGGAGCCGGCTTACGAACCCGGCACTTCGCACATCTTCTCGAACGTCCGCGAACGCGAATCGAATGGTTCGAAGCGATATCTGAAAACTTCATGAACAGTCGCGGCCGACCGCTTCGCGTTCTCGAAGCCGTTCGCCGCGACTATCCGGTGGCGCTGCACGGCGTGTCCATGTCCATCGCCTCGACGGACGGCCCCGATGCCGCTTACCTGCGACGTCTCTCGGATCTGATCGACCGAATCGACCCCTTTGTCGTCTCGGACCACCTCTGTTTCAGCCGTTACCGCCAGCATTATCTGCATGATCTTTTGCCCTTCCCGCTCACGGAACGTGCCCTCGACGTTGTCGCCCATAACGTCGATCGTGTGCAATCCTACCTGGGCCGTCGTATCGCCCTTGAAAACGCCTCGGTTTACCTGGCCTTTTCGCGCTCAGAGATGTCAGAGGCCGAATTTATGAGGCGACTTGTGGAGCGAACCGGATGCGGAATATTGCTCGATTTGAACAACCTCTACGTTAACCGTCGCAATACGGGGGTTGACCCGTTAGAGTACTTTGAAAAGTTATCCCCCGATTCCATTTTGCAGATGCATCTGGCCGGATATTCCGATCCGGGAACGTTTTATTTTGATACTCATTCGGCGCCCGTTTATGATCCCGTATGGGATCTTTTCAAGCGAGCCATGCGTCTGTATCCGATGGTGCCCGTCTGCATCGAATGGGATGAGGATATTCCCGATTTTGACGTCCTTGAAGAGGAGGTCGATAAGGCGCGCTCTATTCGTCGCGAGGTGATCGCCGAAGACCGCGACTATGTCGGATTCCTGTCGCAGAGGACCGATGCACCCGCTTTTTTCGAGCGGAATCGTGACGTACCTCTGGATGATGTTCCCACGGACGCTCATCTTGATTCCGTTCAACGAGGCTTCCGCGAGCTGCTGCATACGGGATTACCGCAACTTGATGAAGAGTTCCGTCCAGCCGGCGAACTGGAAGAAGAAGAGGCTTTACGACTCTATGCCTCCGGGTATGTGGCGCGCCGTGAGGACGTCTTAACGGAAAACTATCGCGGAACGCTGCGCCTTCTCGGCGCTCGACAGTTTTATGAAAGGGCGCACGCCTATTTGAATACGGCCCTCAGTACCGAGTACGATCTGAATCGCTTCGGTCGCTCCTTCCCCGAGTTTCTGCGCGAGCAGGAGGGCTTGATCGTATCGCTGGCGGCGCGGTGCGCCGATCTGGATCGCGCCTTTGTCGATGTGTTTCATGAACCGGCCGGAGCGGCCCTGCCGGCCGATCGACTGCGCCTTGACGGAAACAGCGACATCATAATATCTCTTAATCCTTCGCTTGTATTGCTGGCGCTTGATATGCCCGTCTATGATCTCTGGAAACGAGGCTTCGGCGAAGTGCAGTCCGAACCGAACGCCGACCCCACCGTGACCGAGCAGCAAGCTGCGGAGCGAAAACGAGCCGGCAAGGAGCATCTGCTTGTTTATAGAAGGGAGGAGGGGGTTTTTGTGCTCGTCGTGCCTGAGTGGCAGTTTGACCTGCTTTCAACCTTGCAGAAAGGTTATACGTTGATGTCGTCTATTGAAAGACATGAAGAGCATATTCCAGATCCGGGCGCACTCGGACTCTTTTTTAGATCTCTGATGGACGAAGCGGTTATTGTCGACGTTCAACCTGTTTGAAAGCGTTTCAATAGAAACGACAGACCGACCGTAATAACCGACAGTGCAACCGTTGCGATGAGCATAACCGGCGGGGAGAGCTGCATGGTTAACTCGGGGAATACAAGCAGCGAGAGTATTCCGCCGCCGATAAAGGGGCCAGAAAAGGGGGCGGCCAGGCCGTAGATCTGCACGGAGCGGACGGGAAGCGATTGACGCAATGAGCGCAGCAGGGCGAGACCGACCGCCGTCGTTCCCGTCGACATGCCGAAGTTGATCAATGCGAGATCGGGGTACTCGGGCGTCAGGCGAGGCGCGGCGAGCAGATGAAGCAGGACTGTGATGACGGCCGCTCCTGCGCAGAGCGCAAAAAGCAGCCCGGCATGATCCTCGATCGTCTGAAGCGAGAGCGTTGCCACGGCTGAGAGAATGAGACCTTCAAGAGCAAGTCTGTGGAAGGTGCGCACGGCTGGTACGCTGAGCAGAGGTTGAAAAAGCTTTTTTAGAGTGTGGGCAATGAGAATAACGAAGAAAAAGAGCGGCAACTCTTGCACGGCAGACATCATGCCTGAAAGGACCTCGACGAGAACGTAGGCCAGGAACACGGGAAGCACGGGCAGCAGGAAAGAAAGCAGGAGTCTCTGCTCTTCTTCGGCCTGCTCTGTGACCGGTATGCTCACCTGCTGCGATGCCGTTTTCTTTCGGGCATCAGGGCCCGAATCTAAATCGGAAGAAGAATGAGCTTCGAGAAAAAGGCCGACACCGAATTTATTGTGACGTCTGTGAAAGGCCGCAAGCAGCAGTCCGCCTCCGAGCCCGAAGAGCATTCCGATCGTCGCCGCCGCCACGCTGAGATCGGCCGCCGCTCGATTTCCCAGTCTTTCGGCGACGGCATAAAAGGCCGAGGCGGCGCCGTGACCTCCGAGAAAGGAAAGTTCGATCGCATGGGCGAAAAGCCTTTCATGCGGATCAACCGCAAAGAACAGCACGACTGTATAACCCCAGGCCAGCTGCACGAAGGCGATGAGCCATACGTAAAGGCTCTGTGAGATGACGGCCAGTCCTGCTTTTCCCCTGCGAGTCGCAGGCTCAAGAATCATGCCCGAGAAAAGAAAGCTGATGAGAACTCCGGGCCAGGTTCTGTAACTGTCATAGTATTCGAGCGGAACGATCTCTTTTCCGAACGTGCCGCTCACCTGCGGCCCGAGAAGCAGCAGGACGGCGCCGCCAAGCAATGAAGGCGGAAGCAGAAGCCGGTTTAACCAGGCCAGCCTGCGATTTAGAGCCCAGGCGAGAAGATAGGCGAAGGCCGCCGTTCCAACGAGACCGATCAATCGCCGCTCCGGCTCATCATGAACTTCTCGAGGTAATCCGTAATATCCTGAATATTGCGATTCACCATGCGTCGGAACTCAGGAGGGATGTTCTGACTCTTGATGACGCGGTAATAGTTGAGGGCGCTTTTCAGCATCTTGCGGCGGGCGAATTCCTGCGCCTTGATGAGCATCGGCTTGTACTTGTAATACACGAATTCCATCGTGTGATAGTCGCGACTTAACTTGAAAGAATCGGGGATTTTCGAGAAATCGTAGGTGAGCGTCAGGAACGGGGCGTCGTCTTCGTCGGGCGGCTTCAATTCAAGGACGCCGCGAATCTCCTGAACCGGGCCGCGTTCCTCGGGTAACTCCGGCATTTCAGGAATGTCGGCGGCTTCCACGCCTTCGCCGAACGATTCTTCCTGTGTTTTTGTTTCGGCCTCAGCCTGTTCGGGTTTTTCAGGCGGCCGCCCTGGACCGTAGTCTTCGTCTCTTCCGGCCGGTGTTTCCGCAGCCTCTGCCGGCGGCATACCGGGAATGCTTTCAGGATCAGGCAGGTGCAGCGCTCCGAGAGGCTGCTCGACGATTTCGATCTTTGAAGCCCCATCCGTCGACGGCATCAGGTCAGAGGCCGGCATGTCGCCGGCTTCGGGTAACTTAATTGAGTCGAGAACGGGAGGAACAAGCTCCACGCGCGTATCGGCGCCGGCCGGGCGGTCGGCGTGGTATTCGCGTTCCGGAACGCCTTCGTATTCGGCGCCCGGCAATTCAAGGGAGGGCAGATCTTCGGGCGAAGGCGCTCCGCCTGCATGTATCTCGGTGTGGATCTGGTCGACTAACGATCCGGCCTCTTCAAGAGCTCGATCGAGCGGATGTTCGTCGGCGTCGGGCAGCCCGATCGGCTCAGAATAGGGTTGAGCGGCCGCTCCTTCCTGATACGGGAAGGGAGCGATTATGATGTCGGCGTCCGGAACGGGAGCGATTCCGCGCTGTTCGAGCATGCGCTTGCGTTCTTCATGACGCTTCCAGGAATCGAGGAATTCATCTCGTTCGAGAAAAAGATCGTTCTTGCGTCTGTCTTCGCGCGAGCGTCGGTCAATTCGCTCATCCGTTTCATCTTCGGGCCGACGCCGCTCATCTCCGGCTCGACGATCACTCAGCGGAAGCATGCGGTATTTTTCCCACTGCTCCTCGAAATCTTCGTCGGTACGGCCGTCGGTGATCAGGCGTCCCTGTTCATCGAATTTGAAATCCTCGCGCGCATGTCGAAAGTAATCGGCCGGCCCTGTCGTCACGCCCGGCCCTACAGGAGCGACCTGAGGGAAGACGGTAATGCCTGGAACGCCGGCCTCAGCGTCGCCGGGCATGGTAACGGGAGGAGGCGCTACATAAATACGGCGACCGCTCGGGCCGGGCGCCGTTGCCGGGTAACCCTGGGGAGTCGTCGGGGCCGCTCCTCCAGCAGGACCTGGATAACCCTGCAAGGACTGTGGAGCAGGGATTCCTGTTCCGATAGAGGGGGCTCCGGAGGAAGCTGGACTCGGAGCACCGCCTGCTGGAGCATGCCCCGCAGGAGCGACTGCGCCCGGTGTGCCTTCTGGATAACCCTGGGGGCCGGGTTCGGTCTGCTCGGGTGGAATCGGCGGCATGCGCGGGGGGGCGCCCTGCCTTAGCTCGGCGCGCAGCGCGCCATCTTCGCGCAAGGCCGATGCGATGTCGCGGGAAAGGGTTTCAGAGATCTTGCGCAGACCTTCGCTCAGGCTTTCAAGCGCAAGAGCCTGCGTCGTAAGCGGAATGATGATTTCGGGAAAGGTCAGCGGCTCATCGTCATCGCCGTCCAGGCCTTCCATCCAGCGGCGGATATCTTCGATGTTGGTGCGGATCTTTCGGTTGATCTCTTCGTTTTCGACGCGACGATCTACCCTTTCATAAAGGTGAAGGGCCTCATCGGCGAGCTGCTGTTCGACGAACTGCTCGGCGCTCTGTAACGGTCTGCGGTGAAAGGCATGTGGCGAGGATCGCGGAATGATCTGATCGGTGGAGAAGGTGACTTTAAGAGGCTTCTTCTTACGGCGAAGCTCCTTTCGCAACTCTTCGGCGGCATCCTTTGCCGACTTCTCTTTCGTATCGACGACGTCGGGTCGTATCGGTTCGGGAGCCTTTGAGAGGAATTCACGGAACTTATCGATGTCGGATTTCACATCGACGACGGGAGCTCTTTCGCGTCGTTCGGGCAGCTCGGGGCTGGAGCGCGGCCCTTCTCCGTCGGGCTCCTTCTTTTCATCGGAGGGCCGCGAAGAGGCCGTCCAGTACACGGTACCGGCGGCCAGTGAGCCAAGCAGGAGTAAGAGCAGCCATTCCATCTGTGTTGCCGGTCAGCCCCTCTTTAATAGAGAGGACATGTCTAATATAAGATCGTCATCAAAGATCGTCGAATTGAACGGTTACAGGAAGGGATTATGTCGGCATTGATTGAGCGTCTGAACGCGAAACTGGAAGGAGAACTGATTCACGCAGAACGCGTTTATGGCGTCCCCTTTGCCCTTCCCGGGGATCGCATTTCTTACCGTATTTTCGGCCGGGGCAAACGCCGACGCCTGATCGTCGACGAGATCGAGCGCGGCCCGGCTGCCCGTCAGGAACCGTTCTGCGAGCATTTCGGAGTATGTGGCGGCTGTCGCGGCCAGCACCTGAGTATCGACGAGCAGTTTGAACTCAAGGTCAGATCTTACAGAGCGGACATGATCGCGCATTTTGCGGTCACCCCGATCGAGCTGATGCCCGAGCGTGTACAGCGTTATCGTAACCGAATGGATTTCGTCGTGGAAGGCAAGGCCGTCGAACGGAGTTCTTCAGAGGAGAGTGGCTCAGAAGGCAGTATAGTCGGATTGCGTCCTGCCGGTGACTTTCGGCGATTCGTAGACATTCGCTCGTGCCATATTCAGAGAGGCCGGGCCGACGAGATCCTCTCGCGCACGCGAAGGCTGATCTCCGCATATCCGGGGCTGCCTTTCATGCGACGTGAGAAAGCCGGCATCCTGAAATACGTAACGATTCGCGAGGGCAGAATAAGCGGAGCCGTCATCCTGACGTCATGTGAGGGCAATGCCGATGTGCCCGTCTTCAGAGAGTTTGTGAGCGAGCTCTGCAAGATGCTTGAAGGCTATGAAAGAGAAAGCGGCTATCGCTTCTCTCTCTTCACGGGGGAGGTCGGGCCGTTATCCGAAGTGTCTGCCGTCCCGGGATCGCAGCTTCTTTACGGAGATCCTTATTTTGAAGAGGCGTTAGGCCCTCTTTCGTTTCAGGTGCCTCCCGACGCCTTTTTCCAACCGAACCCGGACGGATTTTTCAGGCTCTATCAGGCGGCCCTTGAAGCGGTGCGTCCGCGCTGGCATGGCGGTTCGGTCATCGATCTCTATTGCGGCTCGGCTGTTCTGTCCCTTGTTCTTGCCGAAACGCTAACCGGGATAACGGCCCTGCATGGCGCGGATTTTTCGGCCTCGGGAATCGAACTGGGCCGACGCAATATTGAGAGCTATTTGAAGTCGAAAGGAGCGGGCTTTACTTTTGATCTTCAGGCCCGAGATCTTAACAGAGGCGAGATGCTGTTTCCTGAAGCCAATCTTGTCATCGTTGATCCGCCTCGGGCCGGCCTTGCCCCCGGCGTGATCCGCTGGCTGAACGAACATCCGGCTCCGCTGCTGCTCTATATCTCATGCAATCCGTCGGCGCAGGTGGAGAATCTGCTTGCGCTGCGCGAGGTTTACAGGCCTGTCTTTGCTGCCGTGACCGATCCTTTTCCGCAGACGACTCATCTCGAATCGGCCGTTTTGCTGGAACGCAGGCCCTGACGGCGACGGGGCGGAGATGTCTGTGACTCGTGATTCTGCCATGCCTGACAATCTGTCATAATTCCTCTCTGTGATGGCGGTCTCGTGCGGCAATCACAGGTTCTGCAGCTGGCACGCTCGTTGCAAAACGATTGCTGTAGAATCCGCAGCAAAGCTGCACAGGAGGAGACCATGACAGCCGTACTTGAAAAGACCAACCAGGAAACGAGAAGCGAGCGCCGACAGCTCTATACCCCGGCCGTCGACATCTTCGAGAACGAAACCAGCTTTATTCTCTATGCCGACGTGCCGGGCGCCGATGAGCAGTCCGTCGACATCACGCTTGAAAAAGACGTGCTGACCATCAACGCAAAAGTGAACGAAGAGATTCCGACCGGCTCAAAGCTTCGCTACGCGGAATATGGCGTCGGCGATTATCGCCGCTCGTTCACGCTCGGTGATCGAATCGATCGTGATAAGATCGAGGCGACGGTCAAAAACGGAGTTCTGAAGCTTGTGCTTCCGCGTATCGAACCCGTCGTTCGCAAGATTCAGATCCGCGGCGAGCAGGCCTGACAGGCGCGAATGCCGTCTTTGCGGAGATTTTGAAGAGTAAGAACGATCTGCTCGTGGCCTTTTTTTCGGCTGCGAGCAGGTCGATACTGTGACGGATGAAAGTTATTTCTCTCCCTTTTCGCAGCGGCGCCGCCCGGCGCCTGTCATACGGCCTGTTAACGTTCCTGCTCGCGGCCGGCTCGCTTCAGGCTGCCCCTTTTCTATCAAACCGCAAATCCCCGTTAAAAGAAGATGCCTCACAGACGCAGGTGCATGTCGTTCAGGAGAGATTCAGGCGCATCTATGATCTCTATCGTTATTCGGTCGTCTTTATCAAAACCGATCTGCTTGAGAAGAACGAGAATCGCAGCGTACCGGCCGGGCTCGGATCAGGCTTCATCCTGAGCGAGGAGGGATTCCTGTGCACGAACGCCCATGTCGTGATGGGAGCGTCGAGCGTCGAGGTTATCATCGATCGCAGGGCCTACCCGGCGAAGGTGATCGGCGTCGATGCCATGACCGACCTCGCTCTTCTTAAAGTGGATCCGACCGTGCCGCTTAAAGAAAAGAAATTCGTTCCCATTTATCCGGGTGATTCCGATAGCGTTCGCGTCGGAGATTTCGCTCTCGCCCTGGGTAACCCTTTCGGACTGGATCGCAGCTTCACGCTTGGCATCGTCAGTTCCGTTTCGCGCAGCGAGCTCGACCATCCAGGCAACAATCATATTCAAACGGACGCTGCCATTCATCCGGGTAACTCCGGAGGGCCGCTCATCAATCTTGACGGCGAGGTGATCGGCATGAACCGCATGATCGTCTCGGATGGAGGAGGCGGAATCGGATTCGCCATCCCCATGAACGACGTTTTACGGGTCGTTGAAGAGCTTCGTCTACACGGTAAAGTACGTCGCGGCTTCCTCGGCGTTCAGATTGAAGAAGAAGGCACGCTTGTAACCGGAGTCATTGATGGCGGCCCGGCGGCAAAGGTCGGCATCAGAACCGGAGATCGTATCGTGCGCGTGGATGGACAGACGGTGAAAAACTACCGTGAGCTGATCCGCATCGTCGGGCCGAAGCCGGCAGGCGCACGTATCGTTATCGAGCTTTTGCGCGATGGCAAACCGCTGAAGCTTTCGGTTACGCTGGGCGAACGCCCCTGAAAGGCAGGAGGCATTTCAGGACCAATTCTCAGTAGACCCCTTGCTGAATACGGCGATCTTCAGCAATCGTGGCCGGATCGGCAGAGCCGAAGAATTCCATGCGCAACGTATATGGCAGATCGCCTTTCAGGGTGGCCTGCGTCGCGTTTAGAAGCAGGCCGTCAAAGAGCGACGGCTGGCCCGGTCGCTTCTCGTCGTTAACCAGGAACAGCGTTCTCGGGCGGCTTCCCGTAACGGATGAGGCGCCTTCGATCAGAGCATCGACGTCGGCGTCAGGATCAAGACGCAGCCGGGCGGTGATACGAAGGCGTATATCGTCAATCGACGGTCGTTTCAGGCGTTTCAGCGCCTGTTCTACACCGGCGAAATCGCCGCTTTTAAAAAGAAGCTGTGCATAATGCCTCAGATCTTCGTCATCGACGGCCGTATTCAGGGTGAGCAGGCGCCTGTAAAGCGACAGGGCCAGATCTCTGTCTTTCAGAACATCTTCGGTCAGACGAGCGAGCGCCGAAACGACGTCGGAGTCCGTTCCGCCCGAGCGGCTGTCAATTTCCTGATAGAGCAGAAGGGCCTCTTTTTTTCGCTCCATCGTTTCGAACAGAGCGGCCGTTTCTTTTGCTGCCTTCTTCAAAGAAGGGGAAAGCGGAAGAAGGCCCTCGGCCTGCATCCAGGAACGCAGAAAACGGTCGGCGGCGACGTCGAAGCGGCGAATACGCAGCGCCTGAAGCACGGCAAGCCTGCGTTCGTCGCTCAGTTTTAGCTGTAGCTCAGCAAGCATCGCACCGGCCTCTTCGATGTTCTGTGACAGATAGAGAAAGATCAGATTCAGGCGAGTCGGCAGAGCATCCTTGCGCGAAAGCGAAAGACGGAACAACGCCTCGGCGCCTTCGAGGTCGTTATCCTCCGCGGCAATGACGGCCAGATCATTCAGCAACGACGCGTCGAAAGAGCGACCCTCAAGTTTTTTGAAGTCGCTTTTCAGATCATTCTGGAAGTCTGCATAGTGCAGCTGTAGCGCCTCGGCATAGGCCTTCTGTTCTTGCGCATCGACAGAGGCGGGCGATCGATAATAGAACGAGCCGCTTTCGTGAACGGGCAGGGCCTCGGGTAACGCCTCAGCCGGCACGATCGGAGCGGCGACTCCGTCTGCGGGAAGAAAAACGAAGGCAACAGAGGCGATAAAGAGACCGAGCGGCAGAAGCAGCGTCGACAGCATACCCTTGCGGGCGGCGTCAATATGGCGGGCTTTTTCGCTTTCGGTAAACGGAGGTTCCGCCAGCAAAACGTGAAGATATGCGCGATCGATCAGACCCGGATGCGGCAATCTCAAGAAGTCCGTCTGCATCTGCACATCTTCGAAGATCAGGATGTCAAGATCGATCTCTCGCGGCCCGTAACGCTCGCGATGCATACGACCGAGATCTCTTTCAATCTCTTTTAAAAAAAGAAGCAGCTCTTCAGGGCTGTCGGTCGTTTCGATCTCGATGATCTGATTGAGAAAGTCGGGTTGTTCGGTGACGATCAGGGCGGCGTTATTCAATTCGCGACTCTGCCGCACGATACGATGGCGCGAAGCGATGGCCGTTCGGGCCCGACACAGATACTGTTCTCGTTCCCCCAGGTTTGAGCCGAGGGAGAGCAGGGCCTTGCGTGTCTTCTGTTCATTCATTCCGCTGGTATTCGGCCTCTGGAGCCGTTGATCGTTTTCAGTAAGGTGACTCATCGTAGAGACTTACTCTCGCGCAGCCGGTAATCCTCGGCCTCCATGTGGATTTCAAGGCACATCTCGCGCAGGCGGCTGAGAACCCGGCCATCTGAGATGTCTTTCCAGGAATCCATCGGCTCGTTCGAGGTCAGAATGGTTAACAGGTTATTCTCGTATCGCGTATCGATGAGGTCATAGAGCACTGAGTTCACCCAGGGAGACTCGCGCTGCACGCCGAAGTCGTCGATGACAAGGGCTGGGTAGCGACCGAGCTTCTGCTCGATACGCCGGCCCTCTCCGTAGGCCTCGGATTGCGGATTGAATGTGTCGCGCAGCTTGCCGATGATATCTCGCGAGATCTTCGCATAATGCGCCTCGACCTGATAGAGGCGGATGAGCTCGTTCAGGATAACGCAGGAAAGCAGGGTTTTGCCGGCGCCCGTCGGCCCGTAAAGATAGAGCCCGCGCACCTCGCCGCGGCCTGCGCTATAAATCGTATGCACGGCATGGTCGAGGGCGATGAGCACGTTTGTCGACGACTTGCCGCTGACGTCGATGGAATCGATCAGGCGGCCCCGGTAGCGCTCGGGAATGCCCGAATGCCGCTCAAGATGCTGGATGCGCTTCAGCGCCATGCGTGCCGGTTTGGTCGGGCAGGGCACGATGGCATTTTTCTCTTCGTCGTAGTAGTCGTAGGGCGGATTGCCGTCGCAGAGAGACTGCTCTTCAACGCATTTGCAGAGTCGGTAGGCTCCCTGATGGGCGGCAAAATGCGGATCAAAGAGTATGCCCACGCCGTTGCAGATCGGGCAATCGGGGCGGCCGTATCCCTTCGCCTGGCTTTCCAGCTGGCGTTTCAGGGCATTCAAGGGGGAGCCGGCCTGCATAGGCCCGGTTTCGCAGACGTACCGGAAAAAAGAAGTACAAAACGAGTAAAACCAGAGTTCAATCACTGAGGGTTGGAGGAGGAGAGGCCGCAGAAAAGGCAAATCACATTAAGCTGGTTCTAACAGCCTTTTCCACCTCAGCGTTCTCTGTGCCCTCCGAGGTTTACTCTGGCCGCGTGCGGGCAGGTAAACTCGGGGATCAACGCTTACATCTGTCACGAGCGGGTTTTCGGTAACCGAAAAGCGCTCGCTTTTCTGAGCCGCTTCCAGCACGCTGGAAAGATGGGAATTGTGGGTGAATCAGTCTTTTTCGAACGGTTTTGCCAGGTTTTTTAATCTTTTCTGGCCAGGCCGGATTGTTTTTCTCGCAGATCTTAATTTTTCTTAAATCACGTCCGATAGGTAGCGTAACGGAGGTTTCCGAATCCTATCTGGAAAAGGTGCGCATATGAAACACGCAGGAATCACCCTTGCTGGCTTATTGATCGTTCTGGCTTCTCCCGTCTTCGCTCAGGCTCCGACGGACCCAAACACGGTCGTAAACCCGGCCAATCCCACTCCCTATGAACCCTCGCCGGGCGAACTGGTCACCGAAGAGGTGGACGAGTCAACGCTCAGCGATGAAGCAAAGCAGATCCGGGCCCGAAACCTGAAGGCCGAGGAGCTGTGGAAGAATGCCGACTATCGTGACTACGATCCGGCCTTCACCGAACTGCACCGCCTGTCGAAGGCGTTTGCCAACAACAAGTATCGTCTTGCACTGTCTTCTTTTCAGTCCGGCGTAAACGCCATCATCAAGATGCGCGACGAGGTGGAGCTGTTCCGCAAGCAGGCTGCCGAGGCGAAGCGTCTGAACGAAAAATGGTACTGGCAGGTTGTTGACCGTAAGGCTCAGGAAGAGCGTCAGATCGGACGTATGAGGAGACAGGCCAAAATGGAGGCCGTCACATACTTCACACGTGCCATCAACTACATGGACGAAATCCTGAACCCCGACCTTCGTGAGAAGGAGCCGTTCAAACGACTTCTGTCGGCCATCTATCGTAACTGGGTGATGTATCAGTATGACCTCGGCAACCTGCCGCAGTCCATCCCGATCATCGAACTCTATCTCGAACTGGATCAGAACGAGAAGGAATATCCTGCGCAAAAGTATCTGTCGCAGTGCTACGCCTTTCAGGAGAACATGATCAAGAGGTACAAAATGGGTACCGAAGATCAGATGTTCCGCTTCCGTTATAAAAAGAACGTGCACCTTCTGCGTGCGACCGAGCTGAAATACGGCAAGGAATCCGCTGAATACAAGCACGTTGTGAATCTCGTCAACCGGGACGAAATCATCTCGGTGATGCCCTGATCCGGGTTCGCACCTCCGGTAATGGAAGGGATCTGGCGCAAGCCAGATCCTTTTCTGTTGCAGCCCGCTAATTCGGGATTCGCGCAGAGTCGCTTTTCGCGATTGACCGAGCTTAACCGCCGATCATGCTGCGTGCATGAAAGCAGCTGTTCTCGGTTCCGGTTCGTTTGGCACGGCCCTGGGCTTCGTTCTTGCCCATAAAGGCTGGGACGTTCTCATCTACGCTCGCAACGAAAGCCTTGTCGCCGACATCAACGAAAGGCACGAGAATACTCGCTATCTTCCCGGACTTCAGCTTCCCGATAATCTGCAAGCGACCACCGACGTCGCCGAGGCGCTCTTTGCCTCGAAGCTGATCGTGTTTGGTATTCCAACGCAAAGCCTCACATCGGTCATCAAGCAGGTGCGCGATCTCTTGCCTGCCGGCGTACCCATCGTTTCTGCGGCAAAGGGTATCGAGCAGGGAACACATCGTATCGTATCTGAGATCTTCGAAGAAGAGCTTCCTGGAAAATTCCATAAATCGCTGGCTTATCTATCGGGCCCGAGCTTTGCAAAAGAGATCGTGCAGAAGATTCCTACGGTCGTGAGCATCGCCTCGAAAAACGAAGAGGTTGCCCTTCAGATTCAGAAAGACTTCTTCTGTTCGTTTTTCAGAACCTACTGGACCGATGATGTCGTCGGCGTCGAGGTCGGCGGTGCGCTGAAAAACGTCATCGCCATCGCAGCAGGCGTCTCAGACGGTCTGAACCTCGGGCATAACTCTCGCGCCGCGATTATCACGCGAGGCCTGGCCGAGATCACGCGTATGGGCAAGGCGAAAGGCGCCAATCCGCTCACCTTTCTCGGCCTATCAGGACTTGGCGACCTTGTGTTAACCTGCACGGGCGAGCTGAGTCGTAACCGAACCGTAGGCTACAAACTCGGCCAGGGCATGACCATGGAACAGATTGCAGCTGAGATGAATCAGGTGGCCGAAGGCGTGGCAACGTCACAGTCCGCCTTTGAGCTTGCAAAGCAGCTTGGCCTCGAGCTCGCCATCACCGAGGCCGTCTATCGCATGCTCTATGAAGGCCTCGATCCGTCTCGCGCCGCTTACGAGCTGATGAACCGCGAGCTGAAAAAAGAGACGTTTTAGAAGAGGGTGTCCACGAAAAGCACGAAAGTGCACGAAAAGGGGCAGCGTGCCGGAGAGTCGCACTCCGATTTATTAGTTTCGGTTATCCGGTCGCCTGTTGTTCAAGTCTGGTGAAAGCCGGTCATCGAGTTTCACGTTTTTCGTACCTTTCGAGGATTTGAGTCTCTTGGCTATTAACGGTCTTCCTTCATCCAGTCCAGCATCGTTGAGGCGTTATAGTATTCGATGTTCTCAAACACTCCCATGTGCTTGAAAATAGCCTGAAGACGCGGCTGCAGATTGCCATAGACGGACTTCGAGATGGAAACGGAGTGAACGGGCGTGCCTCCTTTTTCAAGGTGAGCGACGTAGTTGATGGCCTCTGAGAGTATGGTGCCTTTGTTCTCTTTATAGACGGTTAACCCGTCATGAGCGGCGATGCGCAGGCGCAGCGGTTCGTCGAAGCGGTTGCGGCTGCGTGACAGATTGAACAGTACAAGCTGTAGCTGGAGTTCAAGGGCGCAGAAGACGGCATCCTGAACCTTATCGCCGAGATAGAAGGTTACGATGCCGCCGTCGCCGGCCCAGTTCCAGACCTGGCCGTTATGCTCTTTGACGATGCGTTTGAGCATCGTGTAGAAGTTGTTATACACGACTTCGATCTCGGACTTCGGATACTTGATCTGTAGTTGAGAGTTGCCGGCGATGTCGATCGATAGATGGCAGAAGTGATAGACCTCGCCCTCTTTTAAGAAACCCCAGTTGACGGAATCGTCGTCACGGGCCTCGACAAGAGTACCCGTCATGGGATCGAACTTCAATCCCATCGTTCCAAGATTCTGTAAAACGGTGTCAAGGCCCTGAAGCGAGGCGACCCGGCCTATGATGCTTGCGTCCTGATACGAATGCATGTGCACGAGAAGGCTCAGGATATTCGTCAGTAATCCGCGTGAGTCGAAGTGTTTGACGAGCGTGCGGGCGGCCTGGTCGGGGCGTAGCGTGATTCCAAATGGCTCGCCCGAAAGCAGATGCGCCTTGAACTTTGGATCAAGATGACGGCCGAGTATATCGATCTCTTCGATATTGAGATTCTGCGCGACGACGGATATAATCTGGATTTTCAGGGGTTCGGGTATGGTGCTCATCGGATTCCTCTTCTCACACGGCTATCTATGTGTTTTTTTCCCTTTTTTTGCAGAAGGGAATGCCTTACAGTAAAAAAAGCAGAAAATCGACCCCGGCCCCTGTGCATAATGAACTGCATTCACACATTGACATAGGCGGATGCAGAAAGATCGGCTATCAGCACTGCGGACCGATCAGACGATCTCAGATCCGCTGAAGACGAATCGACCGGCTTCCTCTTCTCCCGGCACGTCAATGCCCGACGAAAGGATGCTCTTCAAAGACTGCTTTGCCCTGTGCAGAGATGACTTCACCGCAGCAGGAGTTCGCTCAAGTACCGCTGCGATTTCTGGAACGGTCAGCCCTTCGAGATCGTGCAGAATAACGGGGATGCGAAGATGTTCGGGTATCTTCTGCAAGGCCGCTTCGAGCATCTTTTCCTTTGCCTTTCTTTCGCACTGAACGTCGGGCTCTGATTCTGCCCCGGCTCGTAGCGATTCGAAGATGCGCTGCGAATCAAACGGATCGACGGTGCGGCGACGAGCCTGCTTACGGCAGTAGTTCAGGCAGACGTTCGTGGTGATGCGGTAGACGAACGTATCAAGCGACGAATCACCACGAAATCCGGACAGGGCTCGGTCGGCCTGGATCAGCGTCTCCTGCGATACGTCGAGTGCGTCGTCATGGTTGAGAAACATGCGATAGGCGACGGAATAGATCTTCTCCTGAAATCGCCTTACAAAAAGCCGCATCGCCTCGTCACGCCGCTCCTGTTTTACGAGTGTCAGGATCTGTTCGTCGTTTGCATTCATAGGTTCTCCTCAATATAATTACTGTGAGCGATATCGTCCTGCTCTGTCGAGGCGGAGCGTTCGAAACAGGCGACGCCGAGGCCGACTCCTGGAAGCCTCTCGTAGGCCATCACACGGGCCGTTGCGCGCGAGCCCATGGCACCGAGAAGCATGTACAGGTCGCGGAACCATCCTTCGGGCATGGCGCGGTTGATGAGCGCCGGTTCGATGGAATCCATCTCCATGCCGCGGCCACGTTCGAGCAGATCGAGCACATGACGATCGAAGCGTTCATGCTCGGGATCGAAGTCATGATCCAGATATGCCTGGAGATCGTGTGAGAGCGAACCCGAAGCCAGAAAGAGAACGCGAAGCCCGCTCTTGCGAACGGCTTCGGCGATGGCACGTCCGCGGCGGAAGGCCTCGACCCTGCATCCGCCTACAGATACGGGAACGACGGGCATCGACTTATCGGGAAAGAGAAAGTGCATGGGAATCGTCACGGCGTGATCGACGCCATGTCGCTTGAGAGAAGGGAAGAGCAGCATACGATTCGCCTCTTCGACGATGGCTGCCGCCAGATCGGCATGACCGGGAGCGTCGTATTGTAGCTGCACGCGGAATCCGTAATAATCGTGGATGGTGCGATGATGTGCCGAGCCGTCGACAAGCATCTCATCAGCAAGCCAGTGTGTCGATGCGGCGACGACGACATCGATCTCTTCTTCGAGAAAGAAGTGGCCGAGCGAACGCAGGGCCTGGATGACCGCTCCGCTGCGTCCGTCCTGTTCGTCCTCGAGCAGGGTGGGAGCATGCGGAGCGATGAGGCCGTAGATCTGTCCTTCGCCTGACTGCATATCTATTGGTGTTCTCAAAGCAGAAAGCGATTCGAAAAAAAATCAGGCGAGCTTGAAGCGTTCCGTGTCTTTCTGGATGCTCTGAGCCATTCCACTGAGATCGCTTGAGGCTGCCTTCAGCGAGTTCATAAGCCCGGTGATCTCTTCCATGCTTGCGGCGACCTCTTCGGTGGCCGAGGCGGAGCTCTCAACAAGGCCGGCCACCTGGTCCATCGCTCGCAAGACCTCCGCCGCTTCTTTGCTCTGGCGATCGGCCGATGCCGCGATGGATTGAACGAAATCGTCGACCTTTCCAATCATGCCGTCGATGCTTTCCATCGTGGACAGAACGCCATGCAAGGCGCTTGCGCTTTCATTCATCTCTTTATTGCCGGCGAGTATGTTTGCCGATGTCGTCTTTGAATCTTTCAGCACGGATTCGATGGTGCGGTGGATGTCTGAAACGGCCTTGCCGGATTCGTCGGCGAGGCGGCTTACGTGCTGTGCTACGACGGCGAATCCACGGCCCGCCTCACCGGCACGTGCGGCCTCGATAGAGGCGTTCAGCGAAAGCAGGTTGATCTCGTCAGAGATATTCTGGATGGTACCGGCGAATTCTCGCACCTGCTCCAGGCTTCTGCCAAGCGCCTGCACCGACTCGGCCGAGCGAGCAAGCTGATTTGATATCTTTTCAAGCCGCTCATCCGATTCTCGAGCAGCAAGGGCCGCCTCGCGCGAGGACTGGCGGACGGCTGCCGATTGTTCTCCCGTTTTGCGGGCGGTTTCCTGTACGGCCTTTCCTGTTTTTTCGAGGTCTCCGGCTGCCAGGCGGCTGCGGCGGGCATGCTCGCTTAAATCTGCGGACTCGCCGGCCATCTGCTCCATCGTTTTTGATACCTGTTGCGCCGACGTCGTCACCTCTTCTGTGCCGATCTGTAGCTCTCTGGCCGCATGACTGGTTTTTCGGGCCGTCAGAGATAGCTCGCTCAGAAGCTCGGTCAATCGAATGCGCATCGTATTGAGGGAGCGATAGATCGCGCCGATTTCGTCGTTTCGTTTCTCATCGAGGCCTTCGGTTAAATCTCCCTCTGATATTCGTCCGGCAACGCGAATGCATTCCGCTAAGGGAACAAACACGAGCCGTACAAGCCTTGAAGCGGCGAAGACCGAAGCGGCGACGCCGATCAATCCCGTGCCCAGAAAAAATATGAAGAGCAACCGTTTTTCGGCTTCAAAGTTATGCAAATCGATATGAGCGACGATAAGACCGACGGCCCGACCGGAATAGTCTTTAACCGGAATCGTGGCGATGAGCGTGTCGCCCCGCATCGTGGTGCTGTAAGGTCGGTTCTGCCATTCCGTCGAGGCAAGCGATTCAGGAGGATGCGCGTCTTCTTCTGCGGTGGAGGCGAGAAGGGCATCTCCTTTATTCCAGGATGCGCCGTCGACGTCGGTGAAGCGATAGAGAAAATACTCGCCGCCGAGATCGGCCTTCAGATCGGACAGAAAGGCCTTCTCGAAGTTCTGGGCAAGCTCGACCGACCCGATCGCCTTTCCGTCACGCTTTAACGGAATAACGACGCGAAAGCCGAAGCCTCCCCGGCCTTCTTCAAGCCCGGCCACCGTTTTGCCCTTTTGATTGGCCTCGACGACGGTTAGTCGAAACGACGAAAGGTCGTCGCCGAATTTATCGAGTTGGTGCAGCCGCAGAAACGACGTCGCCGGGGCGGTATGAAACTGAAACTGAGCGATGCCTTTTGCATGCAGGTCCTTCCATATCGGTGAGGTCAGAGTCTGCAAGCGTTGCCGATCTCGATCAGCAAAGGCATCCAGCACTCTGTCATCGTTGATGATAGGAGAGAGGGCCAGTTCCGTCGATCGCAGCATGGAGGCCATGCGAGCCTCCGTTGCTGCTGCAAGGTTATGCGCCATGGCCTCTCTGTGCAGATCAATAAGGCGACCCATCCCGTAAAGGGCCTGCACAGAATAGATCAGCGTTAGGATTCCCGTGATAGCAAGCAATCCGAGAATCATTTTATGTCGAATGGAAAGAGAGCGCATCTGCATATCACCGCAGATTCGAATGCGGCGATATGCGGGCAATCATTTACGGATTTTGCAGCCTTAAAAAAGCTCGTCGTCAAGCCCGGTTTCGATCGTGCCACGGGGCCCTGTATAACGAATCCGATCGACATACCATGCATCCAGCGGCGCCGATTTTCCTTTCGCCTCAACCGTGATCGGATGCGAGATCAAGATCTGATCTTCCATAAGCCCCACCGTTGATTTCGATACGATGACGGCTCCAGGGCGGCATGATTTCTCAAGGCGGGAAGCGATATTCACCGAGTCTCCGATTGCGGTGAAATCCATGAAGTCGTCCGTTCCGATGCTGGCGAGGATGCACGGTCCCGTGTGTATGCCGATACGTACGCGGATCTCGCTTGAGGCATCTTTCATGCCTATAAGGTTGAGAATCTGAAACTGCTTCTGCATTTCAATACCGGCGCCGACGGCCCTGACCGGATCTTCAAACGTAGCAAAGAGAGAATCTCCCATGAATTTGTTCACATGGCCGCCCCAGTGCAGGATAACGGAGCTGGTGGCGCCGATGCTGAGGTTGAGCATATGAACCGTTTCATCGGGCGTGCGATTTTCGGCCCACGAAGTAAAGGAAACGAGGTCGGCAAAGAGAAAGGTCAGCGTGGCCTCTCTGTTGGGAATGAAGTCAAGCTCCTGGTCGGCCGCATCTCTGATATGGTGGATGAGGCCTGGAGGAATGTACTTTCGCAAAATCCTGCGCATACGCGCGATTTTTGCCGGATCTCGAACTTTATGAGAAGGAGCGTGGTGCTGCATGGGTTGCCAGCCTTTTTCTTTATTTTATCTTGTGAGTCTCTACAGGCTATCTCAAAAACTAACGCCAGAAGAATCCATTTTAGAGATGGCTCCTACTGGTACGCCAGTGTCTGGTTTTGATTTTGTGCGGTGCCTTTTCGGTGTCAATCTGCTTCTGACCGGTTCTGATTGTTGACAGGCTGGATCGTCGGTCTGAAATGCTCTCAGTTTATGGAATTCAATCAAACCTCCGTAGAATATGCAGACGGCCGCGGCCGGCCCGTCCTTGAAGAGATGACTCCGCGGCAGATCGTCGATGAACTCGATCGCTATATCGTGGGACAGAAGGCGGCGAAAAAGGCCGTCGCCCTTGCGATCCGCAACCGCATGCGCAGGCAGCGCATTACAGATGCGGCTCTTCAAGAAGAGATTCACCCGAAGAATATTATCATGATCGGTCCGACGGGATGCGGTAAAACTGAGATCGCCCGTCGACTGGCCCGTCTAACCGGAGCGCCTTTTGTTAAAGTAGAGGCGACGAAGTTCACCGAGGTCGGCTATGTCGGTCGCGACGTCGAGTCGATGATCCGCGATCTTTTGATGAATGCGATTAACGTTGTGAAGCGCGAGGCCAGCGAAGCGGTCGAAGAACAGGCGACAAAACACACAGAGGAACGTCTGCTGGATTATCTGATTCCTGATTCGCGCGCCGAATCGAAAGGGCCTTCTGATCCGATGAATCTCTTTCGCGCTTTCTCTGACCTTTCTAAGTTCGGGCAGCAGGTTCAGTCGGGCATGCAGGCCGAGCAGGAGAAGCAGACGGCATCGGGCGAAGAAGAGGAGCGTCGTCGTCGCCTTCGTGAGCTGATGCGCGAAAAGCTCAGGTCCGGAGAGATGGATCGTCGCGAGATTGAGATCGAGGTCGAGATGCCCGGCATTCCCATGATTCAATTGAGCAACGCTCCGGGCGGCGAAGATTTCGATTCGCAGATTCAGAACATGCTCGGCGATATGCTACCGAAGAAGCGCAAGAAGCGTCGGGTAACGGTCGAAGAGGCGAGAAGGATCATCCATCAGCAGGAGTCCGAAAAGCTCATCGATCCCGACCGCGTGCAGTCCGAGGCGATCAAGCGCACGGAGCAGATGGGCATCGTCTTTCTTGACGAGATCGACAAAATCGCCGGACGTGGAGCGCAGGGGCCCGACGTATCGCGCGAAGGCGTGCAACGGGACCTTTTACCGATCGTCGAGGGTTCGACGGTGAACACGCGATACGGTGCGGTGCGCACCGATCATATTCTCTTTATCGCCGCCGGAGCATTTCATATGTCGCGTCCGGCCGATCTGATTCCCGAGTTGCAGGGTCGCTTTCCGCTGCGCGTCGAGCTTGAGAAGTTAACGCGTGACGATTTCAGGCGCATCCTGACCGCTCCCGAGAATTCGATGACGCGGCAGGCCGTAGAGTTGCTTGCCGTCGAAGGTATCACGCTTACATTCACCGACGACGCTCTGGATGAAATCTCGGCGATGGCCTATGATCTGAACGAGAAGACCGAGAATATCGGCGCTCGCAGGCTTTATACGATGATGGAACAGCTGCTTGAAGACGTTTCGTTCGACGCTCCGGAGAGACAGGGAGACGATCGCAACGTCGTTATCGATAAGGCCTATGTGCAGGCACGATTGAAAGGCATCGTCGAGAACCGAGACCTCAGCCAGTACATTCTCTGAGGCGCTTTACCCGGTATTCAGTATGAATGAAAAAAAGACAGCGAACACAGGGCCAGGCACCGGGCATCCCACATTTGATCGTTTTCTCGATCGATGGCTGCATCGATTCGTGCCCGATGAAGAGCCGGGTGAACCCGAAGGCCCGGCAGCGAAGTCTCACTTCAATGCCGTGATGCTCTTTTTGAAAGCGCTTCCGTGGCTAACAGGGATCGTTTTCCTTGTCTCGCTGAAATGGGATGTATCTGGTTCGTGGAATTTGCCCTGGCGCGATGCTCCCGTCATGCTCGACGGCCTGATTCGCATGGTTGCCGTCACCGGTCTTGTCGGATTCGGAACGAACTACATCGCCATCAAGATGCTCTTTCATCCGCGAAAGAGACGGCCTCTGCTCGGCCAGGGTCTGATACCGGCAAGCAAGCAGAAGATCGCCCGCAAGCTCGGCGAGAGTATCAGCAAAGAGATCATCAACTCCGATCTGATTCTGAAGCAGGTAAAACAGGAAGGCCTGGTGCGTCGGCACATGCAGAGCTTCAATCGGTCGATGCGCGAAACGCTGGCTCTGCCGGAGTTTCGCGACGATCTGTTGCGCATGCTCGAGCATTATCTCAATCGCATTATTAAGTCCGATGAATTTCGATCCAGCATGCATGCCTTTGTGAAAGGATTCGATTTCGAAGGTCTGGGCGGGCTTGAAAGCGGTCTTTTGAAAATCTACCGTTTTATAGGCGGAGACCGCGAGATCGCCGATCGTATTCTCGAAGCTCTTGATTCGATGACCCTGTCACTGGACCATCATGAAAAAACGCTGAACGAGTATTTGGATCGTCTTCCTGACTGGATCGAATCAAATGATGATTTTGTTGAAGACGTTATCCTGAATACGGTTATCTTTCTCGTAGAGCGTATCAATATTCAGAACATTGTAACGCGCAATCTGGAAGGATTCGACGAAATGCGCCTCGAAAAACTTCTTCTGTATTCGACATCCGATCAGCTCGATTATATTCAGTATCTCGGTTGCATCCTGGGTATTCTCGGCGGCCTGTTTATCTGGCTTCCTCTGGAGTCCTTTATTCTGTTCGGAGCCGCCGGAGCAGGGTTATTCCTGATCGATGCGACTCTCATGCGTATGAAAGGAGATCGATGAATCCGTATCTGAAATCCATGCCGCCTGTGCCCGAAGACTTTAATGCGGCGATGATGACGGAATCGGCGAGCACGGTCAAACAGCTCGTGCAGCAGCACAATTCGTTAACCTATATCGATTATATTGAACGCCTCCCTGATTATCGCATCATGCAGAGAGATCTGAAACAGCGAGGCCTTTCGCCGGCCTATGTCGCTCCTGTGCTCTGGATGCTCGGACAGAGCTATGAACTCTTACCGGTACCGATTTCGCCCGAAACCGATCGTTTTGACGATGTTCACTTTCTCTATAACAGCTCGGCTCTGATTGACGCCGTTCTGCGAACGCTGGCGCAGGAAGTCGGCGTTCTCTATCAGAAGTTGAACGGAGCCGCTGCCGACTTTACGCGCATCCACTCCATAAGTAAAAACTCCGCCTTTTATTACGAAATGACGGACGATCACCGGAAGCTTTACGTGCAGTGCAAAATCCTGACCGTGGTAACCGACTACCGTGAGATGTTTCAGCGTGACGGACACATGATGGATCCGGCGAAGGTACAGGAACGTCGCAATGCTGCCATTGCCATGCTTGAGCGTGCTTCGAGCCGGGGCGATGCGTCGCCGCCCGTGCAGAAAAAGAAGGTCGAAGAGGAGCTTCACTTTACGATGTCTGGCTTCCAGGAGGTTATACCCGAGTCAATCGACCCGGACGTCTCAGCCACAGGAGTCCCGGCATCAATTGAAGGCAACCCGCGAAGAGCCGTCGACCAACCCGATTGGAAGCAATTCGAAGCGGCTCAGAAAAGCGGATTCACATGGGATATGGTCATGCGTACGTTCGGGCCGAACATGGTCATCCGTATTCTTTTACGCCGTCAGGATTATGATCAGTTGCTATCGATGATCGAGGCCGACTTTATCAGCGATCAGGCCGAGCTGCGCTTCTGCCGTGAGAGCATGGACAAGATCAAACAGCATGACGACGTCCTTTCTGACAGAGAGGAGAGCTACTGGCGTCTCTTTCAGTATCTGAAGGCGCGGGGCGTTTAGCCGTCACAATCCGTTTCTTCTGCTCGCTGCTGATCTACATAGTGCAGATGGTTCTGTATCTTTTCCATAAGTGACACCGGTATGTGCACTCCGCTCGAACCGAGACGGACGCGATATTTCTCAAAAGAAAGCTGATGTGGAAGCGATCGCGTCAATCCCTGAAATACGTTATCGAGCTCGGGTTGCATGGCCTCGATCAGGGCCTGATTCTGTAACAGGGCGCGATGAAACGGACGTAAGACGCGAAGATTGACGCCTCTGCAGATCGATCGATAGAAGGCGAAACGAAAGGCGACGGAGCTTTCGGGAACGGGCTTCTGCAATTCGATCTCAAGCTGGCCGAGGTTGATGCAGTCGATGACCTGCGTATTGTAGGGTTCTTTCACGTATTCCGTCATCAGCGTCTTGAGAATAAGGTTTTCGATCTGCGGCAGGGTGTGGCAGTTTTTCGGATCGCAGTCGCCTGTATAACCGTTCTCGCATCTTATATAGAGAACGAAGTCGACATCCGACGCCGATTCGGCGACGCCGAAATTTACCGATCCCACGAAATCGAAAGCGACATCGTAACCGGCATGAAGCAGCATACGAGCAAACCGTCGGAAGTCGCGCATACGGTCGCGGCTAACTCCAGTCTCGTAGGTGCGGAAGTATCGCTTGATTTCGTTGAACTGCTTGATCAGCGCATGATCGGCAAAAGGCGGTCTCATAGATCGATCACCGTTCCGTTCCGGTCGCGCAAAAAAAGACCGAGGTCGATGGACGATTCGGCGGCGTCTTTCATCAGTTCGCCGACAAGTCGGTTCTCATCTCTTCGCACATGAAGCAGGTCGCAGATCTGATTGCCTTTCAGCCTCTTTAAAAAGATCTCCTGCACGCTTCGCGAATCCGTATCGATCAGAATCTCTGCGAAAAGTCCGCCGTGCTGAAAGCCGTAAGGCGAATCGACGCCGCCGAAATTCGACGGATTCATGAGCACCGTTCCGTCGCTTTTCATCATCACACCATAGTCCTCGTGCACGTGCCCTGACAGCACGAGCGTCGCGGGATGATCGTCCAGATAGTTACGGATGCCGTTTGATCCTACGTGGCCGAGCGTGGGAATACGGTCGAAGTAGCCGTAGGCAGGGTTATGCAGCACAAGAATATCGGGCTCCACTTCGACGAAGAAGTCGTAAGGCTCGGAGTAAAATTCCACTCCGCGGCCGGCCTCCTGATATGGAACGGCCAGTTTCTCGGGAATTCCCGATGTGGCGATCGGAGCGCCGCCGTAGCCGGCAAGCGTCAGATTCTCGAAATACATCGTATTTTTATGCAGGTTGCGCGACGAAAGGGCCGTATAACGCAGGTCGATGTCGTAGTTCCCGGGAAGCACGAAAGACGCGGCGTTGCCGTACTTGCGAATCAGGTCTTCAATCATGCCGTATTTTTCTTTCATCGTGCGCGAGGCCCGATGAAAGAGGATACGGTATTCGGCGGCCTTGAGAACGGTTTCGGCCGGATAACCTCCCTCGTTGTTACGAAGAATCTCGGTCGCCAGATCATAGGGAACGATCGAACGGCCTTCTTCTTTAGCAAGGGCGTAGAATTCTTCCTGTAAACATACGAATTCATACACCTTCATGTCGTCATAGAAGGCATGATAGAGGATGTCGCCTGAAAGAAGATAGAGATCGGCCTCGGTCTTCGTAAGAAGAACGCGAAGCTCTTTCAGGGCGTCATGAATATCCGTTGTATAAACGATTCGAATCACAGGCCTCTCCGGCGCAGGTCGTCGATCTCTCTGGCCATCTTGTGGCGAAAGGTATCGGCGGTGAAGCGCAGCACATTCTTGCGAAACTCCGATTCGCGAAAGCTCAGCCCTTCGAAACGATCGAGGGCGGCGTTTAGCGATTGCGGGCTCTGCTCCTCAAAGAAATACCCGGTCCTCTGATGGACGACCGTTTCCAGGGCTCCTCCGCGGCGAAAGGCGACTACGGGGCATCGCCGTTCCTGGGCCTCGACGGGAACGATTCCGAAATCCTCGACGCCCGGAAAGATAAGGGCGCGAGCCTTTTCGAAAAGCTCCCTCGACTGATTCCGATCGGGGCGATCGATGAATTCGATCTTCGCTTTGCCTGCAAGCTCCTGTAAACGAGCCTTTTCAGGCCCGTGACCGGCAACAACAAGCCTTCGCCCGCTTTCCTTGAAGGCCTTAACGGCAAGATCGATCCTTTTATAAGGCACCATCGCGCCGTACACAAGATAGAAGTCCTCTCTTGTCGAAGCGGGTGTTGCCCCGAACGTCTCGACGCAGGGCGGATGAATCACGACCGATTCTCTTCCATAGAAACGTCTTACGCGTTCCCCTACGAAAGAAGAGTTTACCACATACCGGTCCACACGATGCGCCGACGCTGCATCCCACATACGCAGATAGTTCGCGAAAAACGGGATGACGAACTTCTGTGTCAGGCCGCGGCCCGGAAAGTATTCTCTGTACATATCCCACACATAACGCATGGGGCTGTGCACGTACGAGATATGCGGAACTCCGGGCGGAACGATCGCTCCTTTCGTCACACAGTGAGAGCTTGATATGACGAGATCGAAGCCGTGAAAGTCGAATTCTTCGATCGCCGTGGGGAAAAGAGGAAGGTAATGTCTGTAAAAACGTCCGCGCAGAGGAAGTCTGTCGATAAAGGACGTATGGATCGGACGACTTTCGATACGATCCGAGCAGCTGCCCTTCAGATGCAGGAGAGTGAAAAGCTCGGCTTCGGGATACAGGTCAAGCAACGCTTCAAGCACCGCTTCGCCGCCGCGCATGCCCGTTAACCAGTCGTGCAGGATGGCCACCTTCGGTGACGCTGTTCCGGTCCTTATCGTCATATAAGGAACAAAAACATCATACCGTCCTGTCGTTGAAAGAGAAAAATCTGGTAGACTGGCATCGGTATCTGCGCGAGCGTCGTATCCCTATGGGGGAAAGGCATTTTGATCTGAAATCCGCCGACGGCACGAAGCTTCGCGCCACGGCATGGGAGGTTGACTCTCCGTCAGCCTGTGTTCTCTGGGTGCACGGTTTTGCAGAGTATCGCACCCGTTATGATGAGTTTGCCCGGTATTTGAACGGACTCAAATACTCCTTTGTCGCTCTCGACCTGCGCGGCCACGGCGACTCCGAAGGCAAGCGCGGCTTCATTCGCAGCTTCGACGAGTATCTGGCCGATCTTTCGGCTCTTGTCGACTGGTCGAAAGGCATGGCTCCAGCGCCGCTTGTTCTCGGGGCGCATTCTATGGGCGGCCTTGTGCTGGCCCGCTATCTGGAACGCGGAGAGTTCTCTCGTCCGGTTGAAGCGGCCGTATTCTCGGGGCCTTTTATGGGCGTAGGTATGCCGGTGCCGGCCTGGAAGCAGAAGCTCGGCGCTTTTATGTCAAAGATCATACCCGGCCTTTCGATTCCGTCAGGACTTGATCCGGCGCTGATCAGCACGGATAAAGAGCTGGTACAGGCCTACGCAAGCGATCCGAAGATATTCAAGATTGCCACGGCGCGCTGGTTCACAGAGATCCTGAAGGCGCAGGATAAGGCCATCGCCGAAGCCGGTCGCATTCGATTGCCCGTGCTTCTCTGTCAGGGCCTTGGCGATCAGGTTGTCAGCGTAGCCGCCGGCCGACGGTTTTATGACGGCCTCGGGTCTGAGGATCGTACCTATCAGGGCTTCGAGGGGTTGTATCATGAAATCCTCAACGAAGTCAGGCCTGCTCGCGAGCAGGTGTATGCGACTTTCGGGAACTGGTTAAAGAAGCGGTTTCCAGGTTAAGAACCTGTCCAGAAACCCGGAAGGGGCTCCTCTAACAGGCTGCTGAAAAAGCAGCCTGCTAAAAGGAGGAAGTCGTGGAAGATTGTTTGATCGCGGATGGATTCGACCGGTTTATAAATCGAGATTGTTGGAATGGAAAAAGACTGGCAGCAGTTAGTTTCGCGGGCCGCAGAGCAGGCCGTCGTTTACAGGCATCGTCTGCATTCGCGGCCCGAGATCGCCTTTGAAGAGCGCGAAACCTCTGACTATGTGGCTGAAACGCTCAAGAGCTACGAACATCTTCAAGTTCACAGAGGTCTGGCCGGAACGGGTGTCGTCGCCGTTCTCGGTGAAGGCGGGCCCATGATCGGGCTTCGCGCCGAGCTCGACGCCCTGCCGATGCAGGAGCATAACACCTTCGCGCATCGCTCGCAGATACCAATGCGGATGCATGCCTGCGGACATGACGGCCACATGGCAATGCTGCTTGGCGCCGCTCGCGTTCTCTCGCAACTGCACGGGCAATCGCCGTTATCCGGCAGAGTCTGCTTTATATTCCAGCCCGCCGAAGAGAACGAAGGCGGAGCGCGGCGCATGATTGACGAAGGATTTCTCGATCGGTTCCCATTACAGTCGATCTATGCCATGCATAACTGGCCGGGCATGCGCGAAGGCGTATTCGGATTAAAGATCGGCCCTATCATGGCCGCCTATGATCGCTTTGATATAACGATCCGCGGAACGGGAGCGCATGCGGCGATGCCTCAGAACGGATCCGATACGATCCTTGCCTCGTCGGCCCTGGTGCAGGCGTTACATTCCATGCAGTCGCGAAAGAGCCCGATGGAGCCGGCCGTTCTTTCGGTGACCTCGATTCACGGCGGAGAGGCCTACAACATTCTTCCCGATAGCGTTTCGCTTCGCGGAACATTACGAACGTTTGATCGCGCGACACGTGAGTCGTTGCTTTCGCGAACGCGACATATCACGACGGGGATCGAAAGTGCGTACGATGTACGCATAGACTTCGCCGTAACCGAAGGATATCCGGCGACGGTGAACAGCGAACAGGAAACTCTCTTTGCCAGAGACGTGGCCGTTGCCCTGGTTGGAGAAGAGAACGTGGTCTTTCCCGTCGTGGCCGATACCGGCAGCGAAGATTTTTCCTGCTTTCTGGAAAAGGTGCCCGGTTCGTATGTCTGGCTTGGCAACGGTCCGAAAGCAGGAGGGTGCACGCTTCATAATCCGAATTATGACTTCAATGATAGCCTTCTGAAAACCGGAATAGGCTTCTGGACGGCTCTCTCGCGGGATTTTTTTCGACGGATGTCGGTATGATTGTGAAAATGCACTCGATTATGTATGGTTATCGGAAGTTGAAGGCGCAGATTCGCGTAGAGAAGGGCATGCCAGGGCTTTATGTCGATGAGATGGGATACATGAGCCCGCTTGAATGTATTAAGCAGGGAGTGGATTTCGAGCAGATCAGCGAGGGCGAGCGGCAGATGTTAAAGAGAGCCGGCTATCGATTTCGCGATTAGGCTTTTTCTGCAAAAACGTATTTTTTTTTCTTGCAGGGAAAATTGCAGTGGTTTAATATACGACATTAAAAGTGATTTGTTGATGCAACTCTCCAACCGAACGACAGGCGTTACGCGAAAGCAAATGGCCGGTCGGGGGAACGAGAGGCGCTGAGGCAGATTGAACTGGAAAACGAGACCTCAGGAATGTAAGGGAATCGGAATACGCTTGAAACATCCGCCCGACGGGCATCTGAAATACTAACATCAGAAGTAATCAAGCAGACCAGTAAAAACGGCAGAAGATCAGTAGAATAGAGATAAGGTAAGAATCGGAGGAATCGTATGGCGATGGGTCAATTTCCCAAAAGTCCTAACAAGGTGGATCCCATTATTCCCAGTGCTGTGGCTTCCCGCACGTCGCTCGTCTGGGAAGGTCGGAATAAAATTCAGGAATCGAAAAAGATTATCGATGATACGAGCAATCGTGTCAAAAATTTTATTCAGACAAAGCTTCCCCCTGAAGTAGTAAAAGACGTAGATATCATGGCCTCGATCGAGGATAAGATCTACAATTACATCAACCAGGCCTATGTGAACATGTTCAACCGTTACACAGTTACGGTTGAAGACGAGATGGTGAAGAAGGTTCGGGACTTCATCGACAAAGAAGAACTCCGCGCTCTTGCTCGATATACTCCGCGTGAAATCGTCGAGATCCTCGATAAGCTGGCCGGTGCCGACAAGTTTAATACCGGTGAAGTTGAAAAGTCCATGGTGAACATGTACGGTCACCTTCAGGGCCATATTCAGCGCGGTATGAACGACCTCGAAAACGAAACGAACTCCATCCTGCGTCAGAAAACCGACGTTGGTGCCTTCGTTCGTGGTGAAAACGCCTACTCCATCGTTAAGTGCGTGTTCAAAGATAACCTGTACAAGCCGAAAACCGTAACCGACATCAAGCTTTCCATCAACATACTGGATTCCGAGCTGATTTCGCCGATCTTCCACTATCAGACGACTGTTGAATTTCTGTTGAAAGACACGCTGGCCAACCATATCCAGGAGCTGATCGAGCGGGAGATCGAGAAGTTGAAAGAAGAGATCATCGACTCCGGTCGCGCCGAACTCACCGACGGCGAGATCATGTTCGAGAAGATCAAGGCTGTCGATCGTTTCACCGACGACAACAACTCCGATCCGAATTCGCGCCGTTATTCGATCCTGGCGAAGAAGTTCATCGACAAAATCGAAGGACTGCGCGCTGAAATCGATCAGGATGATTACGATCCTTTGAACATGCGCGAGCAGATCAAGGCGATCATCGACGATGAAAACATCCGTAACCGCGGTTTTAACACGGCCGTGAATACGCTGACATCCATTCTCGATACGTCGAAGCTCGGCTATCAGGTCTGTGATAACAAGAAAAACGCCCGCGATTGCTATATCCGTGAATACGAAGATGAGGACGAAACTCAGCTTCCCGACGAACGCTATGCAATCCGTCTGGTTTACTTCGATCAGGCCCAGATTCGTGAGCTGAAGCGTGTATATGATACCCGTATGGGAGCCTTCGTACGCGAAGTCGAGTCCGTATGGGACGTCGTTGAAGAACTGTATCAGCGTCGTAAATCGTCTTTCTTCGGTCTCAAGAAAACCGTTCTCGATTTCGAAGATCTGGCGAACAACATTATGTCCAAGCGCTGGGTGAAAGACCGCGGCGAGCTGATGAGCGACCCCGACGAAATCCGCTGGGACAAGCTGCGCTTCCGTGATCAGAT
Organism: Leptonema illini DSM 21528; assembly: GCF_000243335.1. Taxonomy (NCBI): domain Bacteria; kingdom Pseudomonadati; phylum Spirochaetota; class Leptospiria; order Leptospirales; family Leptospiraceae; genus Leptonema; species Leptonema illini. The sequence continues at coordinate 622,306 of NZ_JH597773.1, read as the reverse complement.
CAACACCTTCGTCGAGAAAAACAACCGTACCTACACCGTAGAGGTTCGTAACACAGCGCAGCGTCTGCGTCATCTGAAGGATCGCCTTCAGACCATGTATGGCTATCAGAACCCCGTAGAGCGTGTTGTTTGCGACGAGCGTCTGAACCTGCTCGAACAGCAGTTCAACAAGTTCATCTACGAAATCAACCCGCATCACCTGCAGCCGGGCCTTGTACTGGACGTCGATATCAGCACAAGCAAACGCAAGCAGTATATGATGAAGGGAATGGCGAACGTTCTGAACGAGTTCCTGCATGGCGTATCTAAAGGCTTTGCTGATGCCGCCTTCGCAACGTTCAAGCGTCGTCGTTCGACCGTACGTGATGATTCCGAGATGGCGTTTGGTGAGATCACTGAAGATGCGCACCATAAGGCGATCAGCACGCAGTATGCGTCGCAGACCGTCGAATCTTCATCGTCGCCGGAGCCATACAGCCCACCATCGCTTCCGTCTGAGCCTGCATCAAGCCAGGAAAGCGGAGTGAGGGGATCGGCTGATGTGACGCCGAAGTCCTACGACGACAAATTGAAAGATATGGGGCTGAAAGAGCTCTGAAATTCCGAGGGGCCCGGGCAGCCGGGCCTTTTTTATGAACGTATCTCGTTCATAAAAGCTATCATTTTTATACCCGAAACCTAATCAGGAGCAAGACGTTGCAAGCCAAGATATTCCATGCCACAGGAAAGCGTGTCGCCTACAACAGACTACTCAAGCATATGATCGTCACAACGACGATCGTCGACCGTTTTGAGAAGGGAGAGAACCTTGCCGATATCCTGAACGGCATGCTTGATGCCGGTTCGCTCAACGCCGATCAGGTACCCGCAATTCTGAATATCATCCTGGTAAGCCGTGCGGCCCTTCCGTATCGCTCCATGAATCTTCCCGAGACCGTAGCGTCCTTTTCGAGTCTTTCTGAGCAGTTCTCGAAGTGGAACGCCCTTGACCTTGTAGCGGCCTACTATCATCCAACGTTCGGCATTCAGCTTGTGAACCCGGCGCGGCCTGAACACTGGCAGCGTGTCCACGAATTGAAGCGTGACGAACTCGTCGTCGTATATGCGCGTGCTAAGAACGGCGGCAACGATGTTGCGCGCAAAGGACTGGATGCCTTCTTCTCCGTCCTTTCGGGTAAGTCCGTCGGCGAGGATGCTGCCTTTGTAATGGTTGAAGCTCCGAAGCCGGCTCCGGTGGCCCCAGCTGCACCTGCCGCCCCGGTCAGTCAGGCTCCTGCAGCACCGGCTGCTCCGGCGGCGCCCGCAGCACCGTCACGTGCGTCGCAGATGACGCCGAAATACTCCGTACAGGTTTCGAACGAGCTTTTCCATAATGGAAACGTAGAGGCCTGGAAGAATATTATTGAAGCCTATCATGCGAAGTATCCGAACTGTCGCGTGATCGTGTATCATGAAGGCGAGCTAATTCAAGATTTGAACTCCCTCTTCAAATGGGGAAAGGTGAAGCATGGCGGAGTGATCATGTTTCAGGTTGCCGGGTCCGACATTAAGGGCGTATCTCGACTGCAGAGATATCTCTACGAAGGGGCCTCACCGAGATTTGAGGCCTTTCTTAAAAAGGATATCAACAAAATCCTTAACCTGTTCTGAGAGGCACAATGTTCGCGGATTATTTTCTGGATCAATCCCGCCAGCTGCAGGGAGCGCTGCACGAGCGTCTGGAGAAGCGGGGGGTGCAGCTGCCTTCGAAGCAGAAAGATGTTCGGGTCTACAAAGAGCTGTATGATTTCTTCAAAGATCATCTGCCCGGCGGGTTCTCGTATGCGGTCGGAAAAATTCGAAACCGCAAACATCTGCTCAATAAAAGCTGCGATCTTTTGATCTTCAAAAAATGGTGCAAAAAGTTTTTCGAAATGACGGGCGGGTATGTGCTCGCCGATCAACTGCACAGCTTCATCACCATTGAAACCGATCTCAACACGGCGCAGGTTTTGAATCATGCGGCGCTTACCGAGGCCGTAAAGACGATGTATGCGGCTGATCGTGAACTCGACGAGAATGCAATCGTTCCCGTTTATTCCGTGCTTTTCAGCTACAAATCGTCCATACCGCTTCTGTCGCACAGAGTCGCTCTTGAAGACGCGTCGCGTGAGAAGGATATTCCGATCACTCGCGAAACGGACATGATCGTCGTCATGGATCAGGGGTTGATTCTTAAAGATTGGGAAAACGGCGGAGTCTACCGCGGGATTGAAACCGGCGAAGATACATTGATGTGGTTTTATATACTGATGCTCGAATACCTCGACCGCGATGGAAGCCTTGGTTTTGATCCGCGGTCGTACGTGAAGATGCAGAAAGAATACAGAGAGTATTGAGAGGATTACGAAGAGCAGTGTATTCTGCCGTCGTCCTTGAAATATGAAGAAAGAAAGCTCCCGCAACCTGGAGCACCGGAGGGATACAGTGAAACAGTCTTACGCAATACTGAGCGTGCTGCTCGCCGGCTTAATGACACTCTCCTGTGCTAAAGAGAAGGAGAAAGAAGTCGTTCCACCGGCTGATTTTTATCTTGTGATCGATACGTCCGGTTCGATGGCGAGCGGAACGATGAAGCGAGTAAAAGAGAAGTTGCCCGCTCTGCTTGAGTCTGCACGCCAAGGAGACCGCATTCATCTTCTGCAATTCGATGAAAAACCGCAGACGATCGGCGAATATACGATTCGATCCGCTGAGGATCGCCGTACGGTGGAGAAAGCGATCCTTGATCTGAAGCCTTCGGGCGCTTATACCGACATCAAGCAGCTGATCGCTTATCTTAAAGAGAACACCCGTTCGACGAATTCGTCGGCGAAGCAGTACATAGTGGTGCTTTCAGATGGAATCGACGATCCGCGTCCGGGCCGAAAATCGCGCAAGGACCGTGTCGAGCTGAAAGAGTATGAAGCGACCGAGAAGCTTCCCGTGCAGGAGCCTTACATCTTTTACGTCCATCTCGGCGATAAAACCAGCGTTGCCGCCGAAGAGGGCCTGAAAGAAGATTTAAAGGACCTTTCCACTGAAGTCAAAGTCGTGAAACCCACCGATGCCGCCGATGCAGGTCTTGACGAAGTCAAGAAAGACATAGAGGCGACCCGCCCACCCGCCGAAACGCCCTGGTGGCAGGCTCTATGGGCAAAGGCAACGGCGCTGCCACTCTGGGTCTGGGGTTGTGTCGCAGCGGCGCTACTTCTGCTCCTGCTGCTTCTGCGTCGCGCATTTCGAACGATCAAACCGCTGGAAGGCATCCTATCCTTTTACGAGGCCACAGAGCATCCGTCGATGGCCCGTGAGGTCAATCTGCATAAATTTCGCAGGGACGATCTGACGATCGGTTCGCAGGCGGGTGCCGTCATCCGCATCAAGGACAGCGCCTTCCCGGCACAGATCCGCCTGAAGGCGAAGAGATCGGGTAAAGACTTTCTTTTTGGATTCGCTAAAAAGGATTTACAGCGTATGGAATTCCTCGTACAGAAAAAAAGAGGCTTCATTTCATCAGGTGATCGATTCCGGATAGCTAACTACACATTCGAGTACAGCCATGGCACAAAGAAATAAAACAATCAACCCCCTTGAACTGCGGGGAACGGAGCGAGTCTTTCAGATCGACCGTGATACGATTCTGATCTATACGGGATTGCATTTACAGGATGTCCGTCCGTTCTCGAGGATCGGGGCGGGCTTTCAGCTTCCTGCTCATCTGCTTCCCTATATCGAACATGTCATACTGCCCGAGAATCATCTCTGGAATACCGGCGTGGAAGATGCCTGGCTTCGCGCCGGCATCGATCTCGGCGCAGGAAAGCTGACCTACGTTGGCAGCAAAGAGCGTGTGACGCAGCTGAACCGGTACTTCGATATCGAAGGTTACATCAAACAGAAAGAGAAAGAGGATCGAGAGAAGGCCAGAGAGAAAGGTCAGGATCGCAAAAAAGGCGAGGCGCCGACTGAGCTGCCTGTAAAATACGAGGTCTATCAGGCCCCGCAGCGCGGCGAAGATGTGAAGAACAAATGCCTGATCACGTATCTTGCCACCGGAGACTATCAGGTTTCTGTGGGCAGCAGCAAGGTACTTGATTCGGGCTCTTACTTCCGCGCTCGTCTGGGCATGGATCGCGAGTACGCTCTCATGTCAAAGGTGCTTGCGAAAAGCGTGCAGCCGGCCTCAAAGGGCTTCGGTTTTATACCGTTTGCCTCTGAAGAGCATTGCTCCGCTCTCTGGAACTTTAACGGATCACTGCTTTTCAACGAGCCCGTTCCAGAATATCACTATCGTCTTTTTGAAATCGGCATTGATCCTGATCGTGTTTCGATGGGAATTTCGGGCTCGGTATATCAACCAGGTCTCATCGAGCTCATGCGTCGTGCCGATGTTACGGGACGCGTTGTCGGAATTTCGGCTCCTGACTCTGAAAAACTCGGCCTGGTGAAGCGGATCTTTAACTTTGCACAGCCGAAGTTCTTCTCTGAAGGCGGAGCGCTGCCGCTGGCCAGGACGGTATCATTCTTTGAAAGCCGCACCAGGTCTCATGGCGCATTTGTGTTCCGTACGCGAGAGGATGCCGAGCATCCGGTGCAGGTGCTCTTCCCATTCCTGAAAACGAAGCCCTCTCGATCCTTTGACTTTGTAAAGGGCCCCTATGACCTTGAGATGACCGTTGTTGACGACGCCTCTCAGCTGAAAGAAGAGGGAGCCGCTCAGGCGACGCTACTCAGCCGCGGTATGATCGCCGAAAAGGCGTGGAAAAAACTGAGCCTGGGGCAGGGGCAATATCCGGCCGTTCCAGGCTGTGAGTATCAGTTCCGTCAGGTTCTGTCTACCGATGAATGGAGCGACGCCGCTCGAGCCGTTCTTGCCGGCACGGAGTTTGAGGCCCCTATTCTCGATATCATCGGCAATATCGCTATGGCGACCGATCTGACGGCGATTCGCGACAGCCTCTATATCATCCGGACGCAGCGTGTCCCCCGCGATCCGGTGCTGCTGCTTAACCTTTCCGGTATCCTGAATGCGCTTTACCGAACGCTTTCGCGTCTCACGGTTGAAGATCGTACGGTCATCGATCTGGCCGCAAAAGTCGCTTCGAGATTCAACGCCTCGAAACTGCGTATCGGCGATCTTGACGCTTACACCGGAACGCTGCGATTCGATATCATCGTTATGAACGGGCTTTACACCGTATTGCTGGCTCATCAGGCGGCTCCAAAGTTCCACATTCAGATTGAGTACCCCCCTTCTCCTGATAGCGTGCTCGAGATGGAAAAGGAATACCGCAAGTATCTGAAATCGCAGCAGAAGATCGTCGATAAGGTCGGAACGGCCGAAGACCGTGCCGCCATTGAAATGATTGAGAAGCTCTTTGAAGAGGCACTGTTTCATGGTCGAGAAAGACAGCGCTTGCAGCACCTTTTTGAAGCGTTGCAGCTGGGAGCCGTCGATGTAAATGCTCGAGAGGGCCTTCCTTTTTACATGAAGCTTCCTTACTGGCTGCGGGTCGTCGTTCAAACCCTTCGCATTCCTGAAATGGTGGATTGGTTTGCAGGGCTCAAGGATCGTTTCTTCGCGGGAAAGCGTCCGTCCGTTCCGGGCACACCGATGCAGGGTAAGGCCGCTTTGATCCTTTTGGGCCTCGGGCTTCTTCTGGCCGCCGGGTTCGGATTGAGTCGCGTGGACTTCTCAGCTGTGAGCGGGTTTTTCGGTTCGGATAAATCCACTGAAATGAGCCAGCTCGATCCGTCGCTGGTAGAAGGAAGCGCAAACGACGTAAAAAAAAATGGGAAGATAGCGGTTTAAGCGACCATCCCGATCTTATCTCGCCGGCCAGACCGGGTGATCTGCAGAATGATCATCCGGTTCCCGGCGAAGATGGAGTCGAGGTGACGGCTGCCGAACTCTTTGCCTATGCGAACGTGCTCGCCGTAAAAAACGGCTTTTCACCGATTGCCGAGCAACAGCCCGAAAAAGATCCGAATCTCGTTCTTCCGGGGGACCGGCTGGTGCTGCCCGATGGCCGTCTTTTACAGGTGGGGCCGGGGCAGTACATCTATGACATTGCGGCGAAAGAGTACAGGCGCGATATGGCGCGCATTGGCATCCTGGAGCGGCAGGTCGACGTGTTGAAGGGCGTTTATGCAGGCGAAAAGAAACCCGAAATCAAACAGGCAATCCTGCAGCGAGCTGACGACATCAAGCGGCTGGCTGTTACGCCAAAATCCAGGCAGAGATATGCGGCGGTTCAGGCCTCGTTAAGAGAATTGGGATTTGCTATCCCCTGAATTATTTCTGCGAATCGAGGAGATTCAAGATGCCGTCGATGAAATTACGATGCTCCACAAGAAGCTCTCGCAGTTTCGCTTTATCGCCGCTCTGTAAGAATGCCCGCACGAGCCCGGCAAGATGGTTGCGGATGGCGCCGTCATGGTGGGCGCCCACTTCGTTTATCGGAGCGCCGGCGGGCGGCCCTGCCGGACTGCGAGGATCAGGGGACCGGCCGGCCCGGGCCTTATGCATGAATTCTTCGGCTCTGTTGCGCGAAGGGCCTCCGATCATTTCACGAAGCTGTTCCGGTCCAAAGGGTTCCATACGTGCCATTCTTCACGTTCGCGAAGAAGGGGAAGTCTTTTTCTTGTTTGACAGAGGGCCGGGTTACGGTTCCCTATTTTGAGCGGAGTGCATCGTTTGGAAAATACAGAAGAAAAAATTCATCGGCTTGAACAGGAGATCGATAAGCTCTACCTCGTTCTTGAGGCGAACCGGACGCTTTCGTCGAGCCTGGATCTGCAACTCGTTCTCGAACGTTTGATGTCCAAGGCGCGCGATGTGACCGATGCCGAGGCGTCGTCGTTGATGCTCGTCGACGAGGACGTTCAGGAGCTGTATTTCTTCACCGTTCAGGGTGAAAAAAGCGACGCCGTCAAAAAAATACGCCTAAAAATCGGCGAGGGGATTGCCGGCTGGGTCGCCGAAAAAGGGGAGCCTGTGCTCGTCGAAGACGCCGCCAACGATCCGCGCTTCTATCGCAAAGCCGACCAGTCGTCGGGATTCCATACACGATCGATGATGTGCGTTCCGTTGATTTTCAGGAAGCGTATTCTGGGAACGATTCAGGTACTCAACAAAACGGATAACCGCAACTTTGATCGGGACGACCTTCATATTTTACAGGTGATGGCTGATCAGGCCTCTATAGCGATCGAAAACGCCCGTCTGCATGAGCTGGCCACCGTCGATCAGGCGACGGGGCTCTATCGTAAGGATTATTTTCTCGCACGTCTTGAAGAGGAATTCCGACGTTATCGGAACCTCGGAACTCCTTTCGCGCTGCTTATGTCTGATATCGACCATTTCAAGCGTGTGAACACGGAATACGGCCATCAGGGAGGCGATCGTGCATTGCTTGAACTTGCAGGAATGATTCTGCGCGTCGTGCGTGACGAAGGCGAAGAAGATATGGCCGGTCGATACGGGGGCGAAGAATTCTGCGTGCTTATGCCCAATACGACAGAAGAACGGGCCATGGTTGTCGCCGAAAAGATACGCACCAGCATCGAGGCACACCGTTTCTCCATCGACGGAAGAGAGGCGGCGATTACCATATCGATTGGCGTGACGTCCGTTCCGTATCATAACGATGTCATAAATAATTCCGAAGAGATGATAAAATACGCCGATGACGCTCTCTATCTGTGCAAGGACCGAGGTCGGAACTGTTCGGCGCTCTACGAAAAGAAGGATTAATTTTTATCCAGTTTTTTGAAAGTTTTCTTGATCTTACATCGCGATAAGTATCCTGTGAACAAAACCACCGGACCCGATCATTAAGGAGTTGGTATGCCCGAAATTTATCCATTCAGCGAAAAAGGCGAGACCTATGCCGAAGAAGACATGGAGCGCCTCGGTCGCCGCGGACGACGAGCCATTGAGCTGGCAGAAATGAAGATCCCGGTTGTGCCGGGCTTCGTCATTGATTCCAGACTTACGCCCGAGCTGCCATCAAAAGATTTTTCTGAATCCCTGCGCCGAGGACTTGTCGGCATTGAAGAAGGCGTCGGTCGTAAGTTCGGTGATGCGGCGAATCCGCTACTCATCAAGATCGTCGTCAGCTCCAATCTGAGTCTTCCTTTTTACCCCACAGTGTTTAACGTCGGCCTCTCACCGACGACGATGCCAGGCTTCTCAACGCTGATCGGCGAAAAGGCGGCCTGGTTTGAATACTGCTATCTGCTGCGCACCATCGGAACAAAGATCTTCGATATAGCGCACGAGCGTTTTGACGAGATCATAGCCCGATACAGCGACGACGTCGAAGGAATGAAGAAGTGCGCACAGGAAATGGTGCAGCTCGTCGGGCGCGATAACGTTCCCGATGATCCGTTCCAGCAGTTCGTCGTGATTCTGAAAAACCTGGCGAAACGCTATTACAATGCTGAAATGGACGCCGAAGATCCGCCGGCACTTCTTGTGCAGGGAATGGTCTTCGGGAATCTCGGCGAGGATTCCTCGGTCGGGATGTACTATACGCGGAATATTATCTCGGGTGAAGACAGGCTTCAGGGAAGCTTTCTTCTCAACAGTTATACGCTGGATCGACAGGGACAGGATATCCTGGCCCTTGATGGAGAGTACCTGAACCGGTTGCAGCAGATCGGTCGCTCGATTGAACGCAAGTTCCGCGAGCTGCGCGAAGTTAAGTTCATCGTCGAGAAGAAGAAGCTGTGGATCATCAATCAGACCGAGGTCGATAAGAAGTCCACACAGGCTCATATTCGCACGCTGCTTGATCTCATGAAAGAGGGCACGGTGAAGGATGACTGGGTCGTCGAGCAGATCCCGCCCGGCCAGCTTGCCACGCTCCTGCATTCCGTCGTTGATGAAGAGTCGCTTGCCGGCATTCCTGCCATTCGCGGCGGTATTACCGGCGCTCCAGGAGCGGCCGTAGGTCGTGTTTTCTTTAATGCCGACCGCCTCATGGAAGCGCATAGAGACGCCATCCAGAAAGGCGAAGATACGCGTATGGTTCTCGTCGTGACTGCGTCGTATGCCGAGGACGTGAAGGCCATCGAAGTCGGGCAGGGCGTTATTTCGGCGGAGGGCGGATATTCCTCGCATGCTCCGGTCGTATCGCGATCGCTCGGCAAGGTGAGCATCGTACATCCCGACATTCGCATCGGCGACCGCTTCTTCGAATATAATGGTGTTCGTGTTAACGAAGGCGACTATGTGACCATGGATGCGCCGGTGTATCGTGATCCGACGATCTACACAGGAAAGGCGAAGCTCATCAGCCCCGACATCCATACAAACGGTCTGACCGATTTTATCGAAGTCGTGCGCCGTTTTATTAAGGACGATTTTGTCGTAAGAGCGAATGCCGACCTCGGTCGTGACGCGAAAGTCGCCCGCACAATGGGAGCGTTCGGAATCGGTCTTTGCCGCACGGAGCACATGTTCTTCGCCGAGGATCGCATCCAGCGGTTCCGCGAGATGATTCTGTCAAGCTCGTATGACGAACGTGTGCGTGTTCTCGACGACCTGCGACCTCTGCAGCGAGGGGATTTCTATGATCTTTTCAAGATCATGGCTCCGTATCCGGTGACCATCCGACTGCTGGATGCGCCGCTGCATGAGTTCTTACCGCGTAACGATGAGGCGCTCACCGAGTATCTTGAGTATCTGCAGAACAAAGGCATCAAACCCGAGAAGGCAGAGATTCAGGAGCGCATCGAGCGTCTGCATGAGTTCAATCCCATGCTCGGCCACCGCGGATGTCGCGTCGCCATCACCTATCCTGAGATCTATGAGATGCAGGTGCGCGGGATTTTCGAGGCCGCCACACGCCTCAAGAAAGAAGGCGTTGATATCGTTCCTGAGATCATGATCCCTATCGTGATGAACCCGAGCGAGCTGCGCTTCTTGAAGAATGGCAAGCAGATCGAAGGACAGTACATCAAGGGAATTCGCGATATCGCTCGCGAGATCTTCCATCAGGAAGGCGTGCAGCTGAACTACAAGGTCGGAACGATGGTGGAGCTGCCGGCAGCGGCGCTTGCCTCGGGTGATCTTGCCCAGCACGCGGAGTTTTTCAGTTACGGAACGAACGACCTGACGCAGACGACGTTCGGTCTGAGCCGTGACGATATTAACTCCTTCTTCCCGGCTTATACGATGTATGACCTGCTTCCGAACAACCCGTTCCAGGTTCTCGGCGATTCCGTAAAAGAGCTGATCTACATCTCTGCAGAGCGCGGCCGCATCACACGGCCTGACCTCAAGCTGGGGCTTTGCGGCGAGCACGGCGCCGATCCGTCGAACATCGAGTTCTGCATGGAGCAATCCGAGCTCGACTATGTTTCGACGTCGCCGTATAACATTCCGATTGCGCTGCTTGCCGTGGCGCAACTGAATCTGAAGAAGGCGAAGGCACAGTAAACCCGGAGCATCGGAACCGAAAAAGCCCGCCAGAGTATGGCGGGCTTTTTTTTAGATCGGGAACGGTTGTTAATCGGGCGCCCCGAGATTTATCTCAACAGTAGCATTTACGAACGCTTACACTGAATATTCAGGTGGCTTCTATACCGTTGCTGGCTGCGCCAGATATGCCTGACTGTAGCGTCGAGCCCGGCTGTAGATCTCACGAGCATCGGCTATAAGATTTGCCAGTACATCGGGGTGAATAGCCTGTTTCGGATCGTCACCGATCCCTTTCTTTGCATCGACATGCGATTCGATGACCAGTCCGTCGGCTCCATACGATACGGCGGAAAGGGCGGCATGAGGCACGTAGATGGCCCGGCCGACCGAATGAGAAGGATCGACGACGACGGGCGCCCACGATTTCTGTTTGAGCAGCGGCGTAATGCTTTCGTCGGGATGGTTGCGATATCCGTCAAGGTTCGGCAGGGTGCCGCGCGGGCAGAACATAACGTTCGGGTTCCCGTTTGCGACGATGTACTCGGCGGCACAGATGAACTCATCGATCGGGCCCATATGCATGCCGCGTTTCAGTAAAACGGGAGTGCCGGATTCGCGAGTCAATTCGCCGATCTTCTTTAGAAGAGAATAGTTAAGCGCATTGCGAGCGCCGACCTGTATCATATCGACGCCGGCATCAAGAGCGATACGCAGCTGATCTTCGTCCATGACCTCGGTGTTCACGGGAAGCCCGGTTTCTTCTCTTGCGCGCATGAGAATATGGATGGCCTCGGAGCTACCCTGATAGGCGTGGGGACTTGTGCGCGGCTTCCAGACGCCGCCGCGGATAACGTCGGCACCGGCTTCTTTTACCGCATGCGCCGTTTCGATGAAGAATGCGGGGTTCTTCGGATCTATGGTGCATTGCCCGGCACAGACGAACAATTCCTGTGCAAGCGTCTTGCCGCCGATCTGAATACGGTGACCGGCAAGGCCCGACTTCATATCCATCAGCTTGTAGGGAGACTGTATGGTCTCGACCTTTGAAACGTAAGAGAGGCCCTCCAGACGGTTGATCATCAGTTCATGACGCTCATCGCCTTTGATAGCGTACACGCTTCGCGTTTGTCCGGGAATGGGCGTGATGGTGCAGCCGAATTCGTGTACGATCGCCTGAACTTCGGCGAGCTGGTCGGCGGTAAAATGGGGGTCTCTTGGGATGATCATGAAAGGCTCCGTTTTCAGAAAAACAAAACGAAGGAAGGGGGTAAATAAAAAAACCCGCACGTCGTGTGCGGGTTTGCGGCGACAGGGCCGACTTCCTTTAGTTTGAAGAAGGCCTGTCGTTGATCGATTGAAAATCAGTGTCTCAGGTAAACCTTCGCGTTATGCCCGCCCGCCTTGAAGAAGTTCTTCGAGAACTCGATCACTTCGGTCGGATCATAATGGGCGCAGCTGAAGATATCGAGATAGATTCGATTCGTCAGGTTTGCGAAGTGTCCCGAAACAAGCGACGTTTCAATCAGCTGTACGAGCGAATAGCCGGCAACGCGCTCATCGGCGCCGAAGTGCACGATGATAGGCTCGCCGAAACGATTCACTCCGATGCGCTTGCACAGCTCTACCGTATAGGCGTAGATGGCGTCACGGTCGCGCATGATGTCGTGATCGCAGTCCGACAGATCAAGAGCGGTGACAAGACCCCAGGCGCCGGTTTCTTCGAAGGCCAGGCTTTTCGCCAGATCCTGCGGCTTGAGATCCATTTTCTTCGCAAGGTACGGGCTGAAGTAGCCGTCATAGCGCTTCTGAAGCTCGGGAAGCAGATAGTCCGTTTCACGAACGATGCTGCGGCACTGGCGAGAACCACATTCGCATGCAAAGTTCTGCTGACGCGCTTCGGACATGGCGTAGTCTACCGTAAGCTCTTCGCCCGGCATGATGTCGCGCATGGCCACAAGCGTAACCTGTCCGCGGAAGCCGAGATTCGGGTCGCACGAATGGTTTACGAATTCGGCCTCTTCGACGGCGTCGAGAGATTCCGGGCCCATGAAAAGATCTTCGTCGACCTGAATCATGTAGCTGCGCAGATCGTCAGACGCCTCTTCGCGTTCAGCGCCGGAGTAGATCTTGCCGCCGCGAACGACGACAACGGTGTCTTTGGAAATATGCTCTTTAGCAAACATGCCGCGGCCGATATTGCCTGTGGCACGCACCTCCGCAAGCGGAGAGATGTAGGAAGAGCTCGTAGCGGTTCTCAGCATGCTGCACCTCCGGTTACAGGTTTGAGATGGTCAAAATTGACTTCCTGCAGCCTGAGCTCTCTGCGACGGGCAGGATTCAGGATGCCTCTTGGCATATACTCCACAACGAAGTCCGAAGCTTGAAACGCTTCGGTGAGCATTCTCATCGAACTCTCTATATCCATATCATGGTTGCACGTGTAAAAATCCAGTGCCGCATAACCGAGTTCCGGCCATGTGTGGATACTGAGATGGGATTCGGCGATGACTATGACCCCTGATACGCCCTGGGGTGCGAACCGGTGAAACCGGCTGTCGATAATCGTTGCTCCGGCTCTTTCAGCCGCGCTCAGCAGTGTGCCCTGTATAACATCGAGGTCGTTCAGAACGCTCTTATTGCAATCATAGAGCTCGATGATATAGTGTTCGCCAAGAGGGTCTTCCATTCATTTTGCCTCCTACAGCTATGAACTGAAAATGAACGTTACCTATACGTTTTTTTTCCTGTATATCAAAAAACGGTTTTTTGGTCCGTTAAATTATAAAAAAATCCCCGGAGTCGGCCATAAGCCGAAAAAAGCTCCGGAGATCCGTCTTGCTGAGCTGTAAGTAAATGGAAGAAAGCCCGTTTTCGCTTCTTCCGGTTTCTGTTTCGCTTTCCTTAAAGAAATGCGTTCTTCATTGCTGAGCTTTACTTGATATCCCAGATTTCTCCTGAGTAAAGCAGCTTCTTAAGATCGCCGGGGCCTTTCTTCTCGGTCACAGCGGCTACCTGGCGCTCTATATCGGCCTCATAAACGGGCCGGCTTTCGGCGTAGAGAACGCCCATCGCGACCGGAATCTCTGGATTGTGCTCGGCATGTATGAAGGCATGCAAAAACGCCGGATCGTTCTCGTTAAAGACGGAAACCTCATCGCCATTCGTCGCGGCGTTCACAACCTCGAAATGGCCGGCCTTGAGGCTCAATCCCTTTTCGTTGTCGCGGCCAAAAAGCATCTTCTGACCGTGCTCGAGCGTGATGGTCTTTTCGATTCGATGCTCGCGATCGGTGACGTCATCGAAAACGCCGTTGTTGAAGATCACACAGTTCTGGAAGATCTCGATAAACGACGTTCCGCGATGCTGCTGGGCACGCCGAAAGACGTTTTCCATCAGCTTCATGTCTTTGTCGTTTGCGCGAGCGATAAAAGAACCGCCGGCGCCGTGAGCGACCCGAACAGGCGAGAAGGGAGTGTCAAGCGATCCTTCCGGAGTGGACTTGGCGACGGTTCCTCTTGCCGATGTGGGCGAATACTGCCCTTTTGTGAGACCGTAGATCTCGTTATTGAACAGTAGAATGTTCATGTCTACGTTGCGACGCAACACATGAATGAGGTGATTTCCACCGATGGAGAGCGAGTCTCCGTCGCCGGTGATCAACCATACGGAGAGGTCCTCACGCATGATGCGCAGGCCCGATGCGATGGACGGCGCTCGACCGTGAATCGTATGGAATCCGTAGGTGTTCATGTAGTAGGGGAATCGCGAAGAGCATCCGATGCCCGACACAAAGACGATCTTTTCTTTCGGGATGCCCAGCTCGGGCATGACCTTCTGCACGGCCGAGAGGATGGCATAGTCGCCGCAACCCGGGCACCATCGTACTTCCTGATCCGAGGAAAAATCCTTTTTCGTTAGAACCTGGCTCATAATGGTATTCTCCTCAACCTTTCAGCGCTTCGCGGAAGGTATTTTCAAGCTCATCTACGGAAAGCGGACGACCTGTAACGCGGCCGCAGGGACGTGCATCGACGAGGAACTGCCCTCGCAGGATGAAGGCGAGCTGTCCGGTGTTGATTTCGGGAACGAGGATCTTCTTGAATCCTTTCAGGATGGATTCAAGATTCTTCGGGAAGGGGTTGATGTAGCGGATGTGAGCATGCGAGATCGCATGCCCTTCGCCACGCAGTCTTTCGACAGCTTCGCGGATCGCTCCGTATGTCGATCCCCATCCGACGACAAGCACATCGCCCTCGGCCGACGGAAAGACGTCCTGTTCGGGAATGGCGTCGGCGATGCGTGCGACCTTTTCGGCTCGTTGCTTCACCATACGCTCGTGGTTTTCACCATCATAGCTGATGTTTCCGGCCTCGTTTTTCTCAAGGCCTCCGATACGGTGCTCGAAGCCGGCAAGACCTGGAGGCGCCCACGGACGGGCAAGCGTGCCTTCTTCGCGGGAGTAGGCCTTGAACGTGGAGCGATCCGTCGACTCAGACACGAGATGATTCTTGATCTTCGGCAGCGCTTCGATGTCGGGAAGCTTCCAGGGCTCGGAACCGTTTGCAATATAGCCGTCGGTCAGCAGCACGACGGGTGTCATGAATTCAAGGGCGATGCGAACGGCTTCGACGGCCATCGTAAAGCCGTCCGACGGTGTTGCCGCCGCCAGCACAGGCATCGGTGACTCTCCGTTTCGACCGTACATAACCTGTAAAAGATCGGCCTGCTCGGTTTTTGTCGGCAGACCCGTTGACGGGCCGGCACGCTGCACGTCGACGATGACGACCGGTAGCTCGGTCATGATGGCAAGGTTCATCGCCTCAGATTTAAGTGCGATACCCGGACCGGACGATCCCGTCATGCCGATCGTTCCGCCATACGAGGCGCCGATCGCTGCGCACATGGCTGCAATCTCGTCTTCGGCCTGGAAGGTACGCACGCCGAAGTTCTTGTAACGAGAGAGCTCATGCAGGATGTCAGAGGCCGGCGTGATCGGGTACCCGGCATACAGGGCGGGCAGGCCGGCCTGATGAGCGCCCGTAATAAGGCCAAGAGCGACGGCTGTGTTGCCGGTGATATTACGGTAGGTTCCAGGAGCGAATTGTGCTCTGTGCACTTCGTAGCGCGTTTCAAAGAGCTCGATCGTTTCGGCGTAGCTATGACCCGACATCAACACGCTGACGTTCGCCTGCGATACCTCGGGCTTCTTTGCGAACTTCGATTCAATCCAGCGGACCGTAGGCTCCGGATCGCGCTGAAAGAGCCAGTAAGCGATACCGAGGGCAAACATATTCCGGCAACGGTCCATGTCGCGGGCAGAAAGGCCGGAATTCGCAAGAGTACGTCGCGTGGATTCGGTGATCGGGACGGGAATCACCCGGTATTTCTGTTGTAGCTCCGGATCTTCAAGCGGACTCGTCGCATAGTCGACCTTCTTGAGATTACGATCGTCGAACTCGTCTGTGTTAACGATGAGGATGCCGCCTGTCTTCAGATCCTTTATGTTGGCCTTTAACGCCGCCGGATTCATCGCCACCAGCACGTCGACCTTCTCGCCGGGCGTGTAGATATGCGTGCTGCCAAAATGAATCTGAAAGCCCGATACTCCGGCCGTCGTGCCCTGCGGCGCGCGGATCTCAGCCGGAAAATCGGGAAATGTCATCATATCGTTGCCGGCCATGCCGGTAACCTGTGTGAACTGCGAGCCGACGAGCTGCATTCCGTCGCCGGAGTCGCCCGAGAATCGAATGGTGGCAGAGAGAAGCTTCTCTGTCTTACGTGTTGTCTGGGAATCCTGCATTGAGATCCTCTCCTCTCAAATATGATGGTGCCTTTGACGAAGACCTTTTCGGGTCATCTTCAGGGGCGCAGATGGCGCGGCCGTCGGGCTACCGACCCTGTTCACGCGTTTTACTGGAATACTGTTGAATTTACTGATGAAGGACGTGTTTTGAGAAAGGCCACATGCAGAACGACAGACAGGAGAATGAGTAACCGGTATTACCCCTGAAAGAATGGGAAAAGGCGTTGTGCGGCCCGAAAGGGGCTCAATAAGAACCATGGGACTCGACCAGACTCCGAAAGCCATCTTACCGTTCAATATAAAAAAAGAAAGGAAAAAGCGCCATGCCATTACTCTTACGTCATGGTCGATGTTGTCGGAATAGTCCCTTCGAGAAGAACGGTATTATGTCATTGCCGTTTGATGATTCTCGAATAAAAGAACTGAGAACCATTCACAGCCGTCATTCCTGGCTTCCCTTCACACAGATGAAGCTGGCTCCGGAGCCGCTGCTTGTAGAAGAGGCCAGCGGAATCTGGCTCACTCTTTCAGGGGGGAGGCGGGTCATTGATGGAGTCGGCTCCTGGTGGGTGAATACCTACGGGCATTGCAACGCCACCATAAACAGGGCGCTTGCCGACCAGGCGTCCACGCTCGAACACGTCATCTACGCAAACTTCGTTCATGAGCCCGGTCTGCGACTCGCACAGGCATTGAGTGAGCGCACATCACATCATCTGCCGCGCGTGTATTATTCGGATAACGGTTCGACGGCGATGGAAATCGCTCTGAAGATGGCCTATCAGTTTTTCAGAAACAGGGGAGAGGTTCGCGATCGTATCGTCTGCCTTGCAAACGGCTATCATGGCGATACGTTCGGGGCGATGGCAGCGGGGGCGCGATCCATCTTTCATACCGTCTTTGAACCGCTTCTCTTTTCGGTGGATCATCTTGCAGCGCCCTCCTGCTCGCAACAGGGGCTTGACGACGAGGGCGTTGGCCTTGCCGAGATGCAGCAGGCCTTACTGTCGCTGGAAAATCATTTCGAGCAATTCGGCGATCGCATCTGCTGTCTTGTGCTCGAGCCGCTGATCCAGGGAGCGGGCGGGATGAATTTCTACTCGCCGGCATATCTGAAAAAGGCAAGAGAGCTCTGTGATCGATACGGAGCTATTCTAATAGCTGACGAGGTCTTCACGGGAGCAGGGCGCACGGGGCCTTATTTTGCCTTTGAACGGGCCGGTGTCTGGCCCGACATCGCAGCGCTCTCCAAAGGCCTCTCGGGCGGCTATCTGCCCTTCGCGGCCACACTTGCATCAGAGCGTATTTACGAAGGCTTCTTGAGCGATGATCGCATGCATACGCTCTATCATGGACATTCGATGACGGGAAGCCCTCTCGGATGTGTGGCTGCCCTTGCCTCACTCTCGCTTTACGATAATCTGCAAATCGGCGATCGATTGCAAAAGACCGAGGCCTTGCATCGGCGCGGGCTGGCCTCATTGATGCAATCGGCCGGTGAGCTTCTGGGTCGTCCGCGATGCATGGGATCGGTGGCCGCCTTTGATATTACGGCCGATCTGCCGTACGGCGTGCCTGTTTCTATGAAGATCAGCGAGGCCGCCCTTGACGAAGGCCTCTTTATTCGTCCGCTGGGTGGAACCGTTTATCTCTGCCCGGCCTTTATCGCAACGGATGCAGAGATCGCAGAGATGTATGATGCACTTGGCCGACTCGTAAAGCGTCTGCCTCAGATCTTGCGGATGTCGACGTAAGAGCCGTTCGGTGACGCGAAGATGCGATCAAGGGCGTCGATGATACGTCGTGCCGCCGTTGCGCCGTCGGGCATATCGGCCGTGCCGCGAGCGGCAAGCAACCGATTCAGAGCGGGGAAGCGCTGCGGATCTTCTTTTGCAAGCGTATCCTGCATCGCCGTGTGAACAAGGCCCGGCGCGAGCGATATCCATTTCTTATTCGGACGTTCGGCGGCATAGAGCTGAATCATCATGTTAAGAGCTGCCTTTGAGATAGAATAGGCATTCCATCCTCTTGCGCCGTTCTGCGACGCTCCGGAGCTGATGGCCAGGATGCGCGAAGGTCCGCGAAGCTTACCCTGTTCTTCAAGCGATAGAAGCGTATCGATCATTACTTTATTGGCCCAGACGTTCACCATCATCGTTTGTTCGATCTCTTCAAGCGGCGTTCCGTACAGATCGCGAATCGGGCCGAGTATACCGGCATTCAGGATCAGCAGATCGAGCTCGACGGGCTGTGGCTCTGATGAGACGGCCTGTTCGATGATTCGGGGGATGCTCGCTACATCGGCAAGGTCAAGAGTGATGTGCCTGTAACGGTCATCGACGATGCTGCCCGGACGCCGACTGAATCCTGTGATCTGATGAGTGCTCAGAAGTGACTTCACGAAGCCTTCACCGAGGCCTGAGCTTGTTCCAGTGATCCACGCTATGCTCATAAACTCGATTTCTACTATGGCAGCGGGAGGGCAAGGAATTACAGGGCCGGCTTGACAGTGCGCCCGGCGACGCCGATCTGACGGAAATGGTATTCAATTCTACCATATTCGTTCTGCTCTTCCTCTTCGTATTTCTTCTGTACTGGTTCCTGCCCATTCGCGGCAAGCACTCACTGATTATCGTCGCCAGCGTGCTTTTTTATGCCTGGTATTCCGTTCCCTTCTTTATCATGTTTATTACCGTGCTCGGCGTGAACTATGCTGTGGCTATGAAGTTGATCGAGCAGCGCGGACAGGGCAGACCTTCGCTGGCTCTGCTCTGGCTTGCCATCGGTCTCGACCTTTCGATCCTTGCGTTCTTCAAATACTTCTATCTCTTCGCCTCAAGTGCCGGCAACCTGTTCGGAATTCCGTATCTTATCGATATCAGGGCGAATCTGCTTGAAGACTACAATCTGAAGATCATCCTGCCGATCGGCATCAGCTTTTATATCTTTCAATTGATCGCCTTCGTCGTCGACTGCTATCGTGGAACGATTGCCGACCGCATCGACTTTCGACGTTTTGCCGTTTTTATCCTGTTTTTCCCGCAGTTTATTGCCGGTCCGATTCTTCGAGCGACGGACTTCCTGCCGCAGATCGATAATCCGACGTTGACCGTCGACCGCCTGCGTCGGGGAATGCTGCTTTTGATTTTTGGAGCGATCAAGAAGATCCTGATCGCCGACCGCATCGGTGCTGAGATCGCCGGAGCGTGGCAGAATCCGGCCGGCTACGACGCTACCGTGTATCTTCTTCTTCCCGTCGCCTTTCTCGGGCAGATCTTTGCCGACTTCTCGGGATATACTGATATGGCGCGGGGCATGGGCAAGCTGCTCGGTTATGAGCTGCCCGAAAACTTTAAAGGCCCGTTCTTCTCGAAATCCATGTCGGAGCTGTGGACGCGCTGGCACATCACGCTGTCTTCATGGCTTCGAGACTACATTTATATACCGCTTGGCGGCTCACGTCGCGGCGAATGGCAGACCTCTGTTAACCTTTTTATTACGATGGCGCTTGGCGGATTCTGGCACGGGGCTACCTGGAATATGCTCATCTGGGGCGCTTTTATAGGCACGGTTCTGATCATCGAAAGAACTCTGCGTTTAAAGCAGGTGCGACTTCTGCCTGAAGGCCGTTTCTTCAACGTTCTTCGAATCTGTTATACCTTCGGACTCTTCGCGTTCTCGGGCGTTTTTTTTGCTGCGCCGGGTCTGGAGCAGAGTATGACTCTGCTTCGAGGCGTAGCGCTCTGGGAACGAGGGCTTCCGCTTCCGGGATTCGGAGCGGCTCTTTCGTTGACGGTTCTTGCTTTCCTGGCCAATATTCCCGGTTATTATGATTCTGTGAAGCAGTGGATCGTCGATCGTCCTGTTTTACAGAATGCTGCGATCGTTTGCGGCACCTTTCTCACGGGCATACTGATTTTCATGTATGGAGACGTCGCCGGCGCCTTCCTTTACTTCGCCTTCTGATTCAGAACCCATCGTTCGATAATACCGTCGAGTTGAAGCCGGCCGACCTCGTTCCACTGAAAAAGGTCGTCGTCGACGAAAAAGCCATGACCGAGACTCGCTTCTTCTTCGAAGAAGGCCTGCACGTCGTCGGCTCGCCGGCTTCCGTTCTCTTTCAAAATACGCTTCATCCAGGAAGGGCGAAAGGGGATCGTTAAGCGAAAGAGGTTGAGCGGTAGATCGATTTCGACCTCGTGTTCGTTCTTTGTGGCGGCAGCAGGCTGGGCGCTCCATCGGTCGATATTGCGCACGTTGCCGTAGCGGAATCGTCCGTCGAAGCCGTGTGCTCCAGGGCCGAGACCCATATACGGTTCATAAAGCCAGTAACGCAGATTGTGCCTGCACTCGAATCCCGGCTTCGCATAGTTTGATATTTCATAGAGTGTATAACCATAATCCGACATGACGGAGGGAAGCGTCTCGAAAACCCGCTCCTGAAGCGCCTCGTCGGGCGATGGCATCGATCCGTCACGGACGCGAGTCGCATAACCGGTGCCTGCCTCTTCGGTAAGAGAATAGACCGACAGATGCTCCAATCCGACTGTGGCGACGCGATGAAGGTCGGTCATGAATTCGTCGAAGGTCTGGCCTGGAAAGCCGTAGATCAGATCGACGCCTCTGGAGCGAAAGGGCGACCGGCAGAGAATGTCGAGCATGTCGGCATAGCGGGCGGCGTCGAAAAAACGGTTCATCGTCCGCAGATGCCTTTCTGAGAAGGTCTGGATGCCGGCGTTGATGCGCGTGATGCCGATTTGCGCGAGTTCTTCAAGATACTGTTCAGTCAGGTTTTCGGGGTTTCCTTCGAGTGTGATCTCGCAATCGGGCGAGAATGAGAACCGTTCTTGAAAGAGATCGAGCATCTGCCTGAGCGCCCAGGCCGGAAGCAGGGAGGACGTTCCTCCTCCGAAAAAGACGGAATCGACTGCGGAAAAGCACTCAAAATCTGGAAATCGCGCCTGCCATTCCTGTTCGATACCTGTAAGGAAGGCGCGGATCGGTGCTTCACCGTCGAGGGGAACGGAGTAAAAGTCACAGTAATGACACTTTTGAAGACAATAGGGAAAGTGAATATAGATCCCGAGCGAGTCGGGCCTTCTGAGCAGCACGAATATAAGAAGGAGAGGATTGCGCTTCTGTCAAGAGTAACGTTGCAGGGAAAGAGTTGACGCTGGCGGAATGCAAAGTAGAATGCTGTGCGGAGTCAAAGTAACATGAATCAGGTAGAACAGCCGGCCGTCGAGAGCGGAGTTCGCATCAGAACCTACCCCGTCTATATTCCGGGGCATTCTCGTCCCGAAGAGAATCGCTTTTTTTTCTCATATACGATCGAGATTACGAACGAACGATCGACGCCCGTTCAGCTGCTTTCGCGTCACTGGATCATCATCAACGGCGATGGAGAAAGCGAAGAGGTAAACGGGCCGGGCGTCGTCGGCAAGACGCCGACTATTCAGCCGGGTGAAAGCTTCGTCTACACAAGCTTCTGTCCGCTCAATACCTCATGGGGCACCATGGAAGGCAGCTATGCCATGCGCGATAGCGAGGGCAATCAGTTCGAGGCGCCTATCGCACGATTTATCCTTGCCTGGGATTCCGAGGCCCAGGCCGATCCCGATATGCCGCTTGATCTTCCGCCCGTTGATTGAACGCCGACAGGCATCCGTCGAGCTCGAGTCATTTGATGAGGCCTGTTTATTCGTTTATGGATGTATTCTTACTTTTAAAAAAACAGGAGAGAATGACAATGAAGAAGATCTGGATGCTTGCCCTTATTCCCGCAATAGCGCTTGGCTCATGCGGCAAGAGCAACGAACCGACGGCCGCTCAGGCCGAGAAGATGGCAGAAACAGGTAAGAAGATCTGTGAGAAGATGTTTGAGTGCATCGATGAGCAGCTTCAGACTATGCCGGCCGAACAGCGCGAGATGGCCCGTTCGATGATGGGCGGAAAAGAGGCCTGCTATAAAGAGTATGGCGTAAATGAAACCGGTGACGCGGCAAAACCCGAGAAGATCGAGGTTCAATACACGAAAGAAGAGCTTGATCTCGCCATTCAGTGCATGGAAGAGATCACAAAGACATCCTGCCAGCAGCTGATGTCTGAAGAAGGCCAGCCCGCATCTTGTAAGAAGTTTGCAGAGATCGCCGAGAAGCGCGAAAAGAAGTGACTTCAGAGCCCGGTACTCGGGGCTCATAACGCTCAAAAACGGCTCGCCCAGGCGGGCCGTTTTTACTTGACCGATGAATGCCTGACGCTGACCTCTTTCAGGGTTGTTGCTAATCCGGGAGGGGCATTGTACGCGAATAAAAAGATTCTTGTGACCGGCGCCGGCGGCTCGATCGGCTCGGGCCTTGTGCAGGCTCTATCTGAGGCCGGCTGCAATCTCGTTCTCATAGATCATTCTGAATATCTGCTCTTTCAGACGTTGCAGCGTTTCCCTGCGAAGTCGTATCTGGCCGATCTGCGCGACAGAGAACGCGTGGCCTCCATTTTTGTAGCGGAGAAACCCGACATCGTCTTCCATGCCGCCGCTCTCAAACATGTACCGCTCATGGAAGAGAATCCGACCGAGGCGATCAAGACGAACGTGCTCGGCACGAAAAACCTGATCGAGCTCAGCGTCGAGGCCGGCGTCGAGCGCTTCGTCTTTATATCGTCTGATAAGGCGGTGAAGCCTGCTTCGGTGATGGGAGCAAGCAAGCGTATCGGCGAGATGCTCTGCTATCATTACAGGGAGCATGGAAAGACCGTCTTTACGGCCGTGCGCTTCGGCAACGTGCTTGGCAGCTCGGGAAGCGTTATCCCCCTCTTTAAAGAGCAGATCGATCGCGGCGGTCCCGTCACCGTAACCGATAAAGACATGGAGCGCTACTTCATGAGCATCAGGCAGGCCTGTCGGCTTGTGATGAAGACGGGCGAGATGGGGCGCAGCGGCGAGATCTATCTGCTTGATATGGGAGAGCCCGTACGTATCTACGATCTTGCGCGGGCGATGATCCTCGCCGAAGGGAAGATGCCCGACGTCGACATCGAGCTCAGAGTAACAGGACTGCGGCCGGGCGAGAAGCTGCGTGAAGAGATCTACCGCGATAGCGAGGCGACCGGTCCGACCGACGTGCCGGGCATCCGCCAGGTAAAGATGATCGGCAACCCCGAAGGCTTTGAGGCCGATCTGGCGAGACTGCTTGAAGCAAAAAGCGGCGAAAGCATTCGAGCGCTGTTCGCCGCCATGATCGACGATTATCGCAAGAGCGACGGTTAGTCGTCGATCATGGCCGATCGCGGTTAACCGATTCCGTAGAAGTCGGCGCCGAGAGCGACCAGGTCTTTGACCGGCCGGCAATCCGTCGAGAGGATCTTGCCGGTGCGGTTTGCCGCCAGTACGCCGCATCCGCCGCCGCAGCTGAGGCTGACCGGACACTGCCGGCATTGATCTATGGCGAGAACGTCGCGACGGGCCCACTGTATGGCCTGTTCGGCCGGACCGGGCAGAGAGTCGGGATTGGCGATGGGCTGCATCAGATCGTCTCTGAAATGCGAGCTGTACGGCGTCTCAAGCGTATCGGTGCAGGCAAACTGTGCGGCGGCAACGGGCTGTGCCACGGCATCTTCGTCGAAGATGTTGCCCAGGCGATACTTCTCAACACCGACAGAGGCCGTGCAGCCGAAGATGTCGCCGTTCAGGTCGAAGGCCCATTCCTTTTTACCGGCCGGGCATCCGTCAAAGATCGGCATGGGTAACGATCCGTTTTCTTTCAGGTAACGCATGCCGTGGAATTGCGGTCGGTGAAACTTCGCGAGAATGGGATGTTTCTTCGCCACTCTGACAAAGTCCTGCCAGAGAGTCGTACGATCATAGAGATTGGCCTTTGGCTGACAGGTATGCAACTCGTAGTTGCGACCGATCGTCGTTTCAAAGAGCGATTGCGGATAATCCATCCATCCGGACTGCTGCGCGTGGTTCGCGAGCTCCACAAGCGATTCGAGGTTATCGCGGTCGACGATCATACGCAGATTGATGCGGTAGCCGGCGCGAAGGGCCGTATCGATGCCGTCGCTGACCCTATCAAAAGTGGGTTTGCCGCCCGCCGTCGGACGCCTGTGGTTCTGCATCTCAGGGCTGCCGTCCATCGAAACCTGAATCTCGCGAATCTTCACGCCGATGCGCTGGAACTCGGGCACGTAGTTACTCAACTCGTATCCGTTGGTCACGATGCAGATGGCGATATCATGCTCTTTTGCCTTCTCAAGCATGTAGATCAGATTCTTCTTGTAGCGCTCGGCGCCAAGAAGCGGTTCGCCGCCGAAAAGCGTAATATACGGACGCACCGGCTCGTTCCCGAAGCGGCGCTCCACATAGCTGAAAAAGGCGTCGACGATTTCAGGGGTCAGGATCTTCGATTCTTCTTTATAGCTTTCCTGAAAACAGTACACACACGAGAAGTTACAGACATAGGTCGTCGAGAAGATCAGCTGAACGGCCGTCCTGTCGTATTCATCCTGAAACTCGAGGAACTTCTCCTGGATCATCGACTCTTCGTCGCCGGCTGAGGCAAAGAGATACCCGCGCTCAAGCATATACGGCGTCAGATGGTAGTCGTTCCAGTTCCCTTCTTTCATACGAGATTCGAGCTCGGGTCTTTCGAGCGGTTCGAGCTCGTCGAGCGCTCCGGTCAGGTAGTTCATGATGAACGAGCGGCCGGATTCCGTTTCAAAGGTGAATGTATAACGTGATTGTATCATGGTGTTTCTGTCCTGGAATTTGCTCGCTGTCGTGGCGAAGCGATCGCTTTAAGCCGCACGACGTTCCTGTGAATATCGCCGTATAGAAAGATGAAAAAGGCCCGGAAAACCGGGCCGGCAATCAATCGTGACAGCCTGAGATAATCTTGCTGTTTTTTGCACAGCACTGAGCTACCGTTTTTTGAGCGGCAACCGGTTTGATGGTGGTGACGGCTTTCATGTCAGCCTCCTTCTATTTTGTTTCAAGCCCCGCTCTGTTTCGAGCGGTTGCATACTCGCCGACTGGCGAAATAATGCCCGTTTGCATTTCCTCAAAAACGCCATACGTGGCGGTTCTTGAGAGTTGTTTATTCTTCTGGTCTCTCTTTTACGCTGTAAAAGATCGATCAACGGCGAATGCCTCGCAGCGTCAGCGAACGCACCATTACCTGATCCTTGCCTTTCGCATAAGGCTCGCTTTTCTCGAGGATTTCGAGATCACGAAAACCGCCGGCGGCGATGGCGTCGATATACTGCTGTTCAGTGATCGCGCCTCCGTAACAGGCGGCGATGGCCTCGGGATCGTTCTTGATATGCTCGGGCAGCTCGTTATCGGCCAGAACGTCCGATACGACGAAGCGTCCACCCGGTTTGAGAACACGGTGGATCTCGGCGTACACCTTCGCCTTATCGGGAGCATGATTGATCGTGCAGTTCGAGATGACGACGTCGACGGAGGCGTCGGGAAGCGGCAGGGATTCGATTTCAGCCTGAATAAACTCAGCGTTGTCGAGCTTCAGCTTCGCCGCGTTGGAGCGGGCCACCTCAAGCATGGCCGACGTCATATCGACGCCGATGGCACGGCCCGTTGCACCGACCATACGAGCGGACTTCAGAACATCAAGGCCGCGGCCACTGCCCAGATCGACAAGCGTCTCGCCGGGCTGCGGCTTTGCATGATCGAGCGCTCCGCCGCAAGAAAGACAGCACGCTGTCGTAGCTTCGGCGGCGTATCGTACCTGAATGGCTTCGTTCGTTTGTGTCGACATCTGTGATTCCTGCTCTGACTCTTTGCGCCGATCAAACGCTCGCAAGCTCTTTTTCGCTATGCTTCATCGCCTCAAGACGTTTTTCACAGGCAATGGCGGCGATACATCCTTCGCCGACGGCAATGGCGGCCTGGCGATATTTTTTCGCCCGCACGTCACCGATCGCAAAGATACCCGGAACGTTCGTCTCCATATCTTCGTCGGTGATAACATAGCCCCATTGATTCTTCTCAATCGGCACGTCGGATTCGATGCCCGTCAGATTCGGAACCATGCCGACAAAGACGAAGACGCCGTCGGTGATCATCTCATCCGTCTCTCCCGTCTTGACGTTTTCGACGCTGAGCTTCATACGTCCGTCCGCGAGTTGCTCGAATCGGCGCGGCTCGCTGTTCCACACAAAGCGGATGCGATCGTTTGCGAAGGCCTCTTCCTGCGCCTGTTTGTTCGCCTGCAGATGATCGAACTGATGCACGATCGTTACCCTGGTAGCGAACTTCGTGAGAAAGATCGATTCTTCGACGGCTGAATTGCCGCCGCCGATGACGATGACCTCTTTGCCGTCGTAGTATTTACCGTCGCAGGTGGCGCAATACGAGATGCCGCGTCCCCGGAACTCTTTTTCGCCCGGCACGCCCAGGCTTCGCGGCTCGGCGCCCGTAGCGAGGATGACGGATCGGGCATGCACTTCGATCTCATCGTCAATTCGGATAACGCTCTCGCCCGATTTCAGCTTCGCCATCGTAACGTCGACGGCGGCGATAACGTCGGCGCCCGCTTCCTGCACCTGACGCAGCATCTTTTCTGAAAGCTCCCATCCCGATACAGGTCCGCCCGTTCCCGGATAGTTCGAGATCATATGCGTCGTCTTCACCTGTCCGCCGGTCAGATCCTGATCGATTACAAGCACGTTAAGCCGGGCCTGCGCCGCATAAAGCGCTGCCGTCAGCCCGGCAGGGCCGCCGCCAAGAATGGCCACGTCGACCTCCCGCGTAGACGACGAACGCTTTGCGTAGAGGCGATTAAAGGCGTCGGCCGGAATCAGCTGGCCAATCTGTTCAACGATGTCCTTTTTGCGGATGGCGCCCGTAAGTCGACGTCCGACCTCCTGACCGTCGCGATAGAAGATCAGGGTCGGCGAGGAACGCACACCGAGCTCTGTGGCCAGCTCCCGGTTCTGTTGACGAAAGATTTTATAAAAGCGGATCTCTTCACCGAAAAGATCGGCGAGGCTCTCAAACTTCGAAGCGAGCGCTTCGCAGGGAACACAATCCTCTGAATAGAAGTCAAGGATGACCGGCCCTTTTGCGCCGACCACAAGGGCCTCATACTGCGACGCCTGAATCTCTTGAATAAAACGATGCTCTGCCATGTGATCCTCCTGAATCCGGGACATATACCCCTATGGGGTATATGTCCAATCAGACGCAGATCGCTTTCCTCGTCCAGCAAAAAAAACGAGGCCCGGCGGGATTCTGGCCGGCAAAATGTCGCCCGGTTTGCACGTGAAACGAGAAAAAAACTTGAGACTTGCTCGATATGCGGTTTAATGATGAATGCCTCACCATCGAGAGACTGGTTTACAGGGAGAATGAAAGCATGAAAGAACAGGAACTTCTGAAACGCATCACCTTCAATCCTGATATCTTCTCGGGAAAGCCGATCATTCGGGGGCACAGAATTGCCGTAGAACATATCCTCGGCATGCTTGTCGCCGGAGATAGCATCGAATCTCTTCTTGATGCATACCCTTATCTGGAGAAAGAAGACATCCTGGCATGCCTTGCCTACGCACACAGAATGGTTGCGCATGAACGGGTCGAAATCACAGTCTGACGCCTCCGTATGCAATGAAACTGCTTCTTGATTCCTGTATAGGAAGGTCCGCTGTCCATTATCTTCGCAGTAAAGGACTCGAGGTCGTATGGGCTGTAGAATGGGGCCGTGACCCGGGCGATAAAGAAATGCTCAGATACGCCTTCGAGAACGACGCCGTTCTTGTTACTCTTGATAAGGATTTCGGAGAACTGGCGATTGTGTACGGAGTCTTGCATGCCGGCATCATTCGCCTTACCGGCATTAAGTCATCGGAACAGGGACCATTCTGTAAGCGCATCCTTGAAAAGCATCCCGTAGATCTGAAAAATCGTGCCATCATTACGGCCTCGCCCGATAGAATCCGCATTCGACTGCCGGAAGACTGATCAAAGCAACGTCAGCCCTCGCTCACTCCAGCCAGCGTTCGAAAAGCCGTACCATCAGCGCATGCGCATCCTTTAACAGGCCGGCCTTTTCTTTAAGCTCAGCCTCTGACATGATGAAGGGCGCAGCGACAAGTTCGTACCGGGCATTCTCGATCAATCCTGCAAGCAGCTCGGGCGTCATCTCCAGATGAAACTGCAATCCGATATGCGGACCGAACTCAAAGGCCTGCTGTTCGCAGACGTCTGTTCGGGCGATCTGTGTCGCTCCGTCGGGCAGGCTGAACGTATCGCCATGCCAGTGAAGCGGGGTGAACGTATCGGGAAAATCGGCAAAGAAGCGGCTGCTACGAGCGGCGTCGGTTTTCTGAACGGAAAAGAATCCGATCTCTTTCTGTCCGTTGGGCCGCACGGTGGCGCCAAGCGTCTCGGCGAGAAGCTGTGCTCCAAGACAGATGCCAAGCACGGGCGTGCCCCGGGCGATCGCAGCCCTGATAAAGGCCTTCTCGGCAGTCAGGTAGGGGAACTCCGCCTCGTCCTTTGTGCCCATCGGTCCGCCCATGACGATCAGGCGGTCGATTTTTTCGACCTGAGGCAGCATATCGCCAGAAAACTGTTCGGTTACGGAGACCGACCAGCCCCGCCGGCGAGCGAGATCTGGCAGGATGCCGGCCGGTTCAAACGGAACATGCTGGATAATATGGAGAGAAGGCATGGCCTCATTCTTTTCCGGGGCTTCGCCAGGCAAGCAATCTGAGAGCGGGAATAAGGGGAGGCGAATGGCGAAAAAGCAGAAGTAAACCGCAGAGGGCTCGGAGGACGCGGAGGTAAAGCCGGGAGGGGGAATTACGGAGAGGCGGCACGGGGGAAAACCAGGAGAATGGACCACGGAGGCAGGAGAAAGTCGGGGAGAGATAAACCGCGGAGAAATAAACCACTGAGGGCTCGGGTGCGCCAGGATAAGCCTGTGTGAGCCACCAGGGTGAAACGTCCCTGGACCGCTAATTGATTGTTCGGCGGTTAAGGAACCGTGCGGTCATAGGGCAACCGAAAGGCCGAAGCCACGGGAAATGAACATGCGAGCCGTAGCGAAAGCGAACCTATTCAGCCTCGTTACTCAACTGATAGCGGCCAACCTGTCCGTGATGGTGAAGCCTGCCATCCGTGAGCGGTCAACAATCGCTCACCGCCACGGAGCTATCCGGGGTCTTGGAGGACAGCGCGCATGTAAGGCGAACGCGAGGAACCTGGGAGATCCCTCCTGATGCGCCAGCAAACGTCCGGCGGGAATGAATAACCGTCGGGCGGTCAGGAAGGGAAGTCGGAGAGCTTCATAGTAGCGTCGAAGTCGGGTAACTCCGATGGAGCGAAGGAGGCTTGACGAATACAAGCTGATTCAGATGAGGAGAAAGACCGATTGGAAACTACTACGGAAAATGCAGACTACTGCCCGCTAAACCAGTGGGGACTCTCTGCGGACCTCTCTCTTTTGAGAACGAAGCTCTTTCACAAAGCAAAAGCGGAAGCAAAGTTTCGATTCTACTCGCTGTACGGCCATGTGCTCAGGAAGGACACCCTTGAATCTGCGTGGAAACGAGTAAGGGCCAATAAGGGTGCGCCGGGCATCGACGGAATCAGCTTTGAGGACATTGAAAAGAGAAAAGACGGTGTGGATGGATTTCTTGAGGGACTGTTAATCAGCCTGAAAGAATCAACGTATCGTCCGGACCCTGTTAAACGCGTGTACATTCCGAAGAAGGATGGTCGGAAAAGACCCCTTGGAATCCCCACCATCAAAGACCGCGTTATCCAGATGGCCGTCCTCCTGATCATCGAACCGATCTTCGAGGCGGATTTTCTGGACACCTCTTACGGTTTCCGACCGGGTCGTTCGGCACATGATGCCGTTGAAGCGATACGGTCTGAACTGAAAGGAGGCAAGCGTGTTGTCTATGACGCGGATCTGAAGGGTTATTTCGATACCATCCCGCATGACAATCTCATGAAGGCAGTCGAGAGAAGAATCGTTGATCGATCCGTTTTGAAGCTGCTTCGTATGTGGTTGAAAGCGACGATAGTGGATGTCGATGAGAATGGAAAGAAGAAATGGCACAAAAGCACGATAGGCACGCCTCAGGGAGGCGTCATCTCGCCGCTTCTCGCCAACATCTACCTCCATCACTTCGAGAAATACTTCCATGCCATGACTACGAGCAGGAAGATTCAGGCATCCATTGTACGCTATGCGGATGACTTCGTGATCTTGATGAAGGAACCGATGAAAGAGATGATCCATCATCTTGAGGATCTACTTGAAACACGATTCCGTCTGACGATAAACAGAGAGAAAACAAGGTGGGTCGATCTGCGAACGACAGGCCCGATTCTTGATTTCCTCGGCTTCTCCTTCCGGTACGAAAAAGGAATCCATCACAGGAACTATCTATGCCTGAATGTTTATCCGTCAAAGAAATCCGTCAAGAATCTAAAAGGGAAAATACACGAATTCCTCTCCTACAGGAACTCCTATAAACCGGTGGATCAGGCCATCGCAGAGCTGAATCGCACGCTCAGAGGATGGGATAACTACTTCGCAGTGGGATACCGCAAGAGAGCCTACAGCGAAGTAAACTACTATCTCCATCTGAAATTCTGGAAATTCCTCACGAGGAAAAGCCAGCGTAAGACGAAGCTCCCGGAGGGTGACACCTGGAATTCCTATTTGAGGAAACAGGGGCTGCAATTCCTATCCTATGCTTAACGCAGTGAAACAGGTATTCGTGAAAGCCGGATGCGGGAAATCTGCACGTCCGGTTTGACGAGGGGGAGGGCTGCCGGATTTCCGGCACCCTCTCTACTCTACAGGGCGCGGAGAGGAGGGTTGGGGTCTTTCCGCAACGCGAAAGCTTTTCTTATCCGGATCGTTTTCGCGTATTTCGCGCTTCTCGCGGTCAAAAGGATTTTCTTACCACGAAATACGCGAAAATCGCGCAAGAAATCTGTAGCCCTTGATCGCCTCATCCATCGTGCCTTTTCTCCGTGCCTCAGTGATGAATGGATTTTTTCCACGAAATACACGAAAAGCGCGAAAAAGGGGAAGTGGATCTCGTACCTATCTTTCTGCCTTTTCTCCGTGTCTCCGTGGTGAATGGATTTCTGTCCGCCAAATATGCGAATAAAGCGAGAGAAGGAGATCTCTCCGGTCTTCTCTGTGTCCTTCGCGACCTCTGCGGTGGATTGGCTTTTTCTCGTGTTATCTATCAGGAAGGTTAACCTCGGAGGGCTCTGAGGACGCGGAGAGGAGGGTTGGGGTCTTTCCGCAACGCGAACGCTTTTCTTATCCGGATTGTTTTCGCGTATTTCGCGCTTTTCGCGGTCAAAAGGATTTTCTTACCACGAAATACGCGAAAATCGCGCAAGAAATCTGTAGCCCTTGATCGCCTCATCCATCGTGCCTTTTCTCCGTGCCTCAGTGATGAATGGATTTTTTCCACGAAATACACGAAAAGCGCGAAAAAAGGGGAAGTGGATCTCATACCTATCTTTCTGCCTTTTCTCCGTGTCTCCGTGGTAAATGGATTTCTATCCGCCAAATATGCGAATAAAGCGAGAGAAATGGAGATCGCCTTGGTTTTCTCTGTGCCCTCCGCGACCTCTGTGGTAAAAAAAATCCCCCGTTTAAGGATTCTTTGTAAGATCCTCCACTCTCGGCTGAAAAAAGAATAGACAGCTTCTGACTGATTCGTTATTGAGTGATTAATCAGTTACAAAGTGATTGCTCGGTTTGCGCAGGATTTGTGTCGGGTGAATCAGGGATTTGGCGGAGGCAGGAGTTGAAAGAGGCGAAGACAGGCAGAAAGCACGATCGGAATGCACAGGAAAGTCGCCAGCTGATCCTTGAGGCGGCCTTTTCTCTTTTTGCCGAGAAGGGCTTTCATGGCACGACGACAAAGGCAATTGCCCGGCAGGCCGGCGTCTCAGAGGGGCTGATCTTTCATCATTTCGAGAACAAAACGGCCATCCTCGGCGCTCTCGTGCAGGGCATTGTCGGATCCAACCTCGACGTCGTCATGAAATCGCTCATTGCGCAACGCGAAGGCGACGATCTTGAGGCGATCCTGAAAGACGTCTTCGATCTATTCGAAAGAAGCGCTCGCGAAGGACGTCTGCGCGATATGATTCGCATCGTTTTCAATTCGCTCATGACGCTGCCCGACGACGAGAAACAGAGATTCGTTCGGCAGATTCACGATACGCTGTGGATTCCGTTAACCGAAGCGATGACGCCGCGTATGAAAAATGCGAGCGTCGATCCGTATATTTTCTTTCGCATTATTCAGGGTTCTATTATGGGATACATCCTCTTTCAGGAGGTTCTGGAATGGAAAAAATTCGTGCAGCTCGATCCGGCTCAGTATCGCGATACGATGGCGTCGATTATGGCGGCGGCCGTTCGCGAAAAGACGCCTTCCTGATTGTTGCCGCTTTCTTCATTATCGTATGTTTCGCACATCCGCTCGCTCTTAGCGGCGAAGGCCTGTCGCTGGCCGAAGCCGTCGAGCAGGGATGGAAGGCGAACTCGTCGCTGCGCGTGCAGGAGAACGAGCTCAAGAAGGCTGAGCTCGACGGCGCGATTGCCGACTCGTTTTCGTATCCGGAGCTCAGCCTGTTCAGCTCCTATTCCCATATCGATCCGCGCCCCGGAGTGCGTAAAGAGATCCTGCCTGGAATGGCTCCGCTTGAGCTGAACATGGGTCGTAACGATATGTTCAGTCACGGCGCACAGCTGCGTTATATTCTCTATGAAGGCGGACGCCGGTCGCATTTACAGGAGGCGTCGAAGCAGATGAAAGAGGCCTCGCGCTGGCTTCTGCTTGATCGTCGCCGCACGGTGCAGTTTGATGTGCGCCGGGCCTATCTGACGATTCTTCTGCTAAAAGAGATGGAGCATCTGGCCACCGACAATCTTGATCGTCATCGCCGTCGCTCTGCCGACGCCGATCGTGCGTTCAAGGCGGGAACGATCGCACGTCTTGAGCTGCTGCGAGCGCAGGCCGAAGAGGAAGATGCTCGCATCGCCGTCGATGAGGCCGCCGATCGCAAGCGCACCGGGCTGCGTCAGTTTGCCATATTGCTCAATGTGAAAGATCTTCCGGATCCGATCGGTGATCTGCAGCGTGCATCAGAGCAGGCGATGCATTTCGACGTCGCCCTTCTGCGAGCTGAAGAGCCCGAGTTTGCCCGACTGATGGCCGTGTCCTTTCAGCGCAGGGCGTCCGAAGAGGCGGCCGAGGCGAAGAAGGCCGAGAGTCTGCCCACCGTCGTTACGGGCGTTAAGGCGGCTCAGGTTAACCCGTATCTCGGCGATAAAAGATACGGAACCGAGTACAGCGCCTTCTTGCAGTTGAGTTATCCGATCTTTGATTCGGGCAGATCCGAGGCCGTATATGAAAGAGCGAAGATCGACGCGCAGAACGCCGCTCTGCAGGCCGACGAGCTTGAGCGAACGCTGAAGGCGCAATACGATCTATTAATCGAGCGTATTGAAAGCGGACGCCGCACCATTCTATCACGCAAGGTCGGAGTGGAGCGAGCGAAGCTTGCTCTTGAGGCGGCTCAGGTGGCCCACAAAAACGGGTCGATCGATCTGAGTCGCCTGCTCGACGCCGAGGTGCTGCTTTTGAAAAGCGAGGTGGAGTTTCTGCGCAGCACCGCGGAATTCTATGAAAACCTCGCCGACTGGGAGCGCTGGAGCGGTCGTAGCTCCGGCCAGTTTGAGATCTTTAACAAGAGCAAGCCATGAGCCCATTTCGAAGAATCAGTTTCGTCTCGCTATTGTTACCGCTTCCCGTCGTGATGGCCTGCTCGGATAACGGCGCCGCCGTCGCCGGATCGGGAACGATCGAGGTCGATCAGATCCGCATCTCGCCTCTGTATGCCGGGCGTATCGCAGGAATCGCCGTGCGCGAGGGCGATCGCTTTGCGAAAGGAGACGCTCTGGTCTTTTTACAGAATGAGGAGATCGAGGCCGATGTCGATTTTTCTCGGTCAGGCCTGGAGGCGGCGCGAAGCGGCATCACACAGGCCCAGGCCGATTATGAGAACGCCCGCAAAGAACGTCTGCGCGGTGAGCAGCTGTTTCGATCGGGCAGCCTGGCCCGTCAGGATCTCGATCGTCTGCTCACTCGCGAGAAGGTATCGTTATCCAGATTGCAGGCGGCACGGGCGCAGTCGGGTCAGCTTGAGGCCGCTCTGCGTCGTTCAAAAAGCAGGGTGCGCGAGATCACGCTTTTGGCGCCTGTCGACGGCGTCGTGCTTTCGCGAAATTTTGAGATCGGCGAGGTAGCCCTTCCGGGAGCGGCCATTCTCAGTGTCGCCGATCTTTCGACTGTGCGCCTGAACGTCTATCTTCCTGGCCCCGACCTGCACTCGATACAGACGGGAGCAAAGGCCTTTGTAAAAGTCGACGGACTGGATCGGGAGTTCGAGGGCATAATCGAATCCATTGCCGATGAAGCGGAATTCACTCCGAAGAACGTACAGACGGCCGATGCGAGGGCGCGCCTTGTATACGAGGTGCGCATTCGCCTGGATAACTCCGAGCGCATCCTCAAGCCGGGCATGCCGGCCGATGCGCGCATCGCACTGCGAGAAGCAGATGGGGGACGCCCGCAGGGGCAGAGCAGATAGGAGTATCATCCGTGCCGACAAGCATCATCACAGGCGCCGATTCTCGCTCCGTCATCAGCATGTCGGATGTCTCGCGTCGCTTCGCCGATGTTCGCGCCGTCGAGCATGTAAGCCTGACGGTCGAACGCGGCGAAATCTACGGACTGATCGGCCCGGACGGTGCTGGCAAGACGACGACGATGAGGCTGCTTGCCGGAGCGTTAGCCGCAGATGAAGGATCGATTCATGTGATGGGCCTTGACGTCTCGAAAGAGCCCGATCGTATCAAAGAGCGCATCGGCTATATGCCGCAGCTCTACGGCCTGTATACCGATCTGACCGTGTACGAGAATCTTGCCTTTTTCGCGCGACTCTTCGGCGTTCACAAAAACCGGGAGCGACGCATTGATGAGCTTCTGGAGTTTGTGAGGCTTTCGGAGTTCAAAGAGAGAAAGGCCGGCGACCTTTCAGGCGGCATGTACAAGAAGCTTGCCATCGCCTGTTCGATTCTGCACAGACCCGATCTGCTTCTTCTGGATGAGCCGACGAACGGTGTCGATCCCGTCTCGCGTCGAGATCTGTGGGCCCTGCTTTTCTCTCTTTCAGCCGACGGTGTGGCCGTGCTTGTCAGTACACCCTATATGGACGAGGCCGAGCGCTGTCATCGTGTCGGTCTGATGTATGACGGTATGCTTTTACGCGAAGGGACGCCGGTCGGACTGCTTCGCGAGCTGCAGAACCGTGTTTTCGTTTTCGAGACGAGAACGCCTGCCGACGATCTGGAGCGCCTGCGACGTGAGTTACCCGAAGGAGCTTTAACCGCTATTGCCCCCGAAGGTATTCGCGTCGTATTTGCCGGTAGCAAGAAGACCGTCCGGCGCATGAAGATTGCACACCCCGGCATCGAAGATCTGCTCATGCTGGTGCAGTACCAGAAGGAGCATGCATGAATCGGGCCGTGCTTGTTGAGAATCTCAGCCGCCACTTCGGCTCCTTTCGCGCCGTCGATGACATCTCGTTCGATGTGCAGGCCGGCGAGATCTTCGGCTTTCTCGGTGCAAACGGCGCCGGTAAGTCGACGACGATCCGCATGCTGTGCGGTATTCTACCTCCAAGCTCCGGGCGCGCACGCGTTCTCGGTATCGATATCGCCGAAAACCCGGGAGGCGTCAAACAGAGCATCGGCTACATGTCACAGCGGTTTTCGTTATACGGAGATTTAACCGTCGAAGAGAACATCAATTTCGCCGCCGGTATTCGCGGCCTTGCAGGCGATCCGCTGCGCCGGCGTAAGAATCAGATTCTGCAGGAAACGGGGCTTGAGTCAGATCGTCGCATGCGCACGGATAAACTTCCGGGCGGCGTCAAGCAGCGCCTTGCGCTCAGCTGTTCGTTGATTCACGATCCGCGGCTGATCTTTCTCGATGAGCCGACAGCCGGCGTCGATCCGGCGTCGCGTCGTATGTTCTGGGATTTGATCCGCGAGATGAAGGAGCGCGGACGCACGGTTTTCGTGACAAGCCACTATATGGACGAAGTGGAGCAGTGCGACCGCATCGCCCTTATGAATCGGGGTCGCATCGACGCCCTTGATAGCCCATCCGCACTTCGAGCGACGATTCTGCCAGGGCCCGTGCTTGAGATTCACGGAGGCGAGAGCGTCGGCGCTCTGCTTGAATCATGGAGGCAGCGTAGCGATGAGATCGTTCGCATCGATCCCTTCGGTCGGGGCTATCATGTTGTCGTTAAGGGAAAGGCGCTAAGTTTTCAACGAGCCCTGCGAGAGAAGGGATGCGAGGTGCGCGTCGTTCCTGCATCTCTTGAAGACGTGTTCGTTTATGTAATAGGCAGGGCGCAGGCATGAAGGCGACACTGGAGCGTATCTATGCGATGGCCTGGAAAGAGTGGATTCACATCCGGCGTGATTTTCGCACGCTTTACCTGGCCTTTATTCTTCCCGTTGTGATGATCCTCATCTTCGGCTATGCCGTAGACTTTGATATCGACGGCATACGCATGGGCGTCGTCGATCGCGACCGCACAGAAGAGAGCCGATCCTTTATCGCCCACCTTACGGCAGGGGGATGGTTTCGATTGGAGCGATACGAAACGACCGACTCCGGTTTAATGACTGCCCTTGATAACGGTCAGATCAAGATAGGCGTCTTTATTCCTGAAGGATTTGCCCGAAGCATCCGTCGAGGGGATCAGCCCGAGATACAGGCGCTCCTTGACGGAAGCGATAATAACGCGGCGACGGTCGGTCAGAACTATCTTCTGCTTGGCGCTGCGCGGTATTCCGAGTCGATCATGAAAGACGGCCTGAACAGGTCCGGGTTAGCCGACATGAGAGTCGCACGCCTTTCACCCGCTCCGCTCATCTACTTTAATCCCGAGCTGAAAAGCCGCTTTTATATACTGCCCGGTATCATCGCCCTGACGACGGCCATTCTTGCCGCTCTGTTAACCTCGCTTGTCATCGCCCGCGAGTGGGAGAGGGGAACGATGGAGCAGCTCATCGCCACGCCTGTGCGCCCCTACGAGATCATCATCGGTAAGATCATCCCCTACATCGGCATAAGCGTCTTGCAGACGACGATGACGGCCGTGCTCTCCGTCGTCGTATTCGGCATACCGTTTCGCGGGAATCCGATCTGGCTGCTTCCGGGCGCCGTGCTTTTCGCGACGGGAACGCTTGGCCTCGGCATGATGCTGTCGAGCGTGATGAAAAGTCAGCTGCCGGCGATGCAGGCGGCCTTTGTGGCGACGATGCTTCCCGGTATTATCCTTTCAAATTTTGTTTTTCCAATAGAGAGCATGCCTGCCATCATTCGCATGATTACTTATATAGTGCCGGCGAAATACTTTCTCGTCGTGTTGCGCACGTTATTCCTGAAAGGCACCGGCCCGGAGGCCTACGTGCTTGAGCTTGTCTTTCTTGCTCTTTTTGCCGCCTTTGTTCTCTTTGTGGCGACTCGCAAAACCGTGAAGAGGGTGGCCTGATGACTCTGCGTGCCATCATCATGAAAGAATGGATTCAGACGTTTCGCGACAAACGAATGCTTCTGATTATCTTTGCCGTGCCCGTGTTGCAGATGATCCTGTTCGGCGTCGCTACGGATAATGAGGTGCGGAACCTGCGCACCATCATCGTCGACCAGGATCGATCGGGCCTTTCGCGTGAGATCTTCTCGGCCGTCAGCCGCGGAGATTATTTTCACGTTACCGAAATCACCGGCGATGTTAACTATGGCGTCAGCGCTCTGATGCAGAACCGTGCGCGTATCGTGATCGTCATCCCGCCCGGACTCGAAGGCCACTTTCGCTCGGCCGATGCAAAGGCGCAGGTTCAGCTCATGCTCGACGGGTCAGATGGCAACTCGGCGACGATTGCAATGGGCTATCTGCTGCGCATCTTAAACAGCACGGCTGAAAAGGCGATGCCTGCCGCCGTTTCAGGCCTGCGTCCGTCCGTGCATCCGCTTCACATCGAGACAAGGGTGCTTTATAATCAGGCCCTGGTCTCATCGCATTATATGGTGCCGGGCATCATCGCCATGATCCTCACGGTCATCACGACGATGCTCACGGCGATGGGCATCACCCGCGAAAAAGAACGCGGCACCTTCGAACAGCTTGTCGTCTCGCCCATCCGCGGATGGGAGCTGATGCTCGGCAAGACCATCCCCTATGCGGTAATTGCCGCCGTCGACGCGGCCATCGCTACGGGTATTGGAATGCTCATCTTTCAGATTCCGCTTGCCGGTTCGCTGTCGGCGCTTGTCGTGTTGAACCTCGCCTATATCCTCGCCATGCTCGGTATGGGCCTTTTTATCTCGACGATCAGCCAGACGCAGCAGCAGGCGATGATGACGGTCTTTGCCGTTCTCTTTCCTTTTATTATACTTTCGGATTTCTTTTTCCCGCTCGAGAACATGCCGCAGGCCGTTCAATACGGAACGTTGCTCAACCCCATGCGGTATGCCCTGCGCGCACAGCGTGAGATTTTTCTGAAAGGGAGCGGGTGGGAGCAGGTCTGGCCGAATATTCTGGTGCTGACCGGCTTTGCCGTTGCTTTTTTGAGCTACGGATCATTGCGTTTTCGAAAGAGCCTGCAGGTCTGAACCGGCCGTTCAATGCATTCAGTGTATTCAGTTTTTTTTGAAAAAGTTGCACCTGCAACCTAAATCTGTTGACGCCGGCGGCAGTTTCATTTTCCTTACAGGAGCATGTCGTCCCGGGCGAAAGAGAGATTGATTGCGCTGGCCATTTTTGTAGCCGGAAGCACGCTCCTGCTTCCCGGAGCGGAAGGCCTCAACCTGCTGCGGCAGGGCGATGAGGTCATGCATATCGCCACCGTGCGTGAGAGCCTTGATGCCGGCTCGATTCTCATGCCGCAGCTCACGCAGCAACCGAACTCGTATAAGCCGCCGTTGCTTTTCTGGATGGGGATGCTCGGCGAATCCTTATTCGGTAGATCCCTTCTGGCTGACCGTTCTGTCGTTGCCCTGCTTGGCGCAGGAACGGCCGTCTTTCTATTCCTGATTGCACGGCTGCATGCGCTCTCTCTTGCGCGAAGCCTTCTTACTACGGCCGCCTTTCTTGTTTCGCTGGCAGCCTTCAAATTCGGACGTCTGCTGATGATGGATTTGCCGATGGCCTTCTTTTTGACGGCGGTCGCTTATTCTTTCGTCCGGCATTGGCGCATCCAGAAGGGCATGGCGTTTATGGCTCTGGCAGGGTTCCTGACAGGCATCGCTTTCCTTTATAAAGGACCACTCTTCCATGTTTATGCAGCGTTGCTTTTCCTCTCGCAGGCCGGGATGCGACTCTGGTCGCCGGGTGCTCTGAATAACACGCCTCGCATGCGAGAAATGCTACTCAGCTTCTTGAAGGACGGCATCGTTTTCAGCCTGGCGTCGTTCATTGTACCGTTGATCTGGGTCGTAGCCCTGGCCGCAAACGGTCACACTGGAACGCTCTGGTTCTTTTTCGTCGTCGAGAATGCAGGCAAGTTCGCGGCGGATAACCAGCCGATGATGCGCATCTTCGGAGGATGGCTACTCTATCTGTTGCCGTTTACGCTTCCTGTTCTCTGGATTGCCGGACGTTCGTTTCTACACCCTGTAAGAGGGCCAGCTGCGTACACGGCGCGTGTTTTTTTTGTGGCTGCCATCCTTATAACGCTGCTTCACCTTCTGCCCGATCGCAAGGACCCCTATTATGTGGTTCCCGTCCTTCCGCTTGTTTTTGTCGCCGTGGGCCTTTCGTTTCGTAAAGAAGATCGCATTGCCGGATGGCTGCTTTTTGTTCAGAGCGCCGTTCTGGCTCTTCTTCTTTCGATCGCACTCTTTCTCTTTGCCTCGACCTATCTGGCGGTTTTGCTATCTCTATTACTTCTCGCGGGAGTCTGTGCCGGTTGGATGGCAGCCTCTTCTGGTTTGAGCGACTGGAAGTGGGGAGGCATGCATCTTCTTGCTCCGGCGGTGATCATGCTGGTCATGCAATTTGGCCTGTTGCCTGCCGTTACCCGTCCGATTCTTCCTGCAGAGCAGGCATCCCTTCTAAAGGGGCAGGGCGTCTGTCTTGTAAGTCGTAACTGGTGGGATGTCTTTGAATTACAGTTGCTTATACCTAATAGCGATATCGCCCATGCCTCAATAGAAGAGCGCATCCACTGTGCAGACGGCGAAAGAGCCGTCGTTGTATTACAGGAGGATGTGTCTGCTCCAGCCGGGTATGCTCGCCTGGCCGAGTGGTCACACTGGAGCATCCGACCGATTGACTTTCCCGGTTTTTCTTCTCTGCGCTCTTCAGTCTCTTCGCCTGACTGGCGGCTTCCGTTTGAAGGCAGGAGCGTGCTGTATGCGCCTGTGAAGGAGGCCTCACAATGAGCCGGCATACGGGCGATCAATCTTCAGATCTTACGCAGTGGACGATTCGATTTCAAAATTCGAAGCTCTGGCGCTTTCTGCCGGTAATTCTGATAGCGGTCGGTGTATTGGCCGTGGCCTCGTACAAGCTTATACCGACCGAAAAAGGCGAAGCCACTGAGCAAACGCACTATTCTAAGGAAGACGCCGATCTGCTCTGTGGCCGTTTCTGCGATGCACTTCTTTACTGTCAGGCAGACGCTCTGCAGGGCAGGGACGAAGCAACGAAGCGGGCCGTCCGATCGGCATGTTATACAGGATGCAGAAAGCATTCAGGTAAACTGGCTTCCTGCGAAACGATCTTACGTAATGAAAAGAGCGGTCCGGAGCAATGCAGATTGTTATCGGGCTGTATTAGATAAACAGAGTCGCCTGTTACACACGGCGACCCCCTGAAACAGAGAGGAGAAAAATATGCAGGAGCTCAAGGAACGCAAGCCGCTATTCAGGCGGGAATATTTTCCGGGAAAACAGCGGAACCGTCATGCTGTAGACGTGTCTGTCATACTTCCCACGTATAACGAAAGAGAGAATCTGAGCATTCTGATTCCGACGCTGATTCGACTTTTTGAAGAGGCGCATCTCAGTTTTGAATTGATCGTCGTCGACGACAACTCGCCCGATCATACCTACGATATGGTGCGGCAGATGGCCATGACCGATCACCGTCTGCGTCTGATCCGTCGCATCGATGAGAGAGGATTATCGTCGGCTGTCGTTACCGGCATGGCATCAGCAGGCGGACGGCATTTTATCGTCATGGATTCCGATCTTCAGCATGACGAGTCGGTGATCCCGCGCATGGTGCAGGAGTTACAGAACGCCGAAATCGTCGTCGGTTCGCGCATGGCCGAAAGCGGAAGCTATGGAGAGATGTCGTGGATTCGCAAGATGATGAGCCTTGCCGCTACGATGATGGCGAAAATCATGCTACCTGTCGGAGTGAATGACCCGATGAGCGGATTCTTCGGAGTTAGAAGAGAGACCTTTGAACAGATTGCCGATCGGTTAAACCCGAAAGGATTCAAGATCCTGCTTGAGATTCTCGCAAGAGCAAAAGGACGCGAGGTGCGTGAGGTCGGCTATCGCTTTCGTAATCGGATGCACGGTCAGACGAAGCTGGACGGAGCGGTTATCTTGCAATATATTTTTGCGCTGGTTGAGATCCGTCTCGGACGGACGCTTTCGACCACGTTCTTTCGCTATGCCCTGATCGGTTCGGCGGGAGTTCTTGTGAACCTTCTGGGGCAGTTTCTGGCCACCGCGCTGTTCGGCCTTGAATATCAGCGCGGCACGCTTTTGAGACCGTCACTTGCCGTCCTGATCGGTTTCGAGTTAAGCGTGTATTTTAATTATATGGCCAATAACTCCTGGACCTTTAAAGACAGGAAACGCACGGGATTTACGTCCAATCTGGCAGGATTTGGAAAATT
Source organism: Leptonema illini DSM 21528 (assembly GCF_000243335.1). Taxonomy (NCBI): domain Bacteria; kingdom Pseudomonadati; phylum Spirochaetota; class Leptospiria; order Leptospirales; family Leptospiraceae; genus Leptonema; species Leptonema illini. Next base: position 580,041 of record NZ_JH597773.1, on the reverse strand, counting down.
TCACGTCGTGGCGTTGTATGGGTTTTTGATTCAGGTCTCCGTCTGGAACCTGCTTCTTGCCGTTACTCCCGATCAGATTCCGGCCCAGGCGGCCAGTTATGGGGCCAACCTGATCGGAATCCTGTTCGCTACGGTGAATAACTACTATCTGAACAAGAATTTTACATGGGAAAGGGGATTAACGGCCTGATCCCTGAGTTCGGACCCGGGATGGCTCGGGTTCCGAATCCCGATTGACAGGAGATTGATAACCCGATGAAAAGTCGTTCCATGCAACCAGAACCTCCTCAGACGTCCGATCCACTCGGATACCTGCTCGGCAGGGCGCATTACTCCATGCGAAGGCGACTCAATCGCAGGATGGCCAGCTGCGGCATGGAACTGACAAGTGAACAATGCCTGATTCTCGTGATGCTCGGATGTGAATCGCAGGTGAATCAACAGGATCTTGCCGACCGAATGTTTAAAGACAAGACGGGCATCTCAAGGCTGGTCTCGGGCATGGAACGCAAGGGACTGATCCAGCGAACAAGCACGATCGAAGATCGACGCAACAACTTCGTGCAGCTCACCGACTTCGGGCGTTCCACGTTGAGTACGATCCAGAAGCAACTCTCTGAGATTCGTGTGGAGGCGCGCGAAGGCATTGCCGAGAAAGATATGGAGACGTGTCGCCGGGTATTGCAGAAGCTTGTCGACAATCTCAGCGCATGTGAAGAACAGGCCGGCTAACGTCGGCCGGTCTGTCGCCGGGCTGCCGGAGCAACGAGAGAAGAAACCAGTTCCAGAGAAGCGATTTCGGGGACGGCTTTCAAACAGTTGAAGCCAGCGCACTGAAAAACCGCTCAATATCTGAAGCCGTCGTCGGCAGATGCGGAGCCAGTCGCAGATAACCTCCGCGCACGGTGCAGACAATACCCTTATCGCGCAGCTTGCGTGAAGCAGTATCGGGATCGGGAACGATAAGCGAGAGTATGCCTGATCGGTGCTCGGGCTGAAAGCAGAGCGGACGTATCTTCTCTTTTATTCCAGCCAATGAAGAGCGATCCAGCAATTCAATAAAGACGTCCTGCATGGCGAAGATATGATCGCGCACTCCTTCGATGGTATTCTGAAGAGGCAGCTCGTCGATGCAGACCTTGAGAGCGACGGCAAGAGAAACGGGCGAGGTACTGTACTCGAATTTGCGTCCGTCCGTATATGGATTCCATGTGTGATTCAGATAATCCTGGCCCTGCTTCATCAGATCGGCGCCCGTCATGACCGTCTGAATCTTCTCGCGAAAGGCAGGGGATGTATAGAGCAGCCCGCAGCCGATCGGGCCAAGCAGCCACTTCCAGCCCGATGCGGCAATCGCCGAGATATTCCACATCTCGGGATACAGCGGAAGCGCACCGAGGCTCTGAGCGGCGTCGACGACGAGGTCGATATTTCGCTCTTTACAATAAGCGCCGAGCTGTTTCAGGTCGACGGCAAAGCCCGACGTGAACTGCACATGGCTGATAGAGATGATCTTCGTGCGCGGCGTTACCAATGCATCGATATCTTCAAGCGAAAAGCTGCACGGCCCTGGCAGTGTGATGCTATCGTCGCAGGCAAGAAGCCCGTATGCTCTGTTCTGAATGAGCTTGAGCGTGGCGCCTCTATGTTCCTGAACGAGCCAGGGATAATGGTTCGAGGGGTATTCGTGCACGTAGCTGACGATCTCGTCGCCTGCCTGTAACGGATATCCGGCGGCAATCATAGATAGGCCTTCTGCCGTATTCTTGACGAACGACAGATTGTTCGCATCCGTATGCAGCAGCCGGCCTGCCGATTGTCGCAGCTCGCCCAGGACGTCCGGGTATTCGGCGAAGACAAGCGCCCCCTGAAGCGAATGGCGTTCATCGAAACGGTGGGCGGCCATACGGGCCGGATCATACAGCGGTGAAACGCCGCAAAAATTCAGATAATTCCAGCTCTGTCTGTGAGAAAGGCCTTCGGACATAGGTCTCTTAAAAGTACTTGCGGCTGCACGGACAGCGTTTTTTTCGAATCCATGTCCGCCCTTCTTTCCGGTGAAGCCCTTCAGTCCCTCGAAACACGCGTCCGGGAGCGTCTGAACTCAGATCCAGCGCTGCGTTCCGGTCTGATTGATCGTGAGCTTGCTCTTGCTATTCTGGAAAGCCCCGACATCGCCACCGAAGACGTGCTTCGTATAGGTGAAATGATACGGCGTCATTTTCATGAGAATCGCGTTCTCGTTCATATCCTGAATAACATTCGTAACGGAAACTGCGCCGAGGATTGCGGCTATTGCGCTCAGCGCAAATCGGCAGAGGGAGTTCCGGTTTACCAGACGAAACCCGAAGACGAAATCATGGAAGAGGCTAAGGCGGCAAAAAAGAGCGGAGCGCATCGCTACTGCCTCGTCACAGCCGGTCGCGGAACCTCGCCGCGTATGGCCGAAAAATATGCCGAGCTGATCAAACGTATCAACGATGAGCTCGGCATGAAGGTCTGTCTGAGTGCCGGGCTCATCAATGATCCCGAAACGGCTCGCATTCTCGCCGACGCCGGTCTTGATCGTTATAACCATAACCTGAACACGTCAGAGTCTCATTACGGAGAGATCGCCACGACGCACTCCTATCAGGATCGCCTGAACACGCTGGAACACGTTTCTTCGCGCGGCATCTCGCTCTGCAGCGGAGTCATCGCCGGCATGGGTGAAAGTCGCGCCGATCTTGTAAACGTCGCCTTCGAGCTGAATCGACTCGGTGCGGCCTCCATTCCCGTAAACTTCTTTCTGCCCGTCGAAGGTCATGCGGTGAAAAATCCCGAAAGCCTTACCGCCGACGACTGCCTGAAAATCCTCTCCGTATTCCGTATGGCTAACCCATCGGCCGAGATCCGCATGGCGGCCGGTCGCGAGGTTTATCTGGGCGATCGTCAGGGCGAGGGGCTGCGCGTCGCCAACTCGCTTTTCGTTTCGGGTTATCTGAACGTAAAGGGATCGTCGGCCGAGCAGACCATCCGACTTATCTATGAAAACGGCTACAGGCTCGACGAAGAATGTGAGAAAGAGATCGTCGAGCTGCGCGACAGAATGCTTGCCGATGCCACCATCTCTTCAGATCTTCAGATGAAGGGTATTGAAGAGCTGCGTCCCTTTCAGAATCAGCGGTGAGTTGTTGCTTTGATCTATCCTGATAACCGATGGAAGCATGCATGGGATGGTTTCATCCTCTTCGCCGTAACCTTCGCGGCGATTGAGGTGCCGTTACGTCTCGTTTTTGGTTATACGGCAAAGGGATGGATCTTCGTCGCCGACTCTCTTCTTGCCGCAATATTTCTCGTCGATGTCGTTCTGCAGTTTTATACCGTGCAGTCCGAGCAGGGGCGATTGATCGTCGATCGTTCGGAGGTCAGACGGCGTTACATGAAATCATGGTTCGTTCCTGATTTTCTGGCGGCGTTGCCGTTTGATCTGATCTTTCTTCTGGCCGGGCCACTTGGATTGCCTGCGCTACTTGCGCAGCGCATCTCGCGTCTGGTGCGAATGGTTCGTGTTCTTCGGCTGTTTCATCTGGCCGGGATTCTGCGAACCATTCAAAGGCAGTCGACGCTTCATCCGGGCCTGTTGCGTATGAGTATCCTGGCCTACTGGATTCTCATGGCCGCTCACTGGGTTTCCTGCGGCTGGCTGGCCATCGTCGGCTCTACCGGCGATCCGCTGCTTGACTATTTGAACGCTCTGTATTGGTGTCTTACGACGATTGCTACAGTGGGCTACGGTGACATCACGCCCGACCGCACCAATGCCGTTCAGCTCATCTATACGATGGCCGTCATGGTTCTCGGCGTTGGCGTCTATGGTTACCTGATCGGTAACATCGCCACCATGATTGCGAACCTCGACGTAGCGCGAGCGCATCATCAGGAGAAGATGGAACAGGTTACGGCGTTTATGCGGTATCGTAACATCCCGCCGCGTCTTCAATCTCGGATCCGTAATTACTACAACTACCTGTGGGAAAGCCGTCGCGGGTACGATGAGCTATCCGTCATCACCGATCTACCCGATTCTCTAAAGGCCGACGTCGTCATCCATCTGAATATGGAGATCCTGGAAAAGGTTCCGATTTTCAGAGGATCGTCTAACGAATTTATCAGAGAGCTTGTCGTCGAGCTGCGGCCGGTCGTTTACACTCCGGGCGACTATGTATTCCGTCGCGGAGAACTCGGTGAGCGAATGTATTTCGTTTCGAAAGGGCGGGTGGAGATTCTGACGGTCGACGATATCGAGATAAAGGCGACGCTTGGCGAAGGGGATTTCTTCGGCGAGATGGCTCTGCTTTTTCATCAACCGCGAACGGCCAGCGCGCGAGCGGCGGAGTATTGCGACCTGTATTATCTCGATAGATCGACCTTCGATCGCGTTCTACGTCGTTATCCTGAATTCAAGAAGAAGGTCGTAGCCTTTGCCGAGGAACGCAGCAGTCGACCGCACGATGCCGTAGCGGAGGGGCATGCATCGGATGTCTGAGTTACAGCTGCTTGTTTTCGATCTTGACGGAACTCTCGTCGATTCTTCGGGAGATATCGCCGCCTCGATCAATTTCACGAGAGAAAGCAGAGGTCTTCCCGCTCTCGATATTGCATTGATTCGCTCGCACCTTGGAGACGGAGCCCGTCAGCTTGTTCAGCGCTGCTTTCCGGAGTTAACGGGCGATGAGGCCGAAGGCGAAGAGCTTGACGTGACTCTGGCTGCGTTCAGGGAGCACTATACCGAACATTGTACCGACTTGACCGAGGCGTATGCCGGCGTAATGGAGACGCTCGAACGCTTGAAATCCCGCTATCGCATGGCCGTGCTTACGAATAAGTATCGCGCCGCCTCGGTTATCATTCTCGAAAAGCTCGGTCTGCTTCCATTTTTTGAGATCGTTGTCGGTGGCGACGGCCCCTGCTTGAAGCCCTGCCCCGAGGGACTTCTCAGTATCGCTCAAACCCTGGAAAGAGAACCAGGGCAGATGGTAATGATCGGCGATCATCATACCGATCTCGAAGCGGGACGGCGTGCCGGAGTTAAAACGATCTTCTGCGAGTACGGTTTCGGCATTCGAGGCGAAGAAAGCCCCGATGCAGTCATCGCTCAATTCTCAGATCTGTCGTCGGTGCTACCGGAGCTATCCGGTACGGGAAGCGACCAGTTCCACCGGTAAGCGGCCAGACGTAGAAGAACGCTACTAACAAAAATTACGATCAACACGCCCTCGTTTCTATGCAGGTCGTATCTCGATAACAAATAAAGCAGAAGGCCTATGAGGATTGAGATCGTTCCGTAGAACTCCGTAAAAAGCAGCTTCGGAACGCGGTTCAAAAGCATATCGCGCACCATGCCGCCTCCGGTGGCCGTTATAAAGGCGATCCATACGACTCCGAAAAGATTCAGGTCCCTGTCGATAGCAAGCAGAGCGGCCGCAATCGAAAAAGAGGACAGGCCGATGGCGTCGAAGAAGATCGTTATCCGACTCTGTTCTATGCGAGAGGCGCGACGTTTCTTTATAAAGTAAAAGGCCAGAACAAGAAGAACGGAGATCGTCGCAACGGACGACGGTACCGGATCCTGGAAAACGTAGGGGATACGCCCGATCATAGCATCGCGCATGATGCCGCCGCCGAAGGCGGTGAGATAGCCCGCCGTCAAAATCCCGATAATATCGAGCCTGTGTCGTATGCCCGTGAGCATTCCGGTGATGGCAAAGGCGGCGATGCCGACGTTGTCGGCGAGCAGGAAAACGTCGCCGGGGCGAATCATTTCGTCTCCTGAGCGATGCGTTCGAGGTCATGACAGTCTCGCTTCATCGCCTCCCAGCGTTCGCGACCGAAGGCGTCAAGCATGGCCTCCTGCGTCTGACGCCATACGGGGAATGTCTTGCGAAAGAGATTGCGTCCTTCGGGCGTCATACGAAGGATAACGCGACGCCCTTCTTTTTCACGCTCTATCAGGCCTCTTTCTGTAAGAGGCTCGATTGAACGGAGCAGGGTCGTGCGATCAAGGCCGAGGAACTCTCCCATTTCTTTAAGCGTCAGGTCGCCAAGCTGACGCAGAGCGGCAAGGGCGTTGAACTGCCCGATGCGTAATCCGTGCGGACGCAGGGCCGTATCGAAGGCCTGCGTCGTCGCCCTGGCCGTCCGCTTCAGGTTGTGGTTGATACAGAGAAGAAAAAATCTATCGTCGCTCATTCCCGCCTGCTTCGGAACGATTTTATACGCTCCTCAGGCAGGGAAAGCCGGAATCCTTTCTCGATTTGAAGAGAATCGACGAATTCACGAAATTCGGGCTCGTGTCGGATGGGCAGCCCCCGCTTCAGATCAATATAAGAGAATTCCATCCAGACGGCCGCATGAACGATACTGCGATCCACGCTGCGCATGACGGCCTCAACCTTCATGCCCGAAGGGGTCGTATCGAGGATGGCCGTCTGAATCCAGACATCTTCGTTCCAGCGAGCGGGCCGTAAAAAAACCTGCTGAGAACTGCGCGCGACCCAACCATGTCCGGTGACTTCGGCATGCCGTTGCAGATCGAGCGTGTAATGGTTTCTCAGGTGCTCCTCGCGAGCCTCCATTACGTAGTCGACGTAGCGAGCGTTGTGCAGGTGGCCGAACGGGTCGCAATCCTTGAAGCGGATGCGGTGCAGGGATTCGGGATGCTTTTCAAGCTCGCCGATGATCTGGAACAGGGCTACCTCATTGGAGGCGGGTTGTTCTACTGTTGTGTGCATATACACTGATTATGGTGTGTATATGCACTTTGGCGAGCGTTTTTTATGCCTGTCACGGGAAAAATGGAGAGAATCGGCGGAGAAACAGATCCTTTTTTCCACGAAATACGCGAAAAGCGCGAAAGAGGAAAGGAGGGGAAGTCCTCCTCATACCTACCCTTTTTTATCCTCTCCGTGTTCTCCGCGACCTCTGCGGTAGATTTTTCTTTTTTTCTCGTAACATCGCAGCAAAGAGATTTAACCGCGGAGGGCTCAGAGGGCGCGGAGAGAAGGGTAAGAGTTTTTTACCGCGAAATACACGAAAGGCGCGAAAGAAATCGAGGGCCTTTGATTTGTTTATCGATCGTATCTTTCCTCCGTGTCTCCGTGGTCTACACTCTTATGGCTTTCTTGTAAGCGAAAGGAGAGAAGAAGGAATAACAACGGAGAAAGACAGAAAGAAGAGTAAGAGTGCTTTCCACGAAATACACGAAAAGCACGAAAGAGGAAAGAATGGGAAGTCTACCTCATACCTACCTTTTTAATCGTCTCCGTGTTCTCCGCGACCTCTGCGGTAGATTTTTCTTTTTTTCTCGTAGCATCGCAGCAAAGAGGTTTAACCGCGGAGGGCTCAGAGGACGCGGAGAAGAAGAGTGGGGTAGGGCCTTTCCGCACGCGAACGCTTCTCCATTTCGGATCGTTTTCGCGTATTTCGCGCTTTTCGCGGTCAAAAGGATTTGCTTACCGCGAAATACGCGAAAATCACGAAAGAAGAAAAATCGGAGAATCTAACGGTAGCGATATTGAAACCCTATCGCTTCTCCCGACTTTCCTATTAGATTTCCTCCGTGCCTCCGGTGCGCCAGGATAAGCCTGTGTTCTCCCGTGGGTTGAAAGGTACCCACCCCGCAATTAGCCATTCGGCGGGTAGTGAAGCGTGCATCTGCTGGAGTAATCCATTTGGGTGAAGCCACGCGGATCAAATGTAAGGGCCGTAACAAAAGTGAACCGACATGAGCCTCGTTACACCATTAGCAGCGGCCAGCCTCTCGGAGTTGGTGAAGCCTGACACGGTCGGGGAAGCAATGGTTAGCACCCGACTGGCTGCTCGGGGTCAGAGCGGATAGCACTTGCAGAAGGAAGACATGAGGAACCTGGGAGGCCCGGTGAGGGATTCGGCAACGAGTGACAGGAATCCATAACTGTGACTCATCCTCATCGGGAGTCGGAGGAGTCCATAGTAGCGAGGAAGTCGGGTAATTCCGGTGGAGCGAAGGGACTCTGCCGAAAACAAGTTTGGATAAGAAAAGGAGTAAGACCGCTTGATGGAAACATCCTCTACGGAAGAAGGAAAGGGAACTGAGGCAGCGATACCGCTTAACCAGAAGGGACTTTCCGAGAAGCTCGCTCTTTTGAGATCGAAACTCTATCACAAGGCGAGGAACGAACCACGCTTCAAATTTTACGTGCTTTATGATCGTATCTTCAGGATGGACGTTCTGGAGGCGGCGTATTCACGAGTGAAAGCGAATCGCGGTTCTCCCGGCGTTGACGGGATAACCTTCAAACAAATTGAGAACAGCAAAGGAGGTGCGAAAGCATTTCTTGAATCGATACAGAAGGAACTGAAAGAGAAGACGTACAGACCAAGCCCGGTCCGCAGGAAGTATATTGCGAAGCCGGATGGAAGACGCCGTCCTCTTGGCATTCCGACGATTAAAGACCGAGTCGTGCAAATGGCGACTCTCCTGATTATCGAGCCTATCTATGAGGCTGATTTTCTCGACTGTTCCTACGGGTTCAGACCGAAAAGATCTGCACATACAGCGCTCGCAGAAATCAGAAGTCATATTCTGTCGGGTTTTCAGGCTGTATATGATGCTGATCTCAAAGGATACTTCGATTCCATCCCACATGACAAACTGATTCTCTGCGTTGAGCAGAGAATCAGTGACAGGTCGGTCTTGCGACTGATCCGGATGTGGTTGAAGACGCCTGTGGTTGAACCCCCCGACGATAAAGGGAGTCCACCACGCATCGCAAGATCGAAACAGGGAACGCCTCAGGGGGGAGTGATCTCCCCGCTGCTCGCGAACCTGTTTCTACATTACTTCGATAAGGTGTTTCATGGTCGTAACGGACCCGCTGTGTGGGCCAACGCAAAACTTGTTCGTTATGCGGATGACTTTGTCGTGTTGGCCCGGTATCAATCGGATCGCCTCACCGATTTTGTTGAGGGATTCATTGAAGCCCGCATGGGTCTTAAGATCAATCGTGACAAGACGAAGACAGTCAACTTGAAGGAGAAGAAAGCGAGTCTGGATTTTCTCGGGTTTACCTTTCGGTTTGATCGCGATCTCAAGGGCAGAAATCGAGACTATTTGAATGTGTTACCCTCTAAGAAAGCCGTGCAGCGGATGCGGGATAGGCTTAAGATCATGACGGGCAAGAAGATGTGCTATCAACCTATTGATGAGATGATAGGCGGTATCAACAGAACCCTTGTCGGCTGGTCAAATTATTTTCGCTTCGGTTATCCAGCGGCTTCCTTTAGAAAAGTCAACTCCTATACAGTTCATCGCTTAACAGTGCATTTAAAGAGAAGAAGTCAGCGTGGTTTTCGCCCGCCGAATGGTGTGAGCTTCTACTCCCAGATAAGCAAAATGGGACTGCTCTATCTCAAATGAATACGCTCTGGGATGGTCTGTTTTCGGGAAAGCCGGATGCGGGAAATCTGCACGTCCGGTTTGACGAGGGGGAGGGCTGCCGGGCTTCCGGCACCCTCTCTACTCTACTGGTAAATGGGTTTTCTGTCGCGCAAAGTACGAAAGAAGACCAAGAGGAAAAGGCCGCCGGTTCAGATTCTTCTCTCTCAGGTCTTCTCTGTGTTCTCCGCGACCTCTGTGGTGGATTGTTCTGATTTTTCTCGCAGCATCGCAGCAAAGAGGTTTAACCGCGGAGGGCTCTGAGGGCGCGGAGAGGAGGAGTGGGGTAAGGCCTTTCCGCACGCGAACGCTTCTCTATTTCGGATCGTTTTCGCGTATTTCACGCTTTTCGCGGTCAAAAGGATTTGCTTACCGCGAAATACGCGAAAATCGAGAAAGAAGAAAAATCGGAGAATCTAACGGTAGCGATATTGAAACCCTATCGCTTCTCCCGACTTTCCTTCTGGATTTCTCCGCGACCTCAGCGTTCTCTGTGGTGAATTGTTCTGTTTTTTCTCACAGCAAAGAGGTTTAACCGCGGAGGGCTCAGCGGGCGCGGAGAGAAGGGTAAGAATTTTTTTTTATCGCGAAAGGCGTGAAAGAAGAAGATAGGAGAAACCGTTCTTATCCCTATCTCCTCTCCGGTCTTCTCAGTGTTCTCTGCGACCTCTGCGACCTCTGCGACCTCTGCGACCTCTGCGACCTCTGCGACCTCTGCGACCTCTGCGACCTCTGCGACCTCTGCGACCTCTGCGACCTCTGCGACCTCTGCGACCTCTGCGACCTCCTATGTTACATGACCATAGTCAAGCCCCTCCCACACTCCGACCCAATTTTTTTAATCAGGCGATTCCTTTTCAAGCGGCTGCACTGTGCAGACCGTAGTATTTCAGTTTCTTCTTCAGATTAACAGGGTTTGAATGCCGATAAAACTCACCGTTCCTCACCATGAGATACAGGATCTCGGTCATCTTTCGAGCAACTGCGACGATGGCCTTTTTCTTCCCTTTGATGGGATAGAGTCGCTGGTAAAAGGCCCGCAGATCTCCGCCTTCATTGGATCGGGTCAATGCCCATGCGGCCTGGATAATGACTCGTCGGATAGGCTTGCATCCCGTGTGAACGATATGTCCGTAATGCACCATCGTTCCGGATATCTGGACCTTCGGCACAAGGCCCACAAAGAAGCCCACCTGTTTGGCGCTGGAAAACCTTTTCCCATCGCCGAGATAACCGAGCAAAGCCAGCGCAAGGATAGGACCGACACCGGGCATCGACATGACAAGGGATGTATAATCCAGATTCTCTTTTAATGCGCCTCGAATCTGCTCTTCCAGCTCTTCAACTAACCCTTCCATGTGGTCGATATCTCGCATCAGCCGGGAAGCCTCAGCCTGATAGACCTCTGGAAGTGATTCAAACGCTTCCTGCCTGTTTTCTCGTCGACTCAGGTGGCTTCTTGTGAGATGAACAATTCCTGCTTCGACGAATACGGAATGGAGACGATTCTTACTCATGCTGATCATCTCGCTCCAGTGCGCCTGTTCGGTAGAGAGTCGACGGATTACTTCCTGCTTCTCTGTCGGAATTTCCACGGTCGGCAACTCTTCCCGGGGATGGCGCTGCGCCAGCCGGGCCAGTTTCAGAGCGTCTTCTTTATCCGTCTTTTTCAAAGAGTCATAGATGACGGCAACATCGCCGGGATTCAACACGATCATGTCGCAGCCGATATTTTTAGCCAGCCGTCGAGCAATGCGAAAGGCCTGACTACCGGCTTCCAGAACGACGGTCTCGCCTTTTTTCAGCCATTTTTCAAGGGTTCGGAGCCCCTGATCATCTGTTTTCCCGGAAAACCGCTCGATTCGTTCGCCCGTAACCCGGACTGCTTCAAGGGTTCTTTTGCTCAGATCGATTCCGACTACCGGTTTGTTCGTATCCATACTCCATCACCTCTCTTCATTCGTAGTAACGAAGGAGCAGGAAGGGCTTGACAAGCTCTGATTTGTACACCAGTCTCCTATTCGAGGTCATCCGAGCTTTCCTCTCGGCACCTCATATGGAAGTTCGGTGGCCGGTTTAGGTTAATCTCTGAGCCGGGATCACAAGTCCCACTTCGCAGAACAACCTGCCACCGGCCTTCCAGCCCCGTCGAACTGGAAGTACATCAGAACTTTGCACCGTCTACTTGCTTTTCATGGCCATCTCTGCGGTTAACTCTGCCGGTCTTCCAGACTATCAGCCGATGGCGATCATGCGTTCTACGGATTTCACGGCTCGCACGCGGATGTCTTCGGGAACGCGCACCTCGAACTGTTCGAAGAGCAGGGCGTCACGCACCTTGCGAAGCGTGATCTTCTTCATATGCGGACATGTGTGGCAGGTGCCCACAAACATACGGTCTGGAAAAACGGAGCGCAGGTTATCGGCCATGCTGCATTCGGTGACGAGCAATACGTTTTTATTCGAGCTTCGGGCGATGAAGCCTTCCATCTGCGAGGTGCTTCCGCTGAAGTCGCTGGCCTGCGTTACGTCGGTATCGCATTCAGGATGAGCGATCACAAGCAGATCGTCGAACTGCTTGCGAAAATAAGCGATATCTTCGCCCGTGTACTGTTCGTGAACCATGCACTTCCCTTTTTCATAGGGGATGAGCTTCTTCTTCGTTTGAAGCTGCATATTCTTTGCAAGATAGGCGTCGGGCAGAAAGAGGATCGTATCATCGGGCAGGCTTTCGATGACTTTCAGGGCATTGGCGCTTGTGCAACAGATGTCGGTTTCGGCCTTCACCTCGGCCGAACAGTTCACGTACGTAACGACGGGAACGCCCGGATACTGCGCCTTCATGGCGCGCACGTCGGCTCCGGTGATGCTTTCGGCGAGCGAGCATCCGGCTTCAGGGTCGGCGATGAGAACCTTTTTATCGGGATTGAGGATGCTGGCCGTTTCGGCCATGAAATGCACGCCGTTAAAGAGGATGATGTCGGCCTCCGTATCGGCGGCCTTGCGGGCCAGACCGAGAGAGTCGCCGATAAAATCCGAGCAGCCATAAAAGACGGCAGGCGTCATGTAATTATGGCCGAGAACGACGGCGTTTTTTTCGCGCTTAAGACGCTGGATTTCTTCGATCAGCGGCATGGCCTCTTCGAGCTCATGCGGCATCATCGTCTTTTCGAGCGTCTGTCGGATCTCATCAAGGTCTGTCATGGCCTGCATGAGTTCAAGAAACCAATCGAAACTCCGCTGACAAGATAGAAACGGCCTGTTTTCACAGGGCATCTCAAAAACCGGCACAGTTGCCTTTTCTTAAAGAAGTCTTTGAAATCACGTCTTCCGGTTCTGGAAGTAGGGGCAGACGTCGACGAAGATGCAATCGGGGCATTTCGGATTTGTGGGGCGACAGATCTCACGCCCGAGAAAGGAGAGCGACATTCCGGCATCGGCCCAGAGCGCCGGATCAAGCGTTCCCATAAGTGCCTTCTCGATCTTCACAGGCGTTCCTTCGCCGAGTCCAAGCCGCGGGACGATGCGCTCGACATGCAGATCGACGATGATGCCTTTTCCCGGCTTGCCGATCTCCCGGAGTATGACAAGCGCCGTTTTGCGTCCGATGCCTTTCATCTCAACAAGGCCCTCAAGTGTGAGCGGGATCTTGTCGTCCGATCCGATCTGCTTTGCCGTCTCGCAGATCCATTCGCACTTCTTTTCGTAGTTCGTGACTCCGCGAAGTAACGGATGCAGATCACGCGGCTTTGCACGGGCCAGATCGCTCAGGCGGGGATAGGCGTCAAAAAACGGCGGCGCTACCTGATTGATGTGTTTATCCGAATCTCTGGCCGAGAGTATGGTCATGATCATCAGCTGATACAGGTTCCGATACTCAAGCGGATGTTTGCGTTTTCCGTAACGCTCGTTAAGTCGGGCGAAGTGGTCGTTCCAGTTCGTCGAGAAAAGCGACATAGTGCAGTCTGCTACCGTTCAGCGATCGTTGTCTATCTTTTCTTGTAAGATAAGGCCATGCAGATCGGCCTCTGTTCCATAGAATACATTGACATCGACCGGGCCGTTAATGCCCGGAACGGAGGCCCTTGAATAATACTGCCAGAAGATCCAACCCGGAAAATCATCGGGCTCGAAGAAGATGTCGCGTATCCAGAGTCGCTTCATCCATGAGGGATCTCCATAGGCCTTAAAGAATTCCTCTGTCGTATAGAGGATCGGCTCTGAGCCGTAGTGGGTCCGTATCATGTCCAGGAATTGATTCAGTTCCCGATTGAATTCATCTCTGGCGGGGCGTTTCGAGCAGTTGCCGCCGAATTCCAGATCGATGGCCGGCGGAAGCATGTGAGCCCCGGGCACGGTTCGTATAAGATGCTCGGCCTGATCCCTTCCGGGCCGACAGAGAGTATAGAAATGGTAGGCTCCACGAATCAGTCCGGCCTCTTCGCTTGCTTTCCAGTTCCGGTGAAATTGTGGATCGGTGAAATCGCCGCCTTCTGTGGCCTTGATATAGACGAAGCGGTACTCAGAGCGGCCGACCAGCGGCCAGTCGATGACTCCCTGATGATGAGAGACATCAAGGCCGCGGACGGGAAAGCGTTCTTTGTCGGGATGGTTGAACTGAAGCCATCCGCGATCATAGAGAACAGGAGTGAGCAGGACGGCGCCGGTGGCGAGAGCAGCGAACAGGCCGGCAAATGTGATGAGTCGAAGTCTGTGATTTTTGAGCATGGGGTTGTCTCACCAGACTGAGCCGGTGCCTTTGCAATGTCACAAAAAATTCGTGCAGAGAAAATCTGGCGTCGTAAATTTGCTTGTCTTTTGATAAGTATTCAGATGATTGTGCTTATGCCTCCGGCTTCATCCCGTTCTGCGCTGCCTTCTGCTCTCGACCCGTCGCCTTCAGAGGCAAGGCTTTCAGAATCGTGGCTCTCAGAATCACGACGCTCAGGGCTGTGGCTCCCGAAGTCATGGCCTCCAGAAGGGGTCGCCCTTCTTTCGGGGGAGAGCTTTCCCACAGACGTCTCTCATCTGTGGATTGCAGACCTTGCTCTGCGAGACATGCCTGTGCTGGTCATTGATTGCGCCATCCGACTTGATGTGTTTCGCCTGGTGGATGAGGCCTTGCGTCGGGACGTGAATCCAGATGTGCTGCTTGCGGCGATCCTGGTGCAGAGGGTGTTTACCCCGTATCATATACTCGAAGCCATCGCCAGGGCTGAGAAAGAACGGCGTCCTTTAACGGTTCTGCTTGCTCCGATGAAGCAGTTCTTTGATGGCGACGTCGGCGAAGAGGAGGGGCTCTTTTTGTTGAGGCGCATGGTCGCTCGATTGCGCTCCACCGCCTCCCCTTTTCTTATCGTGGAGAGGGAGCATTACTCTCATCCTTCTTTCAAGGCGATCTTTCCCGAGCTTGAAGCGCTTGCCGCTTCTGTGTGGAGGGTGACCGGTCGCTCTTCTTCACGTGTAACATCCGACATCATGCGCCCGCGTCTGAAGCAAACAGAGAAAGACGCGGCATTCGACAGGAGGGCTTTATGGGACGCACCGTCGCCGCCTACTCATGGCAGCTTGAGAAGGTAAGGGATCGATTCCGCAAGTTCCGCGCCTCTCTGCGAAGAGAAGATCAGCATCTTTTCGATGATCTGATGCTTTATGCGAAGTTGCATGTACAGGCCGGCGTCATGGCGGCCTTTCCGAATCCCTCTGATCCGGTTATGCTTTCGATTCTTATAGAGCAGCAGCGCCAGCTCAGCAGAATGAAGCGAGAGCTACAGAGGCTGAAAGACTCTCTGAAAAGCTCTGAGGGAAATCCGCCGGGAAGCTCTGAGGTAAGCGCCGAAGGGAACTCTGTAGAGGCAAGCAGTCCGGAAGATGTTACCGATGTATGATAACCATAGAAGGACATCTGTTTGATCTTCAGAACAGAGAAGACGTCATGCTGCTCTGGATGCGAGATGATACCGGTCGCACGCATCTGATCTGCGATCGTTTTCAGCCGTCCATCTACGTGCATGGCGATGCCGCCGTGATTGACAGACTGACCCGCAGGCTTCAGGTTCTCGGCGTACTCGCCTGTTCGCCCGAGCGAACGGAACGCATACACTTCTACACGGGTCATGTTATGCCCGTAGTGTGTTATACGTTTGCAAAACCTTCTTTTCTCAGAACGGTTCACCGTAAACTCTATGCCTTTTTCGAGCGTATCGAGATCTATCATAGCGACGTTGAATTGCCGACGCTCTATCTGCTTCATCGCCGCTGGATTCCCATGGCTCGCCTGAGACTGCAGTGCGAATGGAATGAGCAAGAACAGCGACTCGATCTGCTTGACGGAAGCATGCTTGAAGATGCCGCCGCGATCGAGTATCCGGTGGTGCCGCTTCGCACGGCCTATCTGTCTCTGGCCGCCAGTCATCGATTCGGTCTTCGCGGCAACGCTCTGCTGCTTGAATCGGGCGCCGAGCAGATCGAGGTGCCTACGGATAACCCGGTGCGCATGATCCATCGTTTCAACGACTTCTTTTATCGTAACGACCCCGACGTCATCCTTTCGGAATACGGAGATCGTACCATATTTCCTGCTCTTTTCAAACATGCAAAAGAACAGAAGATCCCTTTGCAGGCCGATCGCATCACCGCAGGCGAGATGGCACTGAACCGCAAGATTATCACAGAAGGGCGCAGCTATTTCACCTACGGCAGCATGATCTTTCGTGCGCCGTCTTATCCGTTACAGGGGCGGTGGCATATCGACCGCCACAACTCTTTCGTGCATCGCGAGAGCGGGCTTGAGGGAGTGATTCAGCTCTCGCGCCTGTCCTGTATTCCCGTGCAGAGGATGGCGCGCTCCTCCACGGGGGCGGCCATGACGATGATTCAAACCGCCGTCGCTCTGAAGCAGAACTATCTCGTCCCCTGGCAGAAAAGTCACAGCGAAGAGCCGCGAAGCGCCCTTGAACTGATTACATCCGATAAAGGAGGTCTCGTCTATGAGCCCGACATACGCGAAACAAACGTTCGAGAGAACGTCATTCAGATCGATTTCAGCCAGATGTATCCGACGATTATGGTCCACCATAACCTCTCTCCTGAGACGGTTCTCTGCTCCTGCTGCGCGCCGTCCTATGCGGATTGCGATCGTGTACCCGAGGCGCATTTTCCCGTATGCCGTCGTCGCAAGGGGATCGTCCCGCTATCACTTGCGCCGATACTGGAACTCCGACGTTACCTGAAGCATCAGAAGAAGCATGCGCCGACGGCAGAAGAGCGGGAACGTGCCCATCAGAGACAGGATGCCTTGAAGTGGTTGCTTGTAACCTGCTTCGGCTATCTCGGTTATCGCAATGCCAAGTTCGGGCGGCTCGAAAGCCATGAAGCCGTCACCGCCTTCGGAAGACAGAAGCTGCTTCGCGCCAAACGCATCTCTGAACAGAGAGGATACAGAGTGCTGCATGCTATTACCGATTGCCTCTTCTTGCAGAAAGAGTCACCGTTTGATGATCCAACGGTTCATCCCGTAGCAGGCCCTACCGGTCACGGGCAGCAGCTGCAGGAGCTCTGTGATGCGATTACTGCGGCGACATCGGTGGAGATGTCTCTGGAAGGAGAGTACTCCTGGATCGTCTTTTTATCTTCACGTCAGGACGAGCGTCTTCCTGTCGCCAACCGTTACTTCGGGCGTTTCACCGACGGCACAATGAAGATGCGCGGCATTCAGGTCCGGCGCCGCGACACTCCGGACTTCTTGCGGCATGTGCAGCAGCAGATGCTCGATGTGATGGCGACGGCTGAAACGATCGCCGATCTCAGGGCGCTTCATCCGACGATGGATGAACTCTATCGTATATGGAAAGAGCGTCTTTATAACAGTGAAATCCCCTGGAGAGATCTGCTTCTGCGTCGTACGGTGAGTCGCTCTGTGGACGAATACACCGTCGATGGGGCGAGCTCTCTTTCTCTGGAACAGCTTGCCGAGATGGGCATCGAGCTGCAGCCAGGAGAAAAGGTGCGATATCTGATTCTTTCGAAGAAGTCAAGGGATCGACGCCGTCGTTATCTGACCGAAGAGAAGGCGGCGCTTGAAGAACAGGAAGGGCGCAGACCCGGTTACGACTGTCATGCCTATGGCGAATCGCTTCGCGAGGCCTTCCGGGAGCTGTGGGAGCATTTCGCACCGGCGGGTTACTTCGACGAACTCAAGGACGGCCAGCAGAGGCTCTTTTTACGAAAGAGAAGGGATTGATCTCATTCCAGTCGGCAGGAACCTGGTGTGAAGGAGCGCATGATGAGCAAGAAAAGAATTCCGCTGATGGTTCCCGATATCGGCGATGCAGAGCGTATCGAGGTGGTCGGCTGGAACGTTCAACCGGGGCAGTCCGTCTCTGAGAACGACGAACTCTGCGAGCTTGTGACCGATAAAGCGGCCTTTCCTCTTGAGTGTCCTCATACAGGTCAGATCGTCGAGATAACGCAGCCGCGCGGAAGCACGGTTAAGGTCGGCGATCAGCTGGCCATCCTTGAAGTCGAAGAGGCATGAAATCCGCCGTCCTTTTTCTCGGTGACAGTCTGACATACGGGTATCTCGTTCCACCGACCGATTCGATTCCGGCGCGCATCGAGCGGCTTCTGCGAGGACACGGAGTTCGGACGATGGTGATCAACGGTGGTGTGCCGGGCGATACGGTGGAGATGGCGGCCCGTCGGCTTCCTTATTACTTCGAGAAGTTTCCGGGCATATCGACCGTCGTGGTATTTCTCGGCGCCAACGATTTTCTTCTGCAAGAGGATCCAGCCGCAGTCGAACAGGATTATCAAAATCTGATCCAAGACCTGCGCGGCCGCAACGTTCGCATTCGCATCGTCGCCTTCGGCCCGCTGCCCGGTTTTTCAGCAAGCTACCAGGAGAGATTCGCCGCCATCTTTCCGAGGATGGCCGAACTTGCTGGCAGCGAGCTCATTCCGTTTCCGATGATCGACATCGTCGGTCGCCCACAGTACAATCTTGCGGACGGCCTGCATCCGAATAGCGAAGGCTACAGACTGATGACGGATCGCTTGTGGCCTGCATTGAAAGACGATCTTATAGAACCGGCTCGGTAATTATCAGGCTGATATTGTCGCTCCCTCCTCGTTCCAGAGCTGTGCTCAGAAGCCATCCGGCGAAGTCGGCCAGGCTCTGCCCGTTCTCGTTCATGCGCTGAAGGTGTTCTCTCATTTCGTCGTCCGCGAAGTTCTCCCACAGTCCGTCGCTGCAGAGCAGAAAGGAAAATTCGGCGGCATATTGGGCGGGGATCTTTTTTACAAGCGTAGCAGGCGTGTTGCCGTCGGCGACTAAACTTCTCGTGAGGCGGTTCTTTAAAGGATGCCGGTTGCGCATCTGTTCGGGGATCTCACCTTTTTCAATGAGAGCCTGCACCTGCGTATCATCACGGGTCAGCCGCCTGAAATCGGGCAGAGAATAGATGCGCGAGTCCCCGACGTGCACAAGGAAGAGCGCTGCCTCCGTAAAGCACAGGGCCGATAGAGTCGTTCCCATACTGCGCGAAACGTCGCCGGCCGCAGCTCTTCGACGCAGCTGATTCATCACGAAGCCGGGTACGCCGCGAATACCGGCCTCATCGTAAAGCCGGTTTGACGGTTGACCGAGGGCCTGCACGGCGACGGCGCTTGCTATTTCACCGCTCCCATGTCCGCCGAGTCCATCGGCGATGGCGAGCCAGTTTCCCGACAGAAGTTTGATTTCACCGGTCGTAACGCTATCCGCCTGTCCGTCCGTTATTACTGTGTCGCCAATGCGAATAGAGTCCTCGTTTTTCTCGCGAACGAGCCCCTTATGCGAGGCGTAGTGAACTCTAATACGCACCGCCTTTTCTGCCGAAGTCCCTTTCATATCGTTTTTATACAACGCCGAATGCACAGGTTTGACAATGAAAAAGCTGCTTCATCGGCACCTTGCAGAAGAGATTTCGCGGGCACGATCTTGTGAAATCGCCTGCGTTTTTCGCGGCGTCAACGTCTGTTATGAGAGACAGCGTGGCAGGCAAATCGTAATCCGGTCGCATAAAGAGGACTTCATGCAGAAAAACACTTCTCTCGCTCTGTCGACGCAGACACGAGCTCTTCTTACGATCAACTATATCAGATTTGCACTGGTCGTATTCTTCTATTCGTCGCTGGCCTCGGCCTATACGATCATGCATCCGGTGGTTTTCGGGAACCATCTTTTCGGAACGACGGTCATTCTGATCATGGCTTTGATCTTTCACCACTATCGTTTTAAATGGACGGAGGGGCGTCTGCTCAGCGTGGCAAAATTCTTCACGCTGTTTGAGATCAGCATTACCGGCGTTTTGCTCATTCTTGATGCTATCATCGTTCCCGAATCAGGAAGTCCCAACCTGAATAATCAGGTCTTCTATGCCCTGTTTTTCTTTTACATTATCATGTCGGCTCTGATCAACGATAGATTCTTTACGATCGTCGTCGGTTTAACCGCTCTTGTTATCTATGGAGCCTTCTCTGCGGTCGTTCTTACGGCGCCCGGTATCGTTTTTGTGGATGACATGAATCAGATTTATTCCGGCCGAAACCACAACCTCATACTCGAAGTATTGAAACTTGCCTTTCTTTTCGCGACGGCCTTCATCGTAAGAGCCGTCATCGGATTCAGCCGATCTCTGCTCGAAGATGTGAATCGTTCGGGCGATGAATCGAGATCCCTGAATGGCCGGCTGCTTGAGAGCGCCGGAGTTCTCAGAGAGAACCTGGATTCTCTGAAGCAGGGACTCGATTCGACGCGAACGTTTGTAGGCGGCGTTTCGCAGAAGTCGCAGGAGCAGGCAGGATCGATCGAAGAGATCGGTTCAACGATGGAAGAGCTCAAGGCTTCGGCGGAGCTCACCTACAGTAACATGCAGGAGCAGTTTCAGGTCATCGAGTCGATGAACCGGCGAAGTGAGGAGCTATCTAAGCTGCTGGAAAAGATGCTGCATGATAACGAGCATTTCTACGGTAAGGTGCAAGAGGCCGG
Organism: Leptonema illini DSM 21528; assembly: GCF_000243335.1. Classification (NCBI taxonomy): domain Bacteria; kingdom Pseudomonadati; phylum Spirochaetota; class Leptospiria; order Leptospirales; family Leptospiraceae; genus Leptonema; species Leptonema illini. The sequence continues at coordinate 559,555 of NZ_JH597773.1, read as the reverse complement.
AACGACGAATCAGGCGGTTACGGTCGTTCTGAAATCTGCGACCGAGCTTTTTGCCGAGCTACAGCAATCCTTTGTGCGACTGGGTGAGATCAACGAGGTGATCAGTTCTATTTCTGATCAAACGAATCTGCTTGCGCTCAACGCTTCTATTGAAGCGGCGCGAGCCGGCGATCACGGTCGCGGATTTGCCGTCGTCGCTTCGGAGGTCGGACGACTTGCCGAGTTCAGTCAGGAAAATGCCAAGAACATTCAGAAGATTATTAAAGGTAGCCGTTCTATGATCGAGCAGGGATCGGGATTCTTTGCCGATCTGAACCGCGCCTTCGAAACGCAGAGCGGCGTTTTGAGCGAGGTCGTCGTAAACCTTGAGCATCTGACCGGAAGCCATCATCAGAATCTGCACACGCTCAAGGAATTCGTTCGATCTCTCGAACGCATCTACCACATCTCAACCGATGTGCAGAACGCCGGTCGAGAGCAGCGCACCGGTCAAGGAGAGATCATGAAAAGCATCCAGTATCTGGAACAGCATGCGCTCGATCTTTCTGCGCGGTCTCAGGAGCTTATGGAAAACTTCAACCGAATCAATGTCGCCTTTGAGCGACTGCACAGGCTTTCAGAAGAAATGAAGTAAAAGGCAACGAATTAAAAGACAGCTTAATTAAAGGCACCGAACGCGGGGATCGGTATTTTTCAGCGTCGTTGCGTGAATTTGATTCATTTGTTCGGATGGCAGCCGGCTGCGAGTGCCGACTGCGGGCTACGGTTACTCGGAAAATGGATCGACTGCCAGGCCGCAGTCGATTAAACGACAGCATGACCGAACTGGACATCCGCATGGAGGTGGGCAATCCCACCGATGATACAATGGAGCTTGAGGGTGAGGAACCCACCGAGGTCCGCCTGTGGCCACTGCACTTTTACCGCAATGATGAGGCCGAACCTCTGCTTTCCGTAGAGGTGGCCATCGAACAGGAAGAAGATGAAGACGGCTTTTTTCCTGCCTATACGATTGCCGCTCTCGAAGATGAGTTCGAGGAGCGCCTTGCGGCGGTGCTGACGCTGAGCGAGGTCGATGCAGCCGGTGAAGAAGTTCCCGACTGGATCGATGAAGAAGACCTGAAAGTCATCCAGGAGCTCAGCGACGAAGAGCAGGAGCTTTACGGAATGGTAGCCGACCTGCTTGATTACGCCCAGGCCGCTCTTGAAGAGCAGTCGATCGAGCCCGGTACCGTCGTACGCCATTCTGAGCTGCTTGAAGAAATGGAAGGCGACGAGGATGAGGACGAAGACGAGGCTTGAGATAGCTCACCTTTTCTTAGCCTGAATCTTTATCAGAGCACGTGAAGGCCCGGGAAACCGGGCCTTTGCTGTGTCTATTACCCGTTTTTCTAACAGCCTGCTAATCGGGCCCGAAATAAGACGTGTTCTGTCGTATTTGTCTGCTACAGTGGCGGCATGCGTTCAGAGAGGTTGTTGCGTCTGCTCATGATCTTGCAGGCTGCCGGTCGAATCTCGGTCAAGCAGCTTTCCCGACGCCTTGAGGTCTCTGCGCGCACCGTGCAGCGTGATCTTGAGGCACTCTGTCTGGCCGGCATCCCGCTTTACGCGGAGCGCGGGCAGGGAGGCGGATGGCAGCTTTCTGAAGGGTATCGCACAAGCCTGACAGGCATGAATCGCAGAGAGCTGCTATCGTTGCTTCTCGGTGGGGAGGCTATTGCCGGCGACCTGAGCCTTGAAGGCAGTCTGCAGAGCGCCCGCGAGAAGCTCTTTGCCTCTGTACCGGCTCCCTACAGGCAGGCCCTTCATGAATTTCAGGAGCGTATGCATGTCGACGGAGCGGGCTGGTTTTCGTCGGGTGAAGAGCTTTCGTTTCTTGCTCCGTTGCAGGAGGCCGTTTTTTCGGGCAAGCAGATCCTCTCCCGTTATGGCTCGTCAGAGGAGCGCATCCTGCATCCGCTTGGCCTTGTCATTAAAGGCCGCATCTGGTATATCGTTGCCGTGCACGAAACGCAGGTGCGCAGCTATCGAGCCTCCCGTTTCACGGACGTTCGACTTCTGTTTGATGATGTGCAGAGGCCGGCAGGCTTTGACCTGGCATCTTACTGGCAGGCTTCACTGACGGATTTCAAGAAGAGGCTTCCTGAGTTTCATGCATGCATCCGACTTCCGCGCTTGTTGCTGCAAGAGCTGCGTCGTCGGCCTTATGTTCACCTGCTGACAGAGGATGACGGATCAGGGAGTTCACATCTGCAAGTCGATGTTCGATTCGATACCCTGCAAGTTGCTGCCGAGATGGTTCTTCAGTATGCGCCTGAGATCGAGGTTGTTTCGCCCGAATCTCTCAAGAGAGAAGTGAAGCGCAGAATGGAGGCATGGCTTTCACAGTATTCCTGAACCGGAGGGGGCAGAAACGTCTGCGCTTTTTAATAATCCAGATAAAATGAAGAAAAAAAGTTTTGCAAAGATCATTCCATAATGAGAGACTGTGAACAACGACGGTTCTTAATCGTCTATCTTGAACGAGGAGAAATTGATGAAACGAACACTGCTTTTACTACCGATGCTCTTCTTCGCCGTATCGACGCTTATGGCCGATCCGAAGCCGAAAGAACGCACACCGGCTCAGCAGGCCGTATATGGCGTCTGTGTGAAGCGTTGCACCGACGAACATAAGTCCTGTGAAAACGGAGCCAGCGCCCTTAAAAAGGCCGCCTGCGCCAACAACCTCAGAGTCTGCAAGAACGACTGTGAGAAGAAACACTGATCTGCATCCCCCGGGCTTTCTCCGGGGGATCATCATTTGCTTACGCTCCCTGTCTCCATGCTTCTTCTCTCTTCTCATCGTTTTCTCTTCTTTTACGCTATCTGACGATCTTCTCTCTGCGCCCCGCTATGCCTGGCTGACATCGACATCTCACGAGACGGTCGCCGATATCAGGCCGCCTGTGAAGGCACGCCGCATCGACGTTGCTCGTGGATCGTTTGCCGAATGGCTCCGGTATCTTCCGCTCAAAAAGCCGGGAGTGCCCGTCATGCTTTTCAACGGAGAACAGAAACAAAACCAGGACGCTCACTTTCGCGTCGTCGATATGCCCGTCGGTCGTCGCGATCTGCAGCAATGCGCCGATGCGTTGATCAGGCTCAGGTCGGAGTATCTTTTTTCGCGAGGTGAGTTCTCGCGCATCCGGTTCTCTTTCACATCGGGTGATATCATTCCCTTTGAGAGATGGCGCAACGGAGAACGGCCCGTCGTAAAGGGGAACCGCGTCCTCTGGAGAAGCGGTGCGTCAAGGGCAGCAGGGCATGATGCCCTTACGGGTTATCTGACGACGCTTTTTATGTATGCCGGCTCGATTTCATTGCAGCGCGATACGGTCAGTATCGCCGGCTCCGTTCAACCGGGACAGATCTTGATTCAGGCCGGATCTCCAGGTCATGCCGTTATCGTCCTTGATGTAGCCGTCGATGATGCAGGTCGCCGGTTTTATCTTCTGGGGCAGAGCTATATGCCGGCTCAGGAGTTTCATGTTTTAATGAATCCGCAGTCTGCCGACCTATCGCCCTGGTACGAAGAGGGATCGGCAATCATTGTTACGCCGGAGTGGACGTTCCGGCGTAACGATCGAAGGGCCTTTCAGGGTTGATTCACGACATCTGAAAGAGCCTTTGTGTTCAGACTGTTAAATACTTTCTGTAGATACTGGATGTCTTCGATGTCGCTCTCGTCTTTATCCTGTGCGTAGTGGATAAGAAGAAGCCGCAGCTCGGCCGGCGATTGCATACGAGAGAAATACTGCGGCTGCACGCGATAGAGGAATTGCCCTTCATCACAATCGCCGTCTCCCGCCGAAGAAAAGAGCGAATCCGTAAGACAGGCCGGTTGCTTTCTTTCCGTTGCCGAAAGGGAATCCAGCTCATGTGAGGCGGCGTCTCGCTGGCTTCGTAGATCTGCGGCTCCGCTCTGTTCAAAAAGAAGACGATCCCACGAGGCGATCAAGGCGTTCAGATACTCTCCTCGGGTAACCTTTTCGAGCAGATTAACGCCTTTACGCTGAATCAATATGCTGCGATGGAAGATCTGAACGCCGTCTTTATCGGAATGCAGCGGCGGCAACACATGTACGCTCGATCGTTGAATGATGATCGGTTTTCCGTCGGGCCCGGTCAGCTCGTCGCCAAGTAGAAGCCTCGGATCGTTCCAGCGAAAGGTGATCGCATAACCCATGACCTCGCCGCATTTGCCGTCATGGAAGTCTGTCGGTACCTGCAAATCAAGAGTCGGTTGTTGTGAGGCATTGATAAACGGCGGAGTATAGGCCGACAGATGCATACAGAGAGCAGAAGGAGGATTCGCCACATCTCTGTGACTGCTGAGAATGGCGATCACTCTCTGCATGTCGGCGTGCAGTCGCTTGATCTGCTTTGCATTCAATCCCTGTATATTCTCTCGTAAAATGATGTTTGTGTTGAATCGCTGCGAGGCGGCGCTGAGAGCGGTGACGCAGAGCGCCAGTGTGATGAGAGAGAGGCTCAGGCGCGAAATTCGTCTTTGTATCATGTGATGAAGAACAGGCCAGGTCGGGCTCGCTTTCATTTTTTTGACGGTTTTTCAATGATTTGATCAACGAGCACGGAAAAAAATGAACGAAAAGGATGCATCATCGTCAGCGGCGCATGATAGCGGGCGCCGGTACGGGCGCTCCGAAATGAAAGCCCTGGCCGAAGTCGCATTCCATCTTTCTTAATGCCCGAGCCGTATCTTCGTTTTCGACGCCCTCTGCGATGACGGCAAGGCCGAGACCGTGTGCAAGCTGGATCGTCGACGATACAAGGATCTGATGCTTCTCTTTCTTGATCATCTCGCGAATAAAGCTGAGGTCGATCTTCAACGCCTGAACGGGCAGGTCAGTCAGATACGAAAGCGAAGAATAGCCCGTTCCAAAGTCGTCGATCGAAAGCGTGATGCCGGCCTGATTGAGTCGTGATACGGACTGCAGTGCTCGTTGTGGATCATGCATGAAGGCGCTTTCGGTGATCTCAAGCTCGAGCTGCGCCGGATTGATGTTATACTCTTCGATGGCCTGAATGACTCTCTCTGGAAACATCTCGTCGACGAGATTGCGAGCCGAAACGTTCACGGCCAGAGTCGGTTTGAACTGTGGCGCCCATGAGCGCATCTGCTCGAGCGTAACGTCGATTACGGTTTCGGTTAACAATCCGATATGGTTTCCCGTTTCGGCAAGAGGTATCAGCTCTGCCGGCGAAATGGAACCGAGCCTGGGGTGCGTCCATCGAGTGAGAACTTCATATCCGTCGATGTCGTGGTTTATAAGATCGACTTTGGGCTGGAAATGCAGCTCGAAGGCTTTCTCGCGGACCATGCGTCCGAGATCAGAAAGAAGCATGAGACGTCGCGGATTGTGAAGATCGAGAATGCTTGCATAGACGGCGATGCCCGTACCCGACCTCTTGGCGGCATACATGGCCACATCGGCGCAACGGAATAGTGCCTCGAAATCCGACCCATGATTCGGCGAATACGAGGCGCCGATGCTGCATTGCATCTCAAGCGTGACGCCGTCTGTGCGAAGGGCTCGGTTGATGGCGTCGCTGAACGACTGCGCTATGTCGCGAACCATGCTCTCGCCGTCCGGATCGGGAATAAGCAGCGTGAATTCGTCGCCGCCCGTCCGACAGGTGAGAAAGGGAGCAGGGAAACTCTCGCGAATGCGATGCGCAAGCCCCTGTAAAAGAGCATCGCCAAAAGGATGGCCGAGCGTATCGTTGATCTCTTTGAAACGATCGAGGTCGGCAAGAAGTATGGCGCAGCGTCTGCCTTCTACGAGAATACTCTCGGTCGTCTGTTGCAGCAGCTTGCGGTTACCAAGGCCTGTCAGAGCGTCATGATAGGCGAGATGTTCGAGAAGCTCGAGGTTTTTACGCTCGTTTGTAATGTCACGCATCACGATGGAGCGCACGGCGCTATCGGGGTTCTTGATGATCGAAGAGCGCGCCTCGACAAGCAGGGTCGATCCATCCCTTCTTTTGCATAAAAGCTCGGCGCTTTTGCGACTGTCGGAGTTGAGCAGGGATCTGAGGCGATCTCGATGCTCGGCGCTCACCAGGCCTTCTATCGTCACATCGTCGTCGGCGTTATGCCCGAAAAGCTCGGTGAAGGCCCGATTCGCTTCGAGGATGCGTCCGTCCTGAGAGAGCACGACCGCCTCAAAGGAGGCGTCAGATAGGCGATGGAAGCGCTCCTCGCTGCGACGCAGGCTGCTCAAGAAACGTTCAAGGCGACGGTTTCGCGTCGATATGGCGGCCAGAGAGCGATCGTAGATGCGACGCAGAAGAAAGATAAGGATGGAGCCGGCGACAAGGGCGATGATGCCGTCGAGCGTGAACTCGACGGTGGAGCGTCGTAAATCCGACCAGTTATGCAAAGACGAGAGATAGAAGACCAGCCCGAGGAGCGTGAGTGAATACACGACTCCGAAAACAAGGGGCAGCCGTTTTGATCCGAAAAGGCCGGCCAGCGCCAGGCCGGCCGCCATCATACCCGTTTGCGTGAAGCCGTGCAGCGGATAGGCGCCTGTTGCATCGAGATAGGTAAGATAGAGGATAACGGCAAAGATAACGCCATTGATAATATTGCCGGCGAGTTGCGGCCGGCCGTTATGAAGAAGCCACAGACACAGGAAAGAAGATGCGATCGCTGAGACGATAAGCGCATTGACCGTCGGCAGCGGTTTTAACAGCAGATTCAGGGCAAGGATAAAGGCCGTGCTGATAAGAATGAGAGCGTTCAGAAAAATAAACAGAGCCCTGGCGCGCTCCCTGCCGGCTGCGCTGAGCTGCCGCAAATAGGCGGGACTTTCGGGGAATAGTTGTCGGCTCATACGCATCCGTTCTATACTGATAAGGACGAAAATAGAAATGTTTTTCGTCGGTTTTTTTATGTTCCTTAACCGGAATCCTACCGATTTTGAGAAGGACCGAAAAAGGGTTGCCTGGCCCCTTGCGGTAAAGCTTCTGTCAGGAAGATCGGAGATCACAGTGTCTGTACTGCAATCGAAAAAGCAACAGTATACCGGACGCCAGAAGGCGGCCATCTTCCTGATTACGCTCGGCCCCGAGGTGGCGTCGGAAATCTTCAAGCATCTGCGTGAAGACGAGATTGAAAGCCTCACCTTTGAGATGGCCAAGCTCGACAAGGTCACGCCCGAAGACAAAGAAGCCATCCTGATTGAGTTCAACGAACTCATGATGGCCCAGGAGTTCATCACGACGGGCGGTCTGGATTACGCCCGCGAAGTTCTCGAAAAGGCCCTTGGAACGCAGAAGGCCATCGACATCATCAACCGCCTGACATCCAGTTTACAGGTGCGTCCGTTTGACTTCATTCGCCGCACGGACCCGCAGCATCTGTTAAACTTTATTCAGGGGGAGCATCCGCAGACCATAGCGCTCATTCTCTGCTATCTCGACGCCACCAAGTCGAGCCAGATCCTCGCCTCGCTGCCGCATAACTATCAGGCCGACGTCGCTCGCCGCATCGCGACGATGGAGCGCGTTTCGCCCGACGTCTTACGTGAAGTGGAGCGAGTTCTCGAACGTAAACTGTCCACACTTGCCTCTGAGGATTATACATCGGCCGGCGGCGTCGATGCCGTCGTCGAGATCCTCAATAACGTCGACCGCGGAACGGAAAAGACGATCATCGAAGCTCTCGAAGAGGAAGACCCCGAACTGGCCGAAGAGATCAAGAAGAAGATGTTCGTCTTCGAAGACATCGTGCTGCTTGACGACCGCGCCATCCAGCGAGTGCTTCGCGAGGTCGATAACCAGGAACTGGCCAAGGCGCTTAAGTCGGTCGACCAGGACGTGCAGGATAAGATCTTTCGCAACATGTCAAAGCGCGCCGCCTCCCTTTTACGTGAAGATATGGAGTTCATGGGCCCCGTGCGCTTGAAAGACGTCGAGGACTGCCAGCAGAAGATCGTGAACATCATTCGCAAGCTCGAAGAGGCCGGCGAGATCGTCGTCGCTCGCGGCGGCGAAGAAGACGTTCTCGTCTGATTCCACCACCATTATCAGCACAATCGAATATTCCCCTTCGTGGTAAATCACTGCGCTTGATGTGTTCGGCTATCTTATCGAGGCCGAAATATTTAAGGTTCCTCAAGAATTCCCACTCCATAAGATAGTGGTTGGAGTGCTCTGGCCTGAAATATCTGTAGCCCCTCATCGCGATCTTTAGAGAGCCGTTGATGCCTTCTGATACCTGGTTATGCACTCCATTCTGGCACCAGCGATCCCTTGCCATCTTATAGCGCTTATCTTTAGATTTCTTGGAGTGATTCACCATGCGATGGTTAGGATACACTCTATAGAGCCATTGATAACCCTCGTCGGTGAATATCGCTGCATTTCTGGGTATGGCCTTTCTGATGATAGGCCCGACAGTGTTTGCTGTTAGATCAGAGATAGAGTCGATCTGCACCCAGCCTTTTTCCGTTCCCATGACATGAGCGAGCGTTCCTACCTGCCTTCCACCTAACTTATCAGAGAGATAGATACTTGCAGTGAGTCCTTTGTTCTTGTGGTGTTTTCTGCCCTTATTTGCCCTTAAAGAGGCCGAAAACAGGGCCATTGTATCGGCGTGCACTACAGGCTTGCCGGCAACGGCTGGCCTTACATCCTCGCCGTCTGGTGGCAGTTTATAGGGCTGTGGAAAGGCTTCTGCTAACTCTTCTCGTATCAGGGACTGAAATGCAGGTCGCATATCATGGGCCATGAGTTGCAGTCTGCGCTTCATAAGAAGGGCAGTTTTCTCGTTTACTCCAAGCCGCCTTGTGATCTCTGCTGATGTAAGGACGGCAGGGTGGCGAACCATAGATTCGTAGATAAGCCATCCCATCATCCACTGCGGAATTCTGAGGTTTCTAAAAGGGGTGTGGGAGAGCCTTGAGGTCTGCCTGTGACATTCCTTGCAGCGGACCTTATCCAGGTGCCCTTTTACAGGTGTGAATGATGTAGAGCCGCACTTGCAAGGTTTAGAATATAGATTTTGTAGTATGAAATCGAAGACTTTGAAGGCGAACACTATATTGATAGGGCCGGGAAAGGCGGCGGCATTCTGAGCCGCAGGAGAGGGTGCGGCAGCCCTTTTGTGCTGATAATGGAGGAGGGGCATGCCCTTAAGGGCATAGTTTGCCGAATCATTGATTTCGGATAATTCCTGCATAGCGGAGCCTGAATCCTGTCGATTTTCTACATCGACGGGGGTTTTGTGAGGTGAATTCTGGGCCGTCATATAGTCTCCTTTTTTTGGGAAAGATTATACCACAGATTTGGAAAATGTCAAATTTAGGAAGTTTGTAGAGAATTGCAAACGGAGTCATAAGGGTTTGTGATAACTGACTGCCGGGCAGATTTGAGCTCGCATTCAACCGGCTTCTGTAGAGGGTAGAGGGTAGGGGTCGGATACGAGTTTTGGAATCAAGGAAAGTCGCTCAGCGGAGCGAATAATCTTTGAGTTTATTGAAGGCATGCTACAATTAGTCGAGACCGAAGTATTCCAAAACTAATTGCTTGTTTTTGAACGTGAGTATCATAATGGGTAATAGGATTCTCTTGATGTCGAGTGGCATTGTGGCGTTATCAATTTTGAACGTTTTGACACGCCGCCGACCTGTTCCCTTTATTTTGGGTGACTTTTGGCGCCGAGCGAATTCATCCTCAGTATAGAGGATGTATTCATGATCCAGGTGTTGGATGATAGGACCTGAGCCCGTCTGCAAGAGAACTATATGAATCATATTTGTTACATAATAGTTATCGAAATAAATAAAATCATTAAGAAGCTCTTCAAAAATAAGATCCGTATCCTTAATGCTGGCCCAAAAGGCATCAAGCTCTGCATTTCTTAGTTTGGTATTGAGCTTACCAGAGAACAGGCTAAGTGTTTCGAAAATCTTGCCATATTCGATAGCCTCCTTGAGGTAAATGCGCCGCTCAATCCCGGGGAAACAACTGATATTGTCGGGTCGAAGAGAAAGCTTGAATTTGTATTTTGAATGCAAATCGCGTAAAAATGAATAAAGTTCAGTACTAGCTAAAGTTACATCGACCGAAACAACTGCTGCGTGATCGAGTATACGAGGGAAAGATTCCAATAGCTCACGATCATCAACTATCTCTAGCAACCCGTACTTCGCGAATTGCTCTTCCTCGGCGAGATCGTGACCTATGGTTTTAAAAAGATTGTAGGTTGGGCTAGTCTTCGGGGGGAACTCAAAAAGTGGATGGGAGACACGCGAATACATGATGACGATTTCAGAGCAAAGCACTCCTATTTCGAATTGAAAAGTGTCGATCAATTCACTCCTTTCAACATGAATGTCTTGTAAAGATCGCACGCTAAAGTACGTGGTGACCCAGTTACAGTAGAATGAGACTGTTTCTGCCTCAGTGAATGGAACAATGGATTGAAACAGAGAGCATCGAGTCTCACGTGGTTCTGATAGAATCTTCTGCAGCAAATCCTCAGGTAGGGAAAGCTCAAATTGATCCCTCAGCAACGGCGTTAACTTCTCACGCAATTCTTCCTCTGGTAGGTGATTGATAAGAGAGGTAGTCAAAGATTCGGCACGCTTAACTTTGTCTTCTCTTGCATATGCGTGTAGACGAGCACGAAACTCGGGTGAATCTGAAAAAAGTTCTCTTATCTCTTCAAGTAACTCTATTCGCAACTTATTTGGGAATTGAAGATCCGTAATAATTTTTTCCTCATAGTTCAGAAGCGTTTTTTCTCCTTCAGACGTTATGAGCTCGAGTACGAGTTGTTCTATTTTGTCCTGGAAATTTCGGTACATCTCTTTTCAGCGACCAGCTTCACTGTCAGTAGTGATTTGCAACGGACATATCAAATTGTGATCTTCCCCCCATATTCCGGAGGGAATCATGCAATTTGCTGTGCATAGGCTGTCGGACTTAAATACCCGAGAGCAGAATGCCTCCTTTTACGGTTGTAGAATACTTCGATATAGTCAAACAGAATTCTTCGTAGGTCTTCAAAATTTGGAATAAACCCGATTCTGTATAAACATTCAGTCTTCAAGGTATGAAAGAACGATTCCTGAACAGCATTGTCCCAGCAGTTCCCTTTGCGACTCATGCTCTGGCTTATCTTCTTACCTTTCAATACATCGCGATAGTCTTTCGATGCATATTGTACCCCGCGATCTGAATGTATAATCAGGCCATTGATATTATTCCTCCTTCGATTCAAGGCCTGCTTTAAAGCGGCAACGATTGATTCTGCTCGCATATTGTCAGAAAGCTCCCAACCGACGATTTCACGATTTCCAAGATCCATGAAGGTCGTCAGGTAAGCGAATCCTTCGGTTGTTTCGATATAGGTGATATCAGTTACCCAGATTCGATCAAGTTCACCGGGTTCAAAGTTCCGCTGAACAAGATCGGGCGAAACCGGCAATTCATGGTTGGAATCCGTCGTGTTTACACGAAAAACCCTCGGATTTATTGCAGAAATGCCGTTTTCTCTCATCAGCCGTTCCACCCTTTTTCGGTTAACCTTTATCCCAATCCCCTTGAGTTCCGGAGTCACGCGAGGGCTGCCATAGGTGCCAAACATTTCATCAGCGATCACTCTGATTGCCTCCACGATTCGAGCATCTTCTGTTGAGCGCTGTGAAGGAGGTCGAATCTGTGATTCATAGAAGCCGCTCTCCGATACATCAAGCACACGGCACATCTTCCTTACCGAAAACTCGGAGCGATTCTCCTGTATCCAGGCAAATTTCATTTTCGGGGTTTCAAGAAGATGGCAACGGACTTTTTTAGAATATCGCGCTCCTCCTGTAACTCCATGACTTCCTTTTTTAAACGATTAACTTCCTCTTGCAGGTTTTGCTGCTGAGGACCACCCGGCTCTGATAGATACAGCGCTTTCCATGCTCTCAAGGAATTGACTGAGATCCCAAGATCGTCTGCCACCTCTTTGCTGGTTTTGCCGCCGCGAATCCACCGATCCACCGCCATTCTGCGAAAGCTATCATCGTAATGCTGGCCTCTTTTGCCCATAAACTACCCCTTTTCATTTTACTGTCTCCTGTCCAGGAAAAGGGGGGAAGATCAATGCAGGCTTTGACATAACGCCGCTTGAGAAATTTGTTACAGCTTACAGGAAGACAGATCCGTCACAGTCGAATACTGCGGCATCACAGCCATCGGACAACCAGACCGCTCCAGAAGCCCTTGACTATTTTAATCAGCTAAAGGAAAATTGGAATCGAGCGACATCAAGACTTAGTGAAAATATCAGGCAGAATCTGGGCCTATCTGGCAAACAGCCGGCCTATCAAGCGCCCGTACCACCGCAGCCGGGGCAGCCAATGCGGCCATTCAGTGCATCTGAAGAGTTAGACTTCTGGAATAGCACGAGAGAAACAAACGATCTATGGAAGAAGGAAGGTGTCTGGATCGGTGAGCGCATGGTACGAAGCGCCGAGAAAAAAGTGTATGGCAATTACTACCACCATTATCAGGGTAACGGAAGTAAACACTTTCAACCTGATGGTAAGTATGATAATTTCACTTTTAACCCTGCAGCCATGGGAATCGGTCTGGATTGTTCGGAATGGATATCGTATCTTCATACATAGGCGTTTGGAACAGACCCGAATACTAAGTATGTGGATACGTTGACGCATATTCAATGGCCTGCCTCTCGTTTTGACATGGCTGGCATGAATAAGGATCCATGGGCCAAAGCACAGTGGGATGTAGGTAAAGAACGAAACGGATATACCGGTCCGCTGAATATCCTCTATAACAGGCATTTTTACAAACCTACTGACGAAATCAGGCGAGGTACTATTATAGTTTCTTCTTCTGAGCTGGCCAATGGTGTATCAAGGCGGCCGAACGGCGTAGTAAATTGGAACGGAAAACCCTTTGCCGGCCATGTTGTTCAGGTTGTTGACTACAAGAGGGGCGAATATATAACTGTAACAGAAAGCCTTGGAGACGATCGATCTACTGGTCCGTCAATTAACAAGTACTACAAAAACCAAAAGGGAATAGGTGGCTTCTACTATGCGCAGTATACAGATAAGAGAAAATCAAAATATGTCGATCCAATCGAACCTCGATGATCGACAGCGCCTGGTCAGCAAGGGTGCTGTCACATGCCTGAGTTTTGTCACCTCCATATTTTTATGCTTAATGGTTATGATGTGCAGTGATCCTTCGACCAAAGGAGAATACCGCCCATATTGCAAGGGTGATTGTAAGAATGGTCGAGGGACCCAGTATACTTTTGTGTTCGATCAGGAGTATCCTGTTGATTATGATGGTATCTTTGAAAACGGATATCTGAAAGGTGATGCGACAATTACTTGGGGAAATGGTGTCGTCTATAAGGGAAATGTACGATGGAACTATCGCGAGGGGAATGGCATTCGTACCGCCCCAGGTCAAACGGTTTTGAATGGAAGATGGCTGGATAATCATATCGTCTGCCTGCAAGGAGATTGCAGCGAGGATAGTGGTGAAATTGTTTATATTGATATTGATGCTATTTCCATGTTTGTGCCAGCACCGGATCAGCAAAACAATCCCTATTTTATCCAATGGGCAAATTGGGATCGATACATCGGTCATTTTCTAGCGGGTAAGCTGTATGGTTGTGGCGCCGTCGTTCGCGAGGGAAAAGTGGACTGGGGCCTATGGAACGATAATCGTCTTGTCAAGAACAGGGCTGATGAGTGCCGGGAAGATCTGAAAGAAGTAATAGCAAACGACACTGGAGAAAGGTTTATTCGTTGTTATCCGTCTGAGGGCTGTATCGATGAAAAACAGTAGCGGCGGACCTTCTCTGTACGCTGGCCTGTTGAAATTCGAGAAAGCCGTCCGATTATTTTGAGAAGCTGTAAAATGCCCGTTGAGTTATCCTCACGAGGGAAAATCCGCAAGCTGTTCGAGGATTTGAGGTCAGTTAACGGCTTTCCTATGTTATCAGCAGATACCGCAGAACTCATTTCTGTTGATTTCCGGTCGGTTCGCTCTCGCCTGCTCGATTTTTTCACGGAAGAGCCGTTTATCGGGCATCTTTCCCGCCAGAATGTCATCGGGGGAAAGACCGTAGAGCTGACCGTGAGGCCGACTGTTAAATTCAGGCGCAGCCTTTTCGAGAATTCGGATCACGTCGTCATAAGAATATGACTTCTATGGGGAGAGGTGCCCTTACTTCATGGTATTGTTCCCGCCCTCGGGAGCGCTGTTGGAAAAGATCACTTCGGTCTGACCGATGATTCTTCTTCGGTGAAGCAAGGATCTCGGGTAACGCCAGTAAATTCTCCAGACGGATCCCGCGCCAGGGATCGCCGCGGCGAAGAGGGGACCCGCTTGCTGGCCTTTCTGTTGTTCCCTTTGCCTGCGTTTATAGCGAGGAGTTCCTCGCCGCAAGAGCCCGCCGGTTGGTGGCATTTCTATTTCCCTGAAGCATTTACGTTAACCGTGGCGCCCGGAACAAGAGGCCTCAAAACCCAGTGAAACCGCTCCCTCCCGAGAGCGGAGCAGGACGCGGAGCGCCCCGCCTTTCATAAATACGCGCCATAGCGGAGAAGAGGTTGCGGTTGAGCCTCAGATGGTCGTCTATGCCAACGCGAAGATCCTGGAGCAGTATCAGAAACTCATGTCAGATCTACTGGAGCAGATCGACCGTCAGAACCGTGCCATCGAGCAGCAGACCGAGATGGCTGCTCTTGGAGCGGGATTTGTCAGGTCGGGTAACGTCTATATCAAGCAGAGCAAGCTTGTTTCAAGCGCCGTCGGCATGGTAGAGGCGTATCAGTGGTTTGACGGCAGAGCAGCCTTTGACGGTTATCTCTCTTCTCTTGGCGGTGATTCCGGCGGAGCCCTGCTTCGCGATAAGAATGGCGGCATGATCAATAAGAGCCGCGACGAGATCATGGCCGATCTGCCGTCGTTCCTCGAAGCCGCCGACACGGTACAGGTAGAATCGTTCTTTGCCGTGCAGAAGCTTATTCTACAGCATGCCTTTGAGAAGATCATGGGCACCGGCACGGTATCGGAACGCAAGAACTCCCGTGATAAAGAGGTCATCGGCGAATTAGCATGGTGGATCGGCAAGCCTGCAGGCTCGAGCGAGAAGATCTCGTCCGGCCTTGACGAAGACGACGACCTGAAGGGCTATGCCGACGCGAAGGTGCAGGAGGCGATAGCATCGGCCATCAGCGAAGACAACGCCTCTGCCGCCCTCGACATTTTGAAGTATGTGAATGACCCCGGCTTCGGTGAATTAGGCGACGGCGGGAATCGCCCGAGCGGCATCTATCTGGGCTTTTATAACAAGCTCGATCTTGTGAACCGATATATAGACGGCAAAGACGCCGGCCGTATGGAACGCATGGCCGGATCGATTGATCCGCTTACGGCGACGGTGAATCAGTTTAACCCGGTGACGATTCTTGCCAATTCTATCCAGAACGTGCGAGTCGCCTCTGAGGTTTACGGTAAGGATGCCGGTTATATGTGGGAGGCGCAGTTGCTACAGGCCTCTGTGATGCCTCTACGGGTTGGCGGGTCGCTGCTTGTAGCGGCGGGTACAGCAGCGCAGTTTGTTCCGGGAGTGGGCACTGCAATCGGAGCGGCTATGATAGCGGTCGGTGCAACGATGAGCGCTGCCGGCAACTCGATCCACGTTGATCCGAAGACAGGCAAACGCAGCTATCAGATGACGGATCAGGGGGCGATGAATACGCTGGTCGACGTGGTAGGTGGAGCGACTGGCGGCGCTGTAGCCGGCAATGCCGTTGCCGCAGGGAATGCTGCCGCGGGTCAGGGAGCCGTTGCCGCTGCAAACGCAGCTGCAGCAGCAACGAAAGCAGGCAGCGCTTATGCGATGGCGACTATGACCGGCCTGAATCTCGTGAATTCTGGAATGGAATATGACAGCGATGGTCGTTATACAGGACACTGGAGCCTGGCAGGGGAGCGTGGGGATAACGCTCTTATAGGGACGGCCATAGCGTTTGCATCGGCAGGCACGGCAAGCGCTATGAAGTTGCAGCAAGGAACTCTGGCCAGCGACTTAACTCGCTCGATTTTTTCCACGGGAATGCATATGACGGTGCAGTATGGTAAGATGTATGCCGGTCAGGATAACAACTACGCTGCGATGGCGGAATCTGATTTCTCAGATCTGGGCAGCGTACTCGGAACGATGATGCAGTCGCAGTCCCGAGACTGGCAGAATGACCTGAGCGACTGGGCTGCGGATACAAATGACTTCAACCAGACTCAGCGTATGGTCGACCTGATGACGGGAGCCGGCGTATTTGGTCGTCGCGATGAGAATGGCAACCTCGTCTTTGACGCACCGGTGAAATCTGCTGACACTGCCTGGGGCAGATTCTGGGAAGGTGGCATGAGTACCCTTGGCGGATATGGTGCGCTGGCAGGCGTGATTGGCAGCGGCATCGGAGCGGCGTGGGATGGGCTGAAGTATGTCACGGGATTCTCGGAGGGTGGGTTCTGGGACGAGTCTGTCGAAAAACCTATCTCGTTAAGCGCGTGAGCTCCCGGTCGCCCGACCGGGCTCTTGCTCAGATATTGTCAGCCGCAATCGGATTTACCCGGACAAACCCGATCATTCGGGCAAGGTTATGGGCAATGCACCGCTCAGACCATTCAACTTGAACCCTTTCTCTTGTTCGCCGCAAGAACTGCCAGCCATTACGAGCACTTTTCATCACACCAAAGACGCCCTCGACAGATGGAAATCGGCGAGCATAGGTTTTCTTCCCATCTGGAGTTGCCAGCTTCTCTCTCATGAGAAGGGTAAGGGGATTGGAAATAGACCGCATCCCCGTTTTCTTTTTTTTGCTTCCATGATGGGGAGGTAAACTACGGACTTGTAAATCGGGAATATGTTTGGTCTGAATCCAGAGCTCTTTGCGCTTGCCTTCCGGGCCAATACATTGCTCTTTCATAGAGCACCGGGAACAGCCATAACGTCGATAGTGCCGGTAGAGGACTCCCTGTAGATTTCTCTCGCGCTGGAAGGTGAGGATTTCGCCGGCCGGACACTGAAAGCAATCGTTGTCTCGGTCGTAGTGGAATTGCAACAAGGCATGGCTGCTCTCAATCAGAGGCGGTTCAGCGGCAGCCTCATTTCTTTCCTCCGGCTTGATCTTACCGCCGGTCTTCTTGTGTGCCAGTTCCCGGTCTGGCATATAGAGGTCATGCCCTGTAAGCTCTTTGAGAATATTCTCGCTCGCATATCCACAATCGAGAACGTATTTGATTTCGTCTGTTTTTTTGGGAAGGAACTCCGCCTTTACGCCCTCAACTCTGTTCACAAGCGAACTGGTGAATGTACTGTCGCTCTGTCCCGTAACAATTTCCTGATAAACAATCATGCCACTCTGGAAATCCACTGCATTCTGGGCCGAATAACCCACGATGAAGCTGTTGGATCCGTCTTTGTGCCAGTCTGCATCTGGATCTGTAAGATGAACTCGCTTTCGGTCAGGTCTGGATTTCAAGAACTCCAGCCCCAGAGACAGCTTCTCTTTCTGGATCTCCAGTTGTTGGATTTTCTTTGCCAGTAATTCCTGTTCTGCATCGTTCTGTGATGCCTCCCATTCATCGTAGCGTTTCTTACAGACAGATTCAAGATGCTCGTAACGCCTTTCAAGTTCCTCGCGAGTGCCTATATCCCGTCTGTTTGCACTGGCCTTGATCTTTGTGCTGTCAATGCTGACGGTATCCAGATCGATGAATCCCGATTCGATACCGAGGAACACTGTCTGCGTGAACAATTCCTGAATTGCTGCCGCATGCCTCAGCCGGAACTTTCCGAGGGTTGAATGATCCATCTCCATCCCACCGGACAGATACATCAAATCTGCACGCTGTCCGAGATCTCGCTCAAGGGCTCGCATGGAAAGGTTTCCATACAACAATGAATAGATGATGATAGCCAGAACTCGGTCGGGCGGCATGGCCGGGCGACCTCCCTGCTTCGAATCATTCCTGTAACTCGCATCAAAGCGGCTGAGATCTAGCCGCCGGACCGTCTCAAGCAGGCGGGAGATGGGATGATCCTCCGGAAACAACTCCGAGAAATTCAAGATAACGATCTGGCTCTGATCAGAGTCAGGCTGTTTGTAGCGTGCCATGCTCCCCGATAATCTACCCGGCCGGTAATTTCCAGGGGAATTCAGAATTGATTCAGGTTTTTCGACAGACTCCCCACCTCCGCGCATCCCACCCCCCGCCTCCTACTTCGCCCGCTGCAAATAGTCCGGCGACTTGAAGTACGAGAACGGCTTCCCATCTTTCAGGCAGACGTAGGTGATGTCGCAGGTGATGATCTCCCGCGGACCTTCGGGATCTCTTACAAGGGCGCGCGTTTGAATGGTGAGCGAACTGCGACCGACGGTCTTGATGCGTCCCTGGACAACGACGGCGTCGCCGTTGCGTGCGGGATTCTGAAAGCGTACGTTCTCAAGGCTGACGGTGACGAGGTTCGCATAGCCGATCTTTTCGACGGCGTAAAGATAGCCGGCCTCGTCGATCCACAGAAGCATGACGCCGCCATGCAGGTTTCCGTAGAAGTTCAGGTCTTTGCTGACGACGAGATGTCGGTTGATGATTTCAAAATCGTTATCCATTTGCGTTCCTTCCTTCTGATGTCGCGGCAAAATGCCTGACGATGCGCTCGGCCAGTTCTTCGCCGATGCCGGGAACGGCAATCAGATCTTCAAAGCTGGCCTCTTCGATCTTCTTATCTTTAAAGTGTTTCAAAAGAGCGCGCTTTCTTACGGCGCCGATATCGGGAATGGATTCGACGCTGTGTTTCAGCGCCGCCTGATTGCGTCGTTTGCGTTGATGCGTGATGGCGAAGCGATGCGCCTCATCGCGCATCTGACGCAGAATACGCATACCGGCGCTGTCTTTATCGGGCGTGAGCGGAACGGGATTGTCGGGCAGATAGATCTCTTCGCGCTGCTTGGCGAGTCCGACCATGGGCACGTGTGATGCACCCAGCGCCTCGGCGGCCTCGCGGGCGGCGCTTAACTGCGTATGTCCGCCGTCGATGACGATGAGATCGGGGTAGGGGCGGCCCTCGTTGCTCAAGCGCTGCAGGCGACGGGCGATGACCTCCTGCATCGACGCCGGGTCATCGATGCCGTCCACGCTGCGTATAATATAATGACGATAGGCGGCCGGCCGCGGCAGTCCGTCTTCAAAGCGCACGCCCGATGCGACGGTCTCTTTGCCTCCGAAGTGCGAGATGTCGTAACATTCCATGGACGCCGGCGGAGCGCCTAACCCGAGCATGCGGGCGATCTCTTTCAGGCCTTTGCTGCGGTCCTGATGACGCAGTCCGAGCACGCGCTCACGCAGAAGCAGGTCGGCGTTTTTCGCGGCCAGCTCGACAAGGGAGCGTGCTTCGCCCTTCGGCACGACGAAGCGGATGGCCGATCCGGTGCGCTCCTTTAAAAGATCTTCAAGCTCTTTGCGGCCTTCAAAATCCGACGGGATGACGATGCGCGGCGGAGGCTGCTTGCTGTTCAGATAATACTCCCGCAAGAAAGAGCCGAGCGCCTCAGTTTCGGGTAACCCCGAGGCAGCCTGCAGCGCATACGATTTGCGGGCGATCATGCGCCCGGAGCGAAACTCGAGCACGACGGCCTGCGCATGATCACGCTCCGATTCATCGCCGGATAAACAGACGGCGACGGCGTCTTCATCGGCCGTTCCGGGCCGCAGGACGTTCTGTCTTTCGGTGAACGAACGCAGCGAGAGAAGCAGATCTCTATAAAGAGCGGCCTTCTCAAACTCCATTCGCTCGCTGTATTCATCCATGCGCCGCTGCACGCGCTCCTCAAGAAGCTCCTGCCGACCCTCAAGAAAGAGCAGTATCTCCTGCACGATCTTATCGTATTCTTCGGTGGGCACGTTTCCCTGACAGGGCGCAAGACATCTCTTTATATGAAAGTTCATGCACGGCCGACGCGGACGTTTGAGCGGCAGCGTCTGTCTGACTTTTCTGATCGGAAAGGTTCTGTGAATCAGGTCGATGATCTGACGGGCCGATTTTACGTCGGTGTAGGGGCCAAAATAGCGATTGCCGTCTTCGCGAGCCCTGCGCGTCAGAAAGATGCGCGGATACGGCTCTGAAAGCGAAACGCATAAAAACGGATAACGCTTGTCGTCTTTCAGGCGCACGTTGTAGCGCGGCGAGAATTTCTTGATCAGCGTATCTTCGAGGATCAATGCCTCCGTCGCCGTTTCGGTGGTGATCCATTCCAGATCCCGCACTCGCTGCATGAGCACGATGCGCCGCGGATCATCGGGATTGAGGTAGTTGCGCAGGCGATCGCGCAGCCGCACGGCCTTGCCCACGTAAAGCACCTCGCCCGTTTCGTCTTTCCAGAGGTAGCAGCCCGGCTGGCGCGGAGCAAGGGCGACGCGTTCGCTCAGCCACCGGTCAAGATCCTGTCCATAGGGAAGGGGGGATTCAGAGACCTGAAAATCTTTCTGTTTGCCGTCTGATTGCATGTCAGAACCGATAATAACAAGAAACGGGGACGAATCGTTCCGGGCAAGTAGAAGCTATGCGGAAATTCAACCTGTCACTCTTTGCGCCCCGGCCCGAGGATTTGCAGTTGACCCACGGCGGTGCTAAGGCTGCATCCCCCGGTTCCATAATTGTCGTGATTTTTATCCATGAGTAAGAATGGCCAGAAGATCCGCTTCTTTCGTCGCCCTGCATTCAAGGAGTTTGCAGGGCCGGTGCTGCTTTTCCTTCTGGGTGCGGCCGTCGCCTTCCGGCTATCTCAGCTACATTTCGAGAATAACCTGGACCGTCGCCGCGAGGCTGTGCGCAGCGATCTCGAATCCCTTCGTGGCGATCTGAGTCGCGAGCTGCTGGGCGCCGTGCATCTGACCGAAGGCCTGGCCGGTCTGATCACGATTGAAGGCGGCATCTCAGAGCCGAAGTTCCGCGCCTTTTCCCGTGAGCTTTTCCGTCGCACCGATATGATCCGCCATGTCGCCCTGGCCCGAGGAAGCGTCGTCATCTACGTTTATCCGACCGAGGGCAACGAAAAAGCGGTCGGCCTGGACTACTCACAAAACGAGGAACAGTGGCCGAGCGTGCAGCGTATGATGAAGGATCGCAGGCTTGTCGTTGCCGGTCCGGTTGAGCTTGTGCAGGGAGGCATCGGCGTGATCGGTCGTACGCCGATCTTCGTGACCGATCATAATTCCAGAGACCCGTCAACGTTCTGGGGATTATCGTCGACCATAATCGACTTCGAACGTCTGCTTGCTCATACTTCGATGCCCGATATCTCAAAACGTCTGAAGATCGCCATGCGCGGAAGAGACGGTCTCGGCGCAAAAGGAGAGGTCTTTTACGGAGAGGCGGCTACGTTCGGTCAAAGCCCCATCCTTCTCGAAGTTCCCTTACCCGACGGCAACTGGCAGATCGCCGGTCTTCCTATCGAAGGCTGGCCGCAGTTTCAGGGATTGTTCTCACCTATCTTTCTTGGCGGCGCCCTTTTCTCGCTTCTGCTTTCATTCTTCATGCACCGTCTGCTTGAGGTCAATCGGGAGCGCTTGCATGAGATTCGCGAACGCCGACAGGCAGAGGCAGAGATGCAGCTTCTGCGAGACGTGGCCATCGGCGTGGGCGTCGCCGAAGACATGGAACAGGCCCTGCGGCATGTCTTGATTCAGATCTGCAATACCACGGAGTGGGATTTTGCCGAGATATGGATTCCCGATTCAGAGCAAAATCATCTGATCTGTTATCCGGCATGGTTTACCCGCCGACCCGGCATGGAAGAGTTTCGTAAGGTGTCGCTGCCGTTAACCTTCGCGAAAGGGGAGGGATTTCCTGGAAGGGCGTGGATAGATGGCCGGCCGATCGTAATCTCTGATTTAGGCGACCCGGATCGATTCCTCAGGGCGACGGCCGCCGTCGATGCAGGTTTGAAATCGGGCATTGCCGTTCCCGTTCTTTCAGGCGACACCGTGCAGCTTATTCTATGCTTCTATTTTGCCGTCGCCGAGGAGCTGGCCTCATCCCGCGTGCAGGTGGTGTCCGCCGTTGCCGCACAGGTCGGTTTGCTTATCGGGCGCAAAAAGGCCGAAGATGAAGTGCGAACGTTGAATCAGGATCTGGAGCGCCGGGTGGCGGAACGCACCGAAGAGCTGCTTGCGGCGAATCGAGAGCTCGAGGCCTTCACATACACGGTTTCGCATGATTTACGAGCTCCTTTACGGGCTATTAATGGGTTCTCGAATCTGCTTTCCGAAAGTAACGCCGAACGTCTCGATGAAAAGGGGCGACGCTATCTGCATACGATCGCCGAAGCTACCCGTCGCATGGGACAGCTCATCGACGATCTGCTTATGTTCGCCAAGCTGAACCGTCAGCAGATAAGATCCGAACCCGTTTCGCTTGATCTGATGTTCGATGATATGCTCGAAGAGTTGCGCATTATAGAAGGCTTCCGCGAGGTTGAGATTGTGCGCGGTGAGCTTCCTGCGATCCATGGGGATCGACTCCTGATCCGACAGGCCTTCTTCAACCTGCTTTCTAACGCCTTTAAGTTTACGAGAAAACGGGCCGATGCGAGAATCGTCATCTCTGCCGAAAGACAGCCCGGCTCCGTAGTGATATCAATCGCTGATAACGGCACGGGTTTTGATATGAAGTATGCAAACCGTCTTTTCGGCATCTTTCAGAGGCTTCATAGCGAGGATGACTTCGAAGGCACGGGAGTCGGGTTATCCATCGTTCATCGCGTCGTTCATCGCCACGGCGGTCGCGTCTGGTTTGAAGCGACCGAAGGCGAAGGGGCGACGTTCTCGGTAATGCTACCGGTTCATGGCGAACCGGTATGAAAACGACAGCGCAGAAGAAACGGATCAAAAACCTGTCCGATATACAGAGTATCGTCGTTTATATAGGCCACCGAGGCGGCGCTGATGCGGCGCCCGTCGTCGGCAAGTAAGGCTCGCATCGTCCCGTTATTATATTGATAGACCACAGACGGAGCATGATTCTCGGCATTCCGCGCATGCCGCAGAAAA
Source organism: Leptonema illini DSM 21528 (assembly GCF_000243335.1). Classification (NCBI taxonomy): domain Bacteria; kingdom Pseudomonadati; phylum Spirochaetota; class Leptospiria; order Leptospirales; family Leptospiraceae; genus Leptonema; species Leptonema illini. The sequence continues at coordinate 536,386 of NZ_JH597773.1, read as the reverse complement.
GACCAGCCCGACGGATGCGATGTCGTTAACAGACCTGCCTCTGTTTGCATGAGATTGTCGCCGACCGGGATTTCGGCGAGCGTTTCCGGAGATTCAAGCGTGTGGTCTTCGCGAATCCTGAATCGCATAAGGCGATTCTCCAGCGACGCTGTGGTGTAAAGATACGAACCCCGGGCAATGACACCGTTGGGAAAGGCGATTTTATCGTAGGCGATCGTGCAGGCCGATCCGGCGGAGCAGTACACGATGCGTCCCGATTTTAAAGAGAAGAGCAGATCGATCATGCTTCCACGCGAGACCGAATCGATCGACGTATAGAAAGAACCGTCGTCAAGCAGAGCGAGATCATTGGGAGAGGCCAGCAGCGGATCGCTGATCTTTCGTTCGAACCGCAGTACGTTTCCTGTAACGGTGTAAACGACGACGGAGTGATCGGATCCGTTTTGTTCCGCTCCATGTGTGATGACGTAAAGCCTGCGTTGACCGTTGATCGTTTTCATGTCCATGCCGTGCGGTCTGAGTTCGAAGCCTTCGGGCTCGTTCTCGCGCCGCATCTCGACGATCTCATGCCTCGCAGAAAGAGAGAGAGCGTAGATGCTTCCGGGGCGCCAGGAACGTCGTTCATGGCTTGATACGATCAGGCGATCGCCTGTGGTGTTGCGATCGACGACAAAGTCTTCGGGGCCCGGAATGCCTGGTATCTGTTCACACTGAGAGGGAGGAGCAGGCGGCAGGCCAGTACATGCAGACAGGAAAGCGGATGCGGTGATAATGAATCTCAGTCTCATTGTTGGGCTGAGTACAGCGTAGCAAATCATAGAATAGGAAGCATTGCTTATGTCAGATGCTGTCAACAGCGAATCCCGGTTACATAGAATTCTGAAATATAGTCCAGGGGAGTATTGTATAAGGAAATCTTATGAAAAATTTAATGATTTAGAAGCGCTGTGTTGTTTTTTAATTGAACGGAGCCGGAGAATCAAAAACCTGTGATCGACCTCCACACGGTGCGTCGAGGAGCTCCTTCATGGAATCTGAACTTCTGCAGAATGTTTTTCCTCTCGTTGTAACGATCCTTCTTGCAGTTCTTATCCCCACACTCTTTATGATCCTGTCCCGATTTATGGGGCCGCGAACAAACGATCCTGTTAAACTGTCGGCCTATGAATGCGGTATTCAGTCGAAAGGACAGATCGGCGATGCCCGTCATCGCTTTAATGTGAAGTTCTATCTGGTGGCGATGTTCTTCCTCATCTTCGACGTTGAAGTACTCTTCCTTTTTCCGTGGGCCGTATGGTTTCAGAACGACATCCTCTATGGATTCGTTTCGATGCTGGCCTTCCTCGGTATCCTTGTCTTTGGCTGGTTCTATCTTCTTAAAAGAGGTGCGCTGGAATGGGAATAAATCAGCTTGAGTTCAACCAGTTTCCCGTAATCACGACGCGTCGTGAGGCCGTAGTGGCATGGGGGCGAAAGAACTCCCTCTGGCCGATGCCCTATGGAACGGCCTGCTGCGGTATTGAATTCATGGGCGTTATCTCGTCCGTGTTTGATATCTCGCGATTCGGTGCCGAGCTGGTGCGGTTCTCGCCGCGTCAGTGCGATCTGCTTATCGTCGCCGGTACGATTACGCATAAGATGGCTCCGATTCTGAAGCAGGTCTACGATCAGATCAGCGATCCGAAATGGGTGATCTCGATGGGCGTCTGTGCTTCGTCGGGCGGCTTCTATAATAACTACTGTACGGTGCAGGGCATCGATCATATCATTCCGGTCGACGTCTATATTGCCGGTTGTCCTCCGCGACCCGAGGCCGTATTCGACGCCGTTATCAAGCTCCAGGATAAACTGGAAAATACCGAAGAGGGACGCATCCCTCCGACGCAATACCAGGCTGCCGAGCCGAAGTTCGATTATTGAGAGAGCGCCATGCTGACGAACGATAAGCTGCAAGAAAAGATTAAAGGCCTGATTTCCGGAGCCGTGGTTTCGGCCTCCGATTCCTATGGCCTGCTCGATCTCGAAATCGATCCGGCGCATCTGCCGGCTCTGGTGAAGCGCCTTCGCGACGACGCCGATCTGAAGTTCGACATGCTCGTCGACCTTGTCGGAGCGGATTACGTCGAGTACCCGCAGCCGAAAAAGGCGCGATTCGGCGTTATCTATAACCTCAAGTCGCTGAGCAAAGGGCATCGCGTAATTCTGCGCGTATATCTTCCCGAGGAAGATCCGGCCGTCGGCAGCATTCACGATCTTTACAAGAATGCGAACTGGCTGGAACGCGAAACGTTCGACCAGTACGGAGTGCGCTTTGTGGGGCATCCGAATCCGAAACGTCTTCTGAATCATATTGAGTTTGTAGGGCATCCGCTCCGTAAGGATTATCCGATCACGCGTCAGCAGTGGCTGAGCGAGACCGACGACCTTATGGATGAGATGGACGTCCGTCTGCTTGAAAAGGGGTACCCGCGATGAGCGAAGCCGTAAAGCCTGTCATCACCGACGAAGGGGATTCCAGCTCTCTTTCGTTTCGCACAGAAAAACAGAGAACCGATCTCGTTTTCGTTAACCTGGGTCCGTCGCATCCGGCGACGCACGGAACGCTGCGAGCTCTGTGCGCCCTGGACGGCGAGACGATCGTCGCCGCCATCACCGAGATGGGGTATCTGCATCGCGGCTTCGAGAAGGATTGCGAGATTCACTCGTATACGCAGTGCATCCCCTATACCGACCGCCTGAACTATCTTTCGGCCATCATGAATAACATCGGCTTCTGCAAGGCCGTCGAGCGCATGATGGAGATCGAGATCCCCGAGAGGGCGATCACCGTTCGCGTCATCACCGCCGAGCTGAACCGCATCATCGACCACCTTGTGTGCGTCGGCGCCAACCTCGTCGACCTCGGTGCCCTGACGAACTTCTGGTATTCCTTTAATCCGCGCGAGAGCGTGTATAACATCCTCGAAAAGCTCTGTGGCGCCCGACTGACGTCGAACTACATGCGCATCGGCGGTCTGGCCCGCGATCTGTATCCGGGCTTTGAAGCCGAGGTCGACGCCGTTCTCGACGAGATCCTCGCCTCTACCGATGAGATGGAGCGCCTTACCGAGAAGAACCGCATCTTTATCGAAAGAACGCAGAACGTCGGCGTCATCAGCGCCGAAGACGCCATTTCGTTCGGATGGACGGGCCCGACGCTGCGAGCCTGCGGCGTCGAATCAGACCTGCGTAAAAGCGATCCTTATTATGGCTATGAGACCTATGACTTCGACATGATTCTCGGCAGCAGAGGCGATACCTATGATCGTATCTATGTTCGCTTCTATGAGATCCGCGAATCGGCGAAGATCATCCGCCAGGCGCTCAAGCGTCTGAAGCCGGGCCCGGTGATGAGCGAAGACAAACGAGTCGCCACGCCGCCGAAAGACATGACCTACGGCAACATCGAAGGGCTGATGAATCACTTCAAGCTCATCATGCACGGGATTCAACCGCCGATCGGCGAGATCTATGATTATACCGAGTCGGCTAACGGCGAACTTGGATTCCATATCATCTCAGATGGCGGCAAGAACCCCTACCGCGTGAAATGCCGTCCGCCGTCCCTTATGAACTATGCCGCTTTTCAACAGCTGATCGAGGGCGGTATGATCGCCGACGCCATCGCCACGCTCGGTTCGATCAACATCATTGCCGGAGAGCTGGATCGCTGAGCGATCGCTGCAGAGGAGATAACGAATGGCTGTTAAGTTCAATGATGCCGCTCTGAAAGAATTCGAAGAGATCGCGACGCATTATCCCGATCGCCGCGCGACGCTGTTGCCCGCTCTGTGGTTAGCCTCGCGTGAGTTCGGATGGGTCTCCGAAGAGACGATGGAATATCTTGCCGGTCTTGTAGGCGTGCCGTTCGCCCGTGTTTACGAAGTGGCGACGTTCTATACGATGTATCAGCGCACAAAGCCGGGCAAGTTCCATCTGCAAGTCTGCCAGACGCTTTCCTGCCATCTGCGCGGAGCCGACGAGATCAAGCAGTTCATCGAAGAGAAGCTCGGTCTGCAGCCCGGAGCCTGCACTCCCGACGGAATGTTTTCCTATCAGCGAGTCGAATGCCTGGGCTCCTGCCACACGGCTCCCGTCGTGCAGATCAACGACGATTATCACGAGAATCTTGACGTGCCGAAATTCGAGGCGCTGCTGCAAGATCTGAAGAAGAAGGGTTGAGAGGATAACGATGAGTTTTGAACCCCACCTGACAAAACGCTTTGGTATTGAAAACAGCCGCAAACTCGAAGTGGCGCGCAAGCATGGCGCCTATTCGTCTTTGCAGAAGCTTTTCAGCATGAAGCCGACCGACCTCATCGAAGAGGTGAAGAAGTCGAATCTGAAAGGCCGAGGAGGCGCCGGCTTTCCGACCGGCATGAAGTGGTCCTTTGTGCCTCAGAATACGGGAAAACCGGTGTATCTGTGCATCAACGCAGACGAATCCGAGCCGGGCACCTTCACCGACCGCTATATCATCGAGAACGATCCGCATCTGCTTATCGAAGGCATTATCTGTGGCGCCTGGGCCATTCAATGCCACACGGCCTATATATATATTCGCGGCGAGTACGCGAATCAATTCAAGATGCTGAACGAGGCCCTTGCCGAGGCTCGTGCTGCCGGACTTGTCGGCAAGAACATCATGGGCTCGGGCTTTGACCTGGAGATCTGGACGCATCGCGGAGCGGGCGCCTACATCTGCGGCGAAGAAACGGGCCTGATCGAGTCTCTTGAAGGCAAAAAAGGCCAGCCGCGCATCAAGCCTCCGTTCCCCGCCGTCGAAGGTCTGTTCGGTTGCCCGACGATCGTGAATAACGTGAAGACCCTGGCTCATGTGCCCTGGATCGTGCATAACGGTGGAGAGGCATTTGCCGCCATCGGCACAAAGGATTCGACCGGATCAAACATCTTCGGCGTTTCGGGTCATATCAACAACCCCGGTTACTGGGAGCTTCCGTTCGGCATGCATGTGCCTGAATTCATCGAGAAATATGCGAAAGGCGTAAAAGGCGGTAAGCTGAAGGCCTTCATTCCCGGTGGTTCGTCGACGCCCGTGCTGACGGCGGCCGAAACCGAAGACCTGTATCTGACCTATGAAAGCATGATGGCGCATAAGACCTTCCTCGGAACGGGCGGCATGATTATCATGAACGACCAGACCGATATGGTGAAGGCCCTTAAAACGCTGACGCATTTCTATGCCGACGAATCCTGCGGACAGTGCACGCCCTGTCGTGAAGGAACGTCCTGGGTCGACCGTATTCTCAAGCGTATCCTTGCCGGCGAGGCGACGACGCGAGAGCTCGATATGTTAGTCGAAATCGCAGACAACATGGAAGGACGCACGATCTGCGCTCTTGCCGCCGCCTGCGCCATGCCGGTGCGTAGCTTCGTTACGAAGTTCCGTCCGGACTTTGAAAAATACTGTAAACCCGCCGTCTATCCGGCTGCGGCCGTTTCGTGAGGTTCTGAGATGCCCAAGGTAGTCATTAACGGAAGTGAGTTCGAAGTGCCCGAAGGCACAAACGTGCTCGAAGCCTGCCTCACAAACGGAATCAAGCTCGAGCATTTCTGCTATCATCGTTATCTGCCCGTCGACGGCAACTGCCGCACGTGTATGGTGGAGATCGAGACTCCCCGCGGACCGATGTTAACCATCGGATGTAACACGAAGGTCGCCGAGGGCATGGTCGTTCATACGACGAGCGAGAAGGCCGAGCGGGCACAGAAGTCCGCTCTGGAATTCCTGCTGCTCGACCATCCTCTTGACTGCCCGATCTGCGATAAGGCAGGCGAGTGCAAGCTGCAGGATCATTACATGGACTTCGGTCAGTATGATCACCGCCGCATCGTTCCCCGCTACTTCAAAGAAGGCAAGGTGCAGGATGCCGGCGACCATATCGTGCTCGATAGCGAACGCTGCGTTCTGTGTACGAGATGCATCCGCTTCCTGGATAACGTTCCAGGCTCCTCGGAACTTGGAATCATTCGCCGCGGACATGAAGCGAAGATCACGACCTTCCCCGGCAAGACGATCAGCAACGACTACTCGGGAAACATCACCGACGTCTGCCCCGTTGGCGCCCTGACTCTTAAAGAGTTCCGCTTCAAGCAGCGTGTATGGTTCCTGAAAAAAGCGAAGTCCGTCTGCCAGTCCTGCGCACGCGGATGCACCATCACCGTCGAACATAACCGCAATCGCGTATACCGCTATATGCCGCGCGAGAACAAGGCGTTAAACCGCGTATGGATGTGCGACGACGGTCGTTTTGCATTTACAAGGCTCGAAGATAATCGCCTGAAAACTCCTCTTCTAAAAGGACTGGAGGCGCGATTCGATAGCGCCGCCTCCGCCCTTGAAGAGCTGCTGCGCACGACCGATCCTTCGCAGATCGGCGCCATCGTCTGCGGATCTTCTTCGCTTGAAACGATGTTCACCGTGAAAAAGCTCTTTTCGCAGATGGGTTCGTCTAACTACGCCGTCTTTGTTCCGACGGCAGACGGCAAAGGCGACGATATCCTCAAGCTGCCGTCGCATGCCTCGAACGAAAACGGAGCGAGGCTGCTCGGCATGCCGACCGACGCCGAGGGCATCGCGAAAAAGGCCGCATCGGGCGAGATTAAAGTTCTGATCGTCGTAGAGTCCGACCTGCTCGGTTCAAGCGATAAGGCGAAGTTTGAAGGGATTCGCAAAGCGGCTAACCTGATCGTGCTCGCTCAGAAGGCCGATGAAACGGCGAAGGCCGCTTCGATCGCCCTTCCGATTCGCAACTTCGTCGAAACGAACGGAAGCTATGTGAACGCCACGTCGCTGCTTCAGGCGGCCCGCCAGGCCTATGAGCCCGAGAACGGAGACCGTGTTCTTCCGCCGGCCCTGCTTGTGGGCGAGATGGCGAACGTGCTTGGCTTTGACGGCTTCCGCTTTCAGGATCCCGTTTTTCTGTTCGACTGGATGGCAAAAGAGACGCCCGAGCTGAACGGATATCGTTTCAGCACGATTCCCGATACGGGCATCCAGCTCTCGCTTGCTCCGATCGGACCGGCGCCGTTTCAGAATATGAAAGTCGATTTCAATGTCTTCCCCGAACAGCAGGGAGCTAAGGTATGACGCAAGCTGATATCAGTCTGATTAACATCGCAGTGATGGCCTTTGTGGCCTGGAATATTCCGCTGCAGCTCATTCCCGTGATGATCTGGTTCGAGCGTAAAGGCTCGGCCATTATTCAGGACCGCTGGGGACCGATTCGCGCCAATATCGGCGGCGTGCGTATCTTCGGCATGCTGCATAACATTGCCGACGTCGTGAAGCTTCTTATGAAAGAAGACGTGACGCCGTATCATGTGCAGAAGTTCTATTATACGCTTGCGCCGTTCTGGGCGATGACCGTGGCGCTGCTTCCGCTGATGCTGATTCCGATCGCCGCTCCGATCAATGTCGCCGGTTACGATCTGCGCTTTCAGGTAGCGGATTATGAATCCGGTCTTCTGATGGTCTTCGCGATCACAGGGCTTGGCGTGTATGCGGTGATCCTCGCCGGATGGGCTTCGAACAATAAATATTCGATGCTCGGCGGTCTTCGTTCTTCGGCGCAGATGATTTCGTATGAGCTGGCGATGGGCCTTTCCATCGTCGCCATCCTGATGGTCTATCAGGACCTTCGCATCGAAAACATCGTTGCGAAGCAGGGAGAGCTGCTCACGGCATTCGGCCATACGCTGCCGATTCCGAACTGGGGCGTGGTGGCACAGCCCATCGCCTTTATCGTCTTTTTAACGGCCGTATTCGCTGAGACGAACCGTACGCCCTTTGACCTTGCAGAAGGCGAGTCAGAGCTTGTGGCCGGTTATCATACGGAATACTCTTCGATGAAGTTCGCCCTGTTCTTCATGGCCGAATACGCGAACATGATCGTCGGTGCCGTCGTCGTCGCCACGCTCTTCTTCGGTGGGTATCAGGTTCCGTACGTGACGACTGAGATGCTGCGCGCCAATCCGCAGTATACGCTCGCTGCGATTCTCGGTATGACCGCTCTGACCGGCATCGTCGGCGGATACATCGTCTACAAGCGAGCTCCGATCATGAAAGCCGTCATCAAGAAAGGCCTTGGCGCTATTGAGTATTATGCGATCGCCTTCGGTCTGTTCGGCCTTGCCGTCGCCGCTCTTGTCGGTATTCCTCTTGCACTTTCGCTTGAGATCGATGCAGACATAGCCCAGATCATCGTCGCCGCCTTTCAGGTAACGATGCTGCTCGCAAAAGCCCTTTTCTTCTGCTGGTTCTATATTCATGTGCGATGGACGCTTCCTCGCTTCCGTTATGATCAGCTGATGAATCTTGGCTGGAAGCTGATGATTCCCATTTCCCTGCTCAACATTCTCGTTACGGGTACGTTGAAGATTCTCTGAGGTCGATGAATATGAAAATAGTAAAGAGACCTGAAATCAAAGGCGGCCGCACCTTCTATTTAAGAGAGGTGACGTCGGGACTGATGCTGACGGCCGGCCACCTGGTGAAGAATCTTTTCAAACCCGAAGAGATGCCGACGCTCAGCTATCCTGAAATCAAGAAGGAGCTGCCGCCGGCTACGCGCGGACGGCACCGGCTGATGAAGCGTACGGACGGGTCGACGCGCTGCACGGCCTGCATGCTCTGCGCCACAAACTGCCCGGCGGATTGCATTCATATCAAGGCCAACGAATCCGACGATCCGCGCATCGAGAAATTCCCCGAGAAGTTTGATATCGATCTTCTGCGCTGCGTATTCTGCGGTCTCTGCGTCGAGGCCTGTCCGCTTGATGCGATTCGCATGGACGTTCCGGATATCTCGCATTCCGGTTATACGCGTGAGAGCTTCGTTCTGACGAAAGAGAAGCTCACAGATCACAATAATGAAGACTATGTGCCGCACTATAATCCGGAGCGGCCGCGACAGATGACTCACGGCAAGCATGACGTTCCGTGAACGTGCTTGCCGTCGTGGTTAGTTTAGAAAAATTAGTATTGGAGCACATACAGAGATGATCGAAAGCATCGTTTTTTATACGCTCGCGGCGGTTCTGCTTATCAGCTCCCTCGTCATCGTCACGCGAACGAATCCGATCGCGGCGGCGCTGTCGCTGGTGATGGCCTTTGTCGCCCTTGCCGGTCTTTATGGACTGCTGTCGGCCAGCTTTGTCGCGGTAATCCAGGTTCTCGTCTACGCCGGCGGTATCATGGTTCTGATCATATTTGTGATCATGATCCTCAATCTTACGAATGAAGAACTGCGGCCCATGAAGGCCGATCGTTTTCTGACGTCCATCGTGCTCGTCATAGCCGGCGGCGGCGTTTTTCTGCCGATTTTCTTCATCATTACGGCCGGCATTCAGGCTACGGGACTGGATCTGGTCGACGGCTTCGGCAATATTACCGAGATGAGCAAGCTGATCTTCGGTAAGTATATCTTTCCGTTTGAAATTCTCTCCCTTGTGCTTCTGACGGCCGTCGTCGGCGCTCTGGTGATCTCGAAGAGGAAGCTATGACAGTCATCACTCCCGCTCATTATCTGACGCTCAGCGTGCTGATCTTCACGATCGGCGTCGTCGGCGTGCTCACACGGAAGAACGTTTTTATCGTGCTTATGTCGGTCGAGCTGATGCTCAACGCGGCGAACCTGGCCTTCATCACGTTCGCACGTAACTTCGTCGATCCGGCCGGACAGGTCTTCGTCCTGTTTGTTATCGCCATCGCCGCCGCTGAGGTCAGCGTCGGTCTGGCCATCGTAATCGCACTTTATCGCATGAAAGAAAATATCAACCTCGATATTTTCAACAAACTGAAAGGATAAGCGAATGACTCACGCAGAAACTCGCATCGTTGAATCATCGAGCCTGTGGCTGATCGCCGCCGCTCCGCTTGCCGGCGCCTTCCTGAACGGCATGATCAGCCTGATCTTCGCGAAAAAGCCCGAGAAGGCTCCGAAGACGATCAGTGCCGCCATCGCCATCATCGCCGCCGCGTCGACCTTCGTTTTCACGATGATGGCCTTCAAAGAGCTTCTCTCTGAAGAGAGTATCGTGCTCAAGCAGATGCTCTGGACGTGGATCAACGCCGGCGATCTGAACATTGATCTCGGCTTTCAGTTCGACCAGCTGACGGCGGTGATGCTCACCTTCATCACCTTTGTCGCGACGCTCATCCACATCTACTCCGTCGGCTATATGCACGACGACGAAGGCTTTACAAAGTTCTTTACGTATCTCAACCTCTTCCTCTTCTCGATGATCGTGCTTGTGCTCGGCGAGAGCATGACGGTGCTTTTTGTCGGCTGGGAGGGCGTCGGTCTATGTTCGTATCTTTTGATTTCGTTCTGGTATACCGATCCTGAGAAGGCAGAGGCGGGCAAGAAGGCCTTTATCACCAACCGTATCGGTGACGCCGGATTTCTCATCGCCATGTTTGTCGTATTCGGCGCCGTCGGGACGCTGAGCTTCAGCGAGATTCAGGGCAAGGCCGAGTTCGTCACGGCCGGCATCGCTACGATTGCCTGTATTGCCATGCTGGTCGGCGCTTCTGGAAAGTCTGCTCAGCTGCCGCTGTATGTATGGCTGCCCGATGCCATGGCCGGCCCGACGCCCGTATCGGCTCTGATCCACGCCGCCACGATGGTTACGGCCGGTGTGTATCTTGTGGCACGCACGCATTTCCTTTTTGCCATGTCGCCCGTCGCTTCGACCGTAGTCGCCATCGTCGGTGCTCTAACGGCGCTTTTCGCGGCTACGATCGCACTCGCCCAGTACGATATCAAGAAGGTGCTTGCCTATTCGACCGTATCGCAGCTCGGCTTCATGTTCCTCGGAGTCGGAGTGGGGGCGTATAACGCCGGTATCTTCCATGTGATGACGCATGCCTTTTTCAAGGCCTGTCTCTTTCTTGGCGCCGGTTCGGTGATTCATGCTCTGCATCACGAGCAGGACATCCGCCACATGGGCGGCCTGCTTAAGAAGATTCCCGTAACGGCGATCACCTTTCTTGTCGCCTGGGTTGCCATCGCCGGTATTCCGCCTTTCGCAGGATTCTTTTCTAAAGATGAGATCTTATGGAAGACGATTGCCACCGAGAATCATGTCATCCCCTGGCTGCCCTATGCGCTTTTTGGAATCGGCGTCTTTACGGCCATGCTGACGGCCTTTTATATGACTCGCCTGATCGTGCTCACGTTCTTCGGCTCTTATAGAGGACATGCGCATCATATCTCCGAGCATGCTATCATGACGGTGCCCCTTGTTCTGCTGGCGATTCTGTCGATCGTCGGCGGATTTGTCGGCGTTCCGCATGCGCTTGGCGGCCACAATATGTTCGAGCATTTCCTGATGCCCGTTGTCGGCGTCTCGATGCCCGAGGCTCATAACGTCGATCATTCGGCTGAGCTTCCGCTGATGGGGCTTTCTGTCGGTGTCGCTCTGCTTGGAATCCTTGGCGCCTTCTATGCCTTTCTCTGGAATCCTGCCTTCGGCGGTAAGATCGCATCCGCTGCCGGCGGCTTCAAGAAGCTGCTTGAGAATAAGTGGTATGTCGATGAGCTCTATGAGGCGCTGATTCTCGGTCCGATCCGCAAGATCGCCGACTGGGTCTCTTTCAAATTCGTCGACTTCATGGTGATCGACGGCTTCGTGAACGGCCTCGGACCCTTTGCCTATGCAGTCGGCGATCGCCTGAAGCTGCTGCAGAACGGAAAGGTGCGTATGTATCTGGCCTACATCTTTGCAGGCGTGGCATTCCTTCTGATTGACCTGCTCATTGTGAGATCGTGAGGTATGGCGGTGTTCTTGAATCTACAGAAACAAAGGAGTGAGCTGTGTTATCCGCTCTGATATTCTTACCCCTGGCGGGACTGTTCATCATTCCCTTTCTGCGAGGCTATAGAGCGCCTGCTCTCGTTGCGCTTGGCGTAACCCTTGCGAATTTAGCGCTGTCCGTGCAACTTATGACGGGCTTCGAGGCATCGGCCGATGGCTTTCAGTTTGTGGAAAGCTTCCCTCTTATGGCCGACTTCGGAATCTCATACAAGCTCGGTCTGGATGGCGTCTCTTACTGGATGGTCCTTCTTACGACCTTCCTCTTTCCGCTTGTCGTTCTTGGAAGCTATTCTTCCATTAAAGAACGTGCGGCCGGCTATTACAGCTCCATTCTGATTCTGCAAACGGGTGTGCTCGGAGCCTTCCTGGCCCTTGATCTCTTCCTTTTCTATATCTTCTGGGAAGTGATGCTCGTTCCGATGTTCTTCATCATCGGTATCTGGGGCGGCAAGGACCGCGTTTACGCTACGGTGAAGTTCGTCCTTTTTACGATGATCGGATCGCTGCTCATGCTTGTGGCCGTGCTTTATCTGGCGCATCATGCGGGCAGCTTCGACTATACGATTATTATTGAAAAGCGATTGCCGCTACCCGCTCAGTACTGGGTCTTCGCTGCCTTTGCCCTGGCCTTCTTGATTAAGGTGCCGGTGTTCCCGTTTCACACCTGGCTGCCCGATGCGCATACCGAGGCTCCGGCCGGTGGCTCTGTAATCCTGGCCGGCGTATTGCTCAAGCTGGGAACATACGGACTTCTGCGTTTCAACCTGCCGCTCTTTCCCGAGGCGTCGCATTTCTTTGCGCCGTTGATGATGGTTCTTGCCGTCATCGGCATCGTGCATGGAGCGATGGCGGCCGCCGTGCAGCCCGACATGAAGCGGCTGATCGCCTATTCGTCGGTCTCGCACATGGGCTATATCGTGCTCGGTATCTTTACCTTCTCTGAATCGGGCATTCAGGGCAGTCTGATTCAGATGATCAACCACGCCATCTCGACGGGCGCCATGTTCTTCCTGATCGGTATGATCTACGATCAGACGCATACGCGCAAGATCGCCGACTACGGCGGCATTGCGAAGATCGTGCCGGTTTTCGCCACGGTATTTCTTATTTCGACGCTGGCCTCGGCCGGTCTGCCGGGCCTGAACGGCTTTATCGGCGAGTATATCATCCTGGTCTCGGCCTTTCAGGCGGACTGGCTGCTTGGCGCCATTGCCGTTTCGGGCGTCGTTCTCGGAGCATGGTATCTGCTGAAGCTTTACGGTAAGGTCTTCTTCGGCCCCGTAACAAACGACCACATGCACGATGTGAAGGACCTCAGCCTGCGAGAGCTGACCGTGCTTGCGCCGCTTCTTTTCCTTATGTTCTATATGGGAGTTTATCCGAAGCCGTTCTTCGATGCGATGGCGCCTTCCATTCAAAAGAACGTTCTCAGCTACGTGCAATCCGACGAGAGCAGCTCAGAGCTGATCGAGCTCATGAAGAAGGCCGGGCCGGATGAGCAGCCCGCCCCCGAAGGTGCGGTAGAACACAGCGAGGCTGGACACTGATATGATGACTCGTGAACTGATCGATCTTTTACCTCTCTGGCTTGTAACGGCCGGAGCTATAGGCCTGCTGTTTAACGAGGCCATGCTGAAAGAAGGCGGACGCCACCTGGCGCCGTATCTGGCCCTGCTTTTTACGACGGCCGCTCTCATATTCGGCGTGAACACGGTGCTGAGCGTCGGAGCGGAGCGTCATGTGCTCTTTAACGGCAGCGTCGTCATAGACTGGTTTGCCGCCACGCTGATCTGCGTGAGTGTGCTTTCGGCCTTTCTTGCCATTCTCTTCTCCGTTCAGTATTTGAAGCAGGAGAGGGCGGTGACGGGCGAATACTATGCGCTGATGCTTCTGGCCGTCGCCGGTATGATCACGCTCGTCGTGGCCGCCGAGTTCCTGACGCTTTTCGTCGGCGTGGAGCTGGTTTCGCTGGCCGGCTATGTGCTCGCCGGTTACTTTCGCGTGCGTGAGAAGTCTATCGAGGCTGCGTTGAAGTATTATCTTCCAGGCATTTTTGCAACGGGCTTTCTGCTTCTTGGTATGGCCGTCGTGTACGGCGCAAGCGGCAGCACCTTCTTTAACGAGATCTACGCGAAGCTTGAAGTGCAGACGATGGATTCTATGGTGCTCGGTGTGGCTGCCGTGCTTCTGCTTTCGGGCTTTGCCTTCAAGGTGGCGCTTGCTCCGTTTCATGCCTGGGCGCCCGACGTTTATGAAGGTGCAGCCGCTCCCGTTACCGCCTTTCTTTCGACGGGCGTGAAGGCGGCCGCCTTCGCCGGACTGGCCCGCGTCTTCATGGTCGTATTCAAGATGCCGGGAACATGGCTTGAGGCCTTTGCCGTGCTCGCCGTGTTGACCATGTTTGTCGGCAATATCGGCGCCCTTGTGCAGAAAAGCGTGAAGCGTATGCTTGCCTATTCGAGCGTCGCACATGCAGGCTATGTTCTCATCGCCTTTACGGCGATTAAGAGAGTCGATGCCGCTGAGATTCAGCATGCGATCGCCGTCTATATGCTTGCCTATACGCTCATGACGGGCGGCGCCTTCGGCCTTCTGGCCTATTTCGGCCGCGAAGGCGAGAAAAAGACCGACCTGATTGATCTGGCCGGTATCTCGTTCAAGAGGCCCTGGATCGCGATCATCATGGCCGTATTCATGTTCTCGCTCGCCGGATTCCCGCCGACGGCCGGCTTCTTCGGGAAGTACTTCATCTTCAAGCTGGCCGTCGAGAACGGTTACGTATGGCTTGCCATCATCGGCGTTCTGAACAGTTTCCTGTCGGCCTATTATTATCTGCGAGTGATCGTTTATATGTTCATGGAATCGCAGGCCGACTCAGAGCCGTTACCGCGACCGTCTTTTCTGCTCATGGCCGGATTGCTCGTCTCGGTGATCGGCACCTTCCTCGCCGGATTCCTGCCCTCTATCTGAACGGGCAGGCCGAAGAGGTCCAACAGAATCACTGGAGAAGCCGCCCGCTTTCTGCGGCGGCTTTTTCGTTTCTGGCATTGTTACACTGTTACTGTATATGCAAGTAGAGGATCAGTCGATGCACTCGATTTCAATCTCGTCACGGTTTTCCATCTGGGTGCAGCGAACGGCTGGCTGGCTTGCCTTTGCTCTGACGGGCATGGTGGTGCTGATTCTACTCAGAGGCCTTCGCTCTTATCGTATTGTCGATCACAGAAGGCACCGTGCTTTTTTCTCCTCGCTTCGAAAGGATTTGCAGAAAGAAAATGCGCCGCTTCTTATCTGCGCCAATCATCTAACGATGATCGATTCGGTCATCTTACAGTGGGCTTTCGCTGATCTGAACAGATATCTGTTTCGGTTCGGGGATTTTGCCTGGAACGTTCCTGCCCGTGAGGTCTTTGCCAGTCGATGGTACTTTCGCCTGATTATATACCTGGCGAAATGCATTCCCATCGACCGTGCCGGAGGAAAGGAGCATCACGAAGAGATCATGCGACGTATCGAGTATATCCTCGAAATGGGAGATCCATTTATCATCTTCCCCGAGGGAGGGCGCAGTCGCCGGGGCAGATTCGACATCGAAAGGCTCACGTATGGCATCGGGCGTATCATCAAGGATCTTCCCGAGACGCGTGTGCTTTGCGTTTACCTGCGCTCCGATCGCCAGCATTCGTATACGGCCCTGCCACCGAAGGGATCGGCCTTTGACCTTGAGTATTCGGTCATCCAGCCGACAACCGCTGAAAAGGGTATGCGAGCGGAACGAGACCTGGCCACACAGGTCGGTGAAGAGATAGTCAAGCTCGAGAGACAGTATTTCGAGAAATATCCTGATCGGCAGTGATTCCGAGAAAAAAGCCTTGCACTAATTTGCCCCCTGTGCTTAGAATGGGTCTAAATTTAGAGCTATTCTGTATTGCCATTGTATATAGGGGGAGTATATGCAGGTGCAGAGAAAAAGAGTCCTTTTATTTATGTTGGTGGCCGTGCTGCTGTCAGGCGGATGTCGTCCGTCCGGCGAGGCAGAAAAGACGCCAGAATCGACAGCCTTTACGTATGTGAAGACGGGCATGCTCGGCTTGCCCGATCTACCTGTTCCCGGCGATAATCCGCAAACGCCCGAGAAGATCGCTCTCGGCAGAGAGCTTTATTCCGACGCTCGTTTCAGTTCGGATGGTACCGTCTCCTGTGCGACGTGCCATAATCCCGCTACGGCCTTTGTCGACCGCCTGCGCGTATCAAAGGGCGTGAAAGGCCTGACGGGCACGCGCAACGCCCCGACGGTGCTGAACTCCGCCTTTTTGAAAACGCAGTTCTGGGATGGTCGGCGTCCGGACCTCGAGTCGCAGGCAAAGGACCCGCTTCTCAATCCGGTGGAGCACGGCCTATCAGATCACGAACAGCTGCTGAAGATCGTTAGAGCAGATCAAAAATACACCTCTCAATTCGAGACCGTTTTTCAGGTAAAGGCCGAGCAGATCACCATCGATCACGTGGTGAAGGCCATTGCAGCATTCGAGCGCACCATCATTTCGGGCGATTCGCCGTTTGACCGTTACCTCTTTGGCAAAGACGAAAAGGCGATGTCGCCCGCCGCCATCCGTGGATTTGCCGTCTATACGGGCAAAGGACGCTGTCAGGAATGCCACATGATCGGTGAGACGAGCGCCACGTTCACCGACGACAAATTCCATAACCTCGGCGTAGGATTCGCCCTGGTGCAGCCGAAGCTGCAGCAGATCCTGGAGGCACGAGCAAAGGGCCAGGCAGAGGCATCTGACGAGAAGATCCTTACCGATAGAGAAACGTCGGAACTCGGCCGCTTTGCGATTACAGGCCTGCAAGAAGACCTCGGAGCCTTCAAAACGCCGACGCTGCGCAATATCGCCTTAACGGCCCCTTATATGCATGGCGGCAGCCTGACGACGCTGCAGCAGGTGATCGATCTCTATGATCGCGGCGGAGAGGCTAACCCCTTTCTTGCAAGCGGTATAAGGCCTCTCGGGCTGACGCCGCAGGAGAAATCCGACCTGATCGAATTTATGAAGGCGCTTACCAGCCCTGATCTTCCGAAGTGATACACGGTTTGAAGCCGGAGCCTGCTGTTGCCCGGGTGATAGCGATCCAGTTACAGAAATAAAAAGACGGTCTTTGAAACGGCACCCGCTTCACCGGCACGAATGCCGGGCTGCGAGATAACCTGTACAGAAGGAGAGTGTTATGGAGAAAGGCATAAGCAGAGCGGACTTTCTGCGTCGAGCAGGGGGCGCTCTTGCGGCAACGTTGCCGCTCAGTCTGATCGAGATCAGCTGCGGCGGAGGAGGAGGGCGAGCAAAGGCATCGAATGAAAAGTTCACTTTCGCCTTTATCTCTGATCCGCATCTGACCCATATCAAAGGCACACAGTTCGTGCGCAACTTTGACAGCGGTCTGAACAAGGCCATCGAAACGGTGAATCTTCTTTTTCCGAAGCCTGACTTTGTCGTCTTTGGCGGCGATCTGGCACAGCTCGGGAAAAAAGAAGAGCTGGATCACGGCATGCAGATGCTATCGAGGGTGAATGCGCCCATCAAATACGTCATCGGAGAGCATGACTATTATCTGGATCTTGGAAAGTACTGGGAAGAGAAGATCAGCAAACTCTACTATTCGTTCGACCACAAGGGAGTACATTTCGTCGTTTTGAATAGCATCCTTACCGACGAAAAGTGGATTGCAAAGTGGCCGTCCGCCGAAGAGCGCATGAATCAGATGGCCCGACTGGATAACCCTGAAGGATCGCCGTTTATGGTCGGAGATGCGCAGCTTGCATGGCTGAAGAAGGATCTTGAAGCCGTCGATTCGAAAACGCCGCTGATCGTGCTTTCACATTCGCCGCTGTATAAGATCTTCAAGCCGTGGAACTTCTGGACCGACGACGCCGAGAAGGTGCAGGCCGAACTGAAGCGGTTCAACACGGTGACGGTCTTTCACGGCCATGTGCATCAGGTTCTGTATAACCAGATCGATAACATCAGCTTCTACGCCCTGATGTCGACGGGATGGCCGTGGCCGTATCCGGAAAGCTACAAGCAGGATACTCACTATATTCCGAAGATGACGGTTTTCATGAATCGGCAGGATCCTTTCCATGAAAGAGACGGAACAGGCTGGGCCTTTGTGAATTTTGAGAACGGACGAGAAGAGATGACCTACAAGCTCTGGGAGAACAGAGATCGCGTCGTCGCCTACGATGATTCTGTTGGCCATCCCGTCGACCGTGAGTATCAATCCCCTGAGAAGAGGACTCTCTCTCAGACGCATTATTGAAAGGAGTAGTATATGTTTGAGAAATCCAGAATGAAAGCGTCTGCCATTTCGATTCCGTTGCGTCTGGCTCTTCTGTTTTCGGTCGTTCTTCTGGCCGGAGCGGGCTTTCTTCTCGCAGACGAATGGGATAAAAGCCAGGAAGAGAAGTGGAATAAGGCCTTCATGGAAACCGTTGCAGAAGGGGATCGACTGTTTCACGGTCCGGAGCTTGCGGGCAATACGGTGCAGTGTGCGATGTGCCATCCGAATGCCACAAACACGCATCCTGAGACATACCCGAAGTTCCAGAAGCAGCTGGGAAAGGTGGCGACGATGCGCGAGATGATTAACTGGTGCATCCGTAATCCGCTTCAGGGGACGGAGCTGAAGTATGATGATCCGAAGATGATCGCCATCGAAGCGTATATTCTCTATGAACGTCGGAACGTGCCGCTTGCGCCGGGAAAACACTGATGAAATGCCGATTAATTTTCCTCGTTGCGGTCATCGTTGCAGGCTGCAGCGAGGGACTTGATAGTGCAGAGGCGGATTTGCAGAAGTCTCTTTCTCTTGTCGGTCAGGTTACATCTATTGAGACTGGTGAGCTGCGATCCGTAAAGGAGCGCACCGATGCCGTGGAAAGGGAGCTCGTCTTTGTTCCCTTTCGCGCATCGATACGTCTGACCTCCGATATGCGCAATAACGTGCAGAACGCACGTGAAGGGCGCTATCAGCGCGAATACGTCGGCTGGGTCATTCAGTCCTCAACGTCAGAGCAGGGCCGTCGACTGCTCGAACATACCGCTCTGCTTGAGAATCTCTCAAGCGAGCGCTGGTATGAAAAACAGGCCGGCGAGTCTGTTCCGATAGCCGGAGAACTGCGCTATCGAAAAGAGAAGGGCTCGCTTGTTTTTCTCGGCGTTTTCGAATCGCACGGGAATATGTGATTGATAGCGATCGAAGGAAAAACTGCCGGAATCGATAGAGTATCTGTCAGATTCCGGCAGTTCCGGCGGTCCCATATTGCACTACGCGAAGTCGGATCGCTTCAAGCTCGGGATCGTAGGGCTTGATCTTGATCGAGATCGTGTCAGAGGTGCGCAGCTTTGAGATTCTCTGCAAGGACCTTTCGGTTAAACCATCGAGGACGCTTTCAGAAATGAGCACTTCGCCGCGGTCGGCGCCGTCCGAAAGCCGAGACGCATGGTTAACGGCAGAGCCGATCAACGTATAGTCGAGGCGGGTTTTTTCGCCGAGGTCGCCGAGCACGACTTCGCCGCGGGCAAGTCCGATTCCGACGCCGAGCATACGGCGCGAGGCGATCTGCTTCTGCACTTCGATACAGGCATGCAGCGCCGCATCGCCAGACTGTTGTGTGCTGGCCGGGAAATATGCGAGGATGCCGTCGCCGATGATCTTGTTGATGAACCCTCCGTTCGCCTGAAGCACAGAGCTGACCGCTTCGTGCTGCTCGCTCAGCTGTGAGATGATCCTTTCTGGAGTTTTGTCTGAGCTCCATGCCGTGAAACGTCGGATGTCGATGAAGGCAATATAGGCCTCTTTGCGATGTGCCGTCAGACCCTGTTGCAGAGCCTCTTCGGCCGTGTTGTTTTCGTTGAAGCCGACGCTTCGCGTCTGGTAGCGTTCGACGACTGAGTCGAGAATCTTTTTTACCGGAGCGGCCTTCAACGTTTCACTGCTGTGAGTTCGTCCGGCGATGAGAGGATTGGAAGTTCCGGTTCTGTCTGCGACCCTGGAAACCTCTTCCATAAAGAGAGCTACGGTGGTGATGGAATGATCCATTGCCGCTTGCAGCAGCTGTTCGAGCGAGCTATCGGTCGAGAGAGGCAGGCCCAACCACTCCGAAAGCCACAGACGGGATTCTTCGGTTATTCTATGCAGCTGGGTTTCCGTCGGCGAGTCTTTCAGTTCGCGTAACAGGCGACCGGGACGGGCCTCTTTCAATAAATCAAGAAATTGATCGATTTCGTCGACGATGATGCCGCCGTGCTGAGGCAGAATGCGTTTTAACGACAGTTTTTTGAATCGTTCGTAGGCGAATTGCAGAGAGGCCTCGCTCTCAACGTAGTGTTCGAGAAAACTTTTCGCATGCTCGATATATGACGTATCGGCAAAAAGGCTCCAGTTTCGGTTAAACACAGCGAAGATGTCGGATGAGAAAAGACTCTCGGTATTTATATCGTAGCTGACCATGCTGCCGGCAAAATGAACATAAGGCGTATGAATCATCTGTATGCGACGACCCGAGGCGAGTTGCAGTTGATCGCCGTCTCCTACTGGCACGATGGGGCGACGAATACCGTAATACGGAAGAAACAGAGCCGTTCTCGGATGAGCCATTACGGTAAGCTCGGGGTGCAGCTGGTTTTCAAGAAAAGGGATCAGGCCACACAGGTCGGGGTCCTGGTGATGAACTACGATGTAACGAATCTTTGCGGGGTCGATGATCTGGCGAATCTTGGAATAGACGATGTCGCGAAAGACGGGATGCCCGGGACCGGGATCGAAGAGCACGGCCTCGTTTCCGTCAGCTACAAGATAGGGGTTATTCGAGAATCCGGCCTCGAAGTCGGCAAAGCCGATCCAGTAGATTCCATCGGCGATTTCAATCGGTTGCTCGTCGTTCAATTTCTCGGTTGTTTTCATTTTCTTTAGTTCATTAAAGCCTGTCAGATTGCTGTCGCGGTACTGTGCCGTAAGACACTTTCCGCGCAAGCAAAATGACGTAACAAACCGAAAAAATGATACAGAGTCTCAGACTAACGTAAAATAGCCTTTAGAAATCATGCCAATAACGAGCGCACAGGTGCTCATGATGCCATGGTTGTTGATTATTACTCTCAGTATCGAGAGATCCATGAAGATACGATGCCATCCAGCGCCTCGCGATTCTGCATCATCCACATGCGGGCTTCGTTGCTTTTTCGACGTGATAGCTTATCGTTCGCCGATTCGTATGCTTTTCTACGATTCAGGTCCGTGATCATTATTGCGAAGGCGAGCCGTCGCCCGGATTTCGGATAAACAAATCCAGTCAACGAGACAGAATAATAAATCCCCCCGGCTTTGGCTACGACGCGAAAGGCTTCATCGGGCCGGTTCAGCCGCCCCATCATGCCCTGGGTCCATCCGCCGATGGGCAGCAGCCGCTCAATGCCTCCGTTTATTGAATCGGCGTACAGAAGCGAGGCAAGCAGTTGTTCGGCAGTAATACGATTGCCCGATGTCAGTCCAGAGCCGTTGCGCAGCTGAAAGCCGGTCCAGTCAAGACCTGGCATTCGAGAACGATACTGGTTTTCCAGAAAGGTGGCCGCTTCATGGAGCGGCAGCGGCCTGCTCGATTCTTTTTTTGCAAGATGAAGCAGTACGAGCTCGGTCATCACATTATCGCTTGTGGCAAGAATCTGCTCGGCGATCGCTTCAAGAGGCCGACTTTCATGAACGGCCAGAGTTCTGTCGGCGTCGGGGGTTGTGGCCGGTTGAGGATCGGGAATACGCACGCCCCGAGTGGCGGCTAACCTCTGAAAGACCCTTCCCGTAAAAAGTCCGGCGTCTTTTACAGGAACGGCGCGCATGCCCTCGGGCTGCTTCGGCTTACGAAGAAGCCATCCCTCTCCCTGGCCCGCATAGAGAACCTCTCGTTCGTCCTCCTCTCCCGGTTCTTTGTTCAAAAGCGAAAGATCGATGCCGGGCAGGGAGGGAACGAGATGCGCTTCAGACGATCCTTTTGTCTTCTTCCAGCGCAGATAGATGATATTTGAATCAAGGGAAAGGGAGCCGAGCGCCGGATTGTATGCCGCTTCCGCTTCCATGGATTCATCGATGCGATCTCTTGCAAAGAGCGGCTCGCCGGCATAATAGAATCGGCCCGTCCATTCCGTCCCGATGCGGCTCTGTAACTGACCGAGCAGACTCAGAAGATCGCGAACGCGCAGCTCGGGATCCTCGCCTCCGGAGAGCACAAGGTCGCCTGTTTCGAGATCGCCGTTGTAGCCAAGCGTCGTCTTGAAGCGGTAATCGGTGCCGAGGTCGCGCAGGGCGAGGCCGAGCGTCAGCACCTTCGTCGTCGAAGCAGGAATCAGCGGCAGTCTTCGGTTAAACTCCTCGACGACCGTTCCCGTTGCAGGATCAAAGAGCACATAGCCGATCGTCTCAGGAGCAACGGACGCAGGGGCCGCTACCGGTCGCAGCGCGGCCTCGCTGAGTTGCTTTTCGAAGGCGGCGCTGCTTTTTCCGCATGCGGCAAAGAAAGAAATCGATGAGAGCAGAATGACGAGTATGGAGTTTCGTGAACGGCGCATAGTTCCAGCAAATGCCGCCGGCAGCCCGGCGGCAAGCGAAGTCTTTCTCAGGAATAGCGAGCATTCGCCGGAAATGACGCCAGGGCGCCAATCGGCCCGGCGGCTCAGCCGTTGCGTTCACGCGATAGCTGAAGCGACGAGATCAGATTGGTGCGCAGCTCGGCGACCGAATCGATGACCATGTCGAGCACTCCCGTTCCGAGAGCATCGTTTTCTGCGCGGGCCTTTGTGTTGAAGTCATCGACAAAGGTTTTGCGCAGCTGTTCGGCCTCGGCATCCTTCCCCGCTGCGCGCAGCTCGGCGTATTTTTTTCCCTGAAAAAGATCAAAGGCCGAGCTGCCACCCATGACGGCGAGGATAGAGCTTTTAAGCGCAAAAGAGACCGTTCCCGGGCGCAGATATTTGCTGAAGGCATGGATCTGACGCCCGCCATAGTTCTGTTGCAACACGACCGATACGATCGGAACAGTGGAAAGAACGTTCACATCAAGAGAACGTCCGCCGATCTGCTGAATGCGCAGACGCTCCTGCCGCGTTCCCGGAACAAAGCCAGGTGCGTTCGAAAGCATGACGATGGGGATGCCGTTGCGCTCCGCCAGCTCGGTAAACATGCGGAATTTTTCGGTGCCCGGAGCGTCGGGAGCCCCTCCCATGATGGCAGGTTGATCGGCCAGGATGGCTACCGATTCTCCGTTTAAAGTGGCGAAGCCTGTGACAAGGCAGGGGCCCTTCTTCGAGTCGTTCATCTCCGCCCACCATTCGACGAAGCTGTTCGCATCAAATGCCGGGGCGATCACCGAGCTTACGATATCGAAAGGCTGTGTCGATTCTGCGGGTAGTGCCGGAACGGAATCCGCCTTCTGGACCTGTGGCGAGCCAATCGGACGAAGCAGCTGCATGATGCGAACGGAAAGATCAAAGGCCTCATCGAGGCTGTTCACTACATGCGTGGCGCTGTTTCGGATAACGTCTTCGTCGCGTTCTTCATAGTCTCTATCACGTACGAAGACCAGAGCGTCGCAAAACGAATGCAGCATGATCTTGCGTAATCCGCCGACCGTGGTGGCGATATGAATGCGCAATCCTGCCTTCGTCGACATGAGCTTGAGCACGTCCTGACGGGCGCGCAACGTGGCGGCGTCGGTGCGCGGCGTTTCGCTGAACCATTCATCACCGAGAACGACGATCTGATCGGCTGCCAGTTTGCGGGCCTCGATCAGAAGCTCGGCCGTTCGCACCATTGACTGAAACGAGCGCAGACCCATGTTGCTGCGCGGTCCCATCACAAGAACAGGTCGGCCAGCCATGCGGCCGAAACCGCCTGTCAGCGCGCCGCCTCCGTAATATTCGTCTTTGAACTGAACGAATAGGCCGTTGTCCATGTTCGCTTTGATGATGTCGGGGGTTAACACGTCGTCGGCGTCGCGGCCGATCTTATTTTTCGAGACAGGAATGCGACGGATTGCCGGCAGGCTTTTCACGCCGGTGAAAAGCTCCTGAAGCTCATGAATTACCGTGAGCAGATGCAGGTTGCTGCGCGCCACCCGGTCGACTGTACCGGTGACCCTGTTCATGATGCGCGCCCCGCCGATCTCATAGTTAGTCAGATCTTCACCCGTGACCGACTTGATGACGGCCGAGCCTGTAAGCACGCGATACGACTGTTCGTCGTCGACCATCACCTGAATGGCGGCCTGACTGGAACCGTAAACGTCGAGGCCGGTGGATGATCCGACACCGACGGCGACGGCAAAGGCCTGCGAGGCAGGCGGATTCTTTATGCCGTCAACGCCTTCCTGGACGCTGATCTCATCGACGACCTGTTTCATTACCGGATCATCATGGCGTTCAATCTCGCGGTAGATTTCGAATGGCGTGAGGTTGGCGCCCATAAGCGCATTCATAAAGAAGCCTTCACCGGCTCTGTTCAACGACACCATGCCCTGCTTGATATTCGCTCCGGCGCCGTCATTCCAGACGTAAAGCGGGCATCCTTTCGCCACAGCAAGCCAGCAGGCGGCCACATACTTTCTTCCTTCGAGGTCGCCGGTCGCTCCGCCGGCGATGCGCGAATCCTTGAAATAGAAAACGGCGTCTTCGCCGCGGATCTTACCCGCATAGATACGGCTACCGACGGCGACACGAGAATCGGCCGGCCCATCAATGGACGGGAGCAATATCTCTTTCGCCGTATCGGGATCAAAGCATTCGTCGATCCAGAGTTCCGCCGGCCATTTGCCGAGTTTGAAAAGATGCTCGGTTTTCGCATCAAGCTGCGTCGTGCAGTAGGGGTTTCTTGGATCGTTATCCGCAAGCAGATTGAGGATGATGCGTCCCTGCTTCGGAGTGGCGAAGATCCGCTTGCGCACCGTACGGCCGGTGTGCGGAGACTTCGCCCGTATGCTCATGATGTTGTTATCGATGCCCGGATCATTGAAGAAGGGGATGAGTCGCATGACGATATTCATCATCACCTGATAACTGTAAACGTCCGGAGCCGTAGACGAGAGATCAAGCGGAACAGATTCATCGGCGATGACCATGTCGACGATATTTCCGCGCAGATAACGAATGGACTGGTAGGCGTGCAGGACGCGGACGGCGTCGATGTCGGTTCTCTCGACGGATTCGCTTCCGATGATGCGGCTGTCTTTATCGCGCATGGCGACGACTTCGTCGACCAGACCGAAGGCAAAATAACGCTGCTCTTCTTCGTTGCCGGCGAGGTAAATGAGGATCTTATCTTTCGGCGAGTAGAGGCGCTTCAGCGTGGTTTTGCTTTTAAGCGCGTCGATCTTACTGACAAGCTCCTCTCGCAGGATGCCTTTCACCGAAGAGGGAATGAGATCATCTGACGGCTTTGCAAGAGACGCTTCCATGTTGGCCCGTAGCGTCTGATGATCGATATGCGAGAAGGAGAGCGGATCGTTCTTCATCTTGCGAAGATCGGGCAGATACTTACGCGAAACCCAGTAGGTCATCTCCATATTCCACGAACGTACGCCCAGCTTGTTCAATGTCTCGGTGGCAAGTGCGGCCAGGGAGTGTTCCTGTTCGGCCTCTTCCTGAACGACAAGCTTACGAAGCAGGTTCTTGAGCCGGCTGCTCGGACGCCGGAATTGCGCCGCATGTTTCAGCACCTGCTTCATGATGTCGGGGACGTCGCGCGTCGAGTGAAAGGAGCGCAGAATGTAAAGAAATGCCGTTCCGGTCAGCCCTCGTTCGTATTCGGCCGTTGAACGATAATCGCCAACGCCGTACGATAGAAAGATACTCTGAATCGTGTAGCGAAACGGCGTCGGCAGCTGATAGGCGACGTCGCCCCAGCGGGCGAACATGCGATAGGTTTCTCTGAAGTAGGATACGTTTCCACCTGCAAGCGGCGAGAAGAGCCTTTTGCTTTCAGTAAAAACGCTCAGCAGATCAGCAAAAAGGGATTCCGGAACCATACGACTCAGGTCGTAGTTCTCGGGTAACTCTTTCAGAATAGCGACTATAGAGTTAATGAGATCGAGCGATTCTCGGTTATAACCGAGATAGAGCAGTCTGCACAGATCAAGCACGACGGGAAGATATTCGTCGGGATTCTTCAGCGCTTCTTCCATGAAGCGATCTGAAAAGATATGACGATAACATTCGCTGAGCCCGGTCGGAAGAGGGGCTTCGGGAAATCCGTTGGATACAGGCTCTGAGGTGTCTTCGGTCGCCTCTTCGCCCGATTCGATGACGAAGAGGACTTCACCCTCGGTGATCGGTCGTCCGATGACGCGGCCATCGCCGGTGCGACCGAGCTCGAGTCGCGATAGATCCCCGTCTTCGATCAGATAGGAAAGCGTTCCATCCGCCTGCGCGCTGATCGTCGTTTCCATCTTCATGGCCGACAGCACGATGATGGGATCGCCTTTCTTCACGGGCGTTCCGCGTCCCACCGGTTTGCCGCCTGGCTGGTGGATCTTGACGAACGTTCCCTGAATGGGAGAGCGTACCATCCCCGCCGGATCACGTCCGGCGCTTGCGCCGCGGGCCGAGACCTTCACCTTCATGAAGTGGATGCGCCCTCGTGCATCGGGAAAGCGAATGATCTGAACGGAGGGACGTCTGTCGACGCGTACCGGGCAGGAGCGATATTCGAAGCGGAATGTATAGTCGTTCTCGCCGGAAAGGGCGGGTAGCAGTTCGATCTCGCCCTGAAAGACGCGATTCAGATAGGCATAAAACGTATTCAGGCCCGTCTGTAGAAACCGCGCTTCGTAGCTTGCGCCCTGGATCTCGACTTCGTAGCTTTCGGGCAACGTAATGAGATCCATGCGATGCAGAACGGCCTCAAGATCTTTGCTGAAGAAGAGTTCGTCTCGCTTCTCGCGAAAGAGTTTGATGTTCTCGGCAAGTGCTGCAAGAATAGCAGCCTGGCGGATCAGTTCGCCTTCCTGTACGGGCTGCGAGAGATCGGGGTGCTCTTCAAGCAGACGGTTCGTATAATCTCCCTGTTTGAAGTGCTCGGAACGCAGGATGCGCAACAGCTGATACTGATTCGTAGTGATTCCGCGTACATAGAGCTCGTTTAAGGCTCGCTCCATCCGCAGTAAGGCTTCGTCGCGCGTCTCGGCCGTGGCGATGAGTTTGCCGATCATCGGATCGTAGTCAGGCAGGATGCGGTCTCCTCTTCGAAACCCGAAGTCGCAGCGGATGCCGTTAAACGTCGGCAGGTCGAGCTCTTCGATCTTGCCCGGAGACGGCGTGTAATTATTCTCGGGGTCTTCGGCATAGATACGGCACTCAATGGTGTGATCTTTGTGAATGAAACGCTTCTCAAGAACTCGCGTGAAGGGAATCTCGGATTCCCGGCCGTCGAAAAGAAGAATCTGCCAGCGAGCCAGGTCGATGCCTAACGATTGATCCGTCACCGGATGCTCGACCTGAAGGCGGGTGTTCATCTCAAGAAAGCCCATCGCGTCGGAGTCGGGATCATAGAGAAACTCTACAGTTCCCGCACCGCCGCTTTTTTCGTAACCTGAGATGCGGCCCATGTTCTCGGCCGCGGCAAGCAGAGCGAGTCGGGTATGGTTGGAAAGAAAATGATCGCCGCTCTCTTCGACGATTTTCTGGTTACGCCGCTGAACGGCGCATTTGCGAATGCCGACCGCCGTTCCGTTAAAGATCTGAACCTCGATATGAACGGGCTTAACGATGAATTTTTCCAGATAATAGGTGTCGTCCTGATACAGCATCTTGCCGATGCGCTGACAGGATTCGATGGCGCCGGCCAGTTCGGCCTCGGTGAAAACGGCCTGCATGCCTTTTCCGCCGCCGCCGGCATTGAGTTTTACGATAACAGGATAACCGATGCGAGCCGCTTCTTTCTTCGCATGCTCTACGTCAGAGATGTTTTCGGTCCCTTCGAAAAGCGGAACGCCGTATTCTTTAGCAAGCTTTCGCGCGTCGAGTTTGTTGCCGACTCTGCGCATGATGCTTGCATCGGGGCCCATAAAGGCGATCGGCGTTTCGCTCAGACCCTGTTCAGAGACAAGGTGAATGGCTTCGACGAAGTCGGGGTTTTCTGAAAGAAATCCGTAACCCGGATAGATGGCATTCGCGCCCGTCAGGATGGCGGCTCCGATAATGGACGGTATGTGCGTATAGTTCAGTGAACCGCCGATCATAACGACCTCATCGGCCATTTCGTACCATGTCTGGCCTTTATCGGGATCGGTTACTACGGCGACGGAACGAATGCCTTCTTCCTTAAGGGAAAGGAAGAAGCGCTTTGCGATTTCGCCGCGGTTGGCAATGAGCACTTTCTGAAGTTTTCCAGATCTTCGAGCGGGATCGACTCGCTTGATTCCAGGATTCCACCGCTCCAGGGTTTGAATCTGCTCGCGAATCGACGCAATCATATCGACCTGTGTATCGTTCATGGGTTACCTGCTGGTTTCAGAGAAGAATAGGGAGCGCTGCTCCGCGGGTGTATCATTTATGAAACAATTCATATTTTTTAGTATCATGCGGTGTAAAGTAAAAAATAAGGAAGCTTCGGTTTGCTTATTGAACCGAATTCAATATCCTTGACAGTTATAAGGAAATTTATAAAATTTCTAAAATGAAATTCGGGTTGACCGATACCCCTCCTCTGTACGGCTGATCTTCCATGCTTCCCGCTCTTCTGGAAGGCGCCCGATCCGGCGAGAATCGCTTCTATGTTCAATTTGGAGGACAGGGTAATTCCTTCCTCAAAGAGATGCAGATTCTCTACGAAAGGCCTGAACTTGCTGGGTTCTTCGACGTTTGCTTTGAAGCGATCGAACATTGTTTGAATCGGCCCGATGTTCGCGAAGAGTTTGATCGGTTTTATCCGCGGGGCTTTCCACTCAAGCAATGGCTTGAAAAAACGGTAAGGCCTCACGATGACGATCTCTACCTTTGCACTATTACCTTCGCGGGCAACCAGATTACTCAACTTGGGTCGTATGTAGCGGCGGTTCTCGGCGGCTATACTCCTGAAGCATTTTATCCGCATGTGTCGTCGGGAACGGGACATAGCGGCGGCCTTCAGGCCGCGGTGTTCTCGGCCCTTGGCCTTGAAGGCAAGGATATGCTTGAAGCGGTGTATCGCTTCATCGTCTGGTATACGATTGCCGGTTTTCATTCGCAACGCGCCTATGGGTTCCCTGCCGTTCCCGCCGACGTAATGGAAAGCATCGTCGCCGTTGAAAGAGAAGCCCCTCGCCCTATGTCTGTTGTGACAGGCCCGACGACGCAAGAGTTGCAAGAATATGTCGACCTCTTTAATGCCTCGGGCCCTTACGAGGCCTTCCCGGTTCGCATTTCTCTGATCAATACCGATCGTATCAACGTTCTTACCGGGCATGCCGCCGATCTGGCTCGCTTCAGGCTGCATTATCTATCCCTTTTCGAGGAAAGGAAATACAGCTGGAATTTCGTGAATGTGTCGATTCCATTTCATCGACCCGACACGATGGGCCCTGCCATTCATGATTTCTTTGCCGACGTGGCCTGTCGCAGCTTCCCCTACAGAGGCAGCGACCTGAAATTTCCCGTCCATTCGTTCTATGACGGCAAAGACCTTCGTGAGATGGATCGGCTTGGCGAGTTTCTTGCCGACGTGATGATGTCGATGCCTCTTTACTGGGATCGTTCTCTGCGCGGACTGCTTGAAGATCCGACGATCACGCATGTTCTGGACTTCGGTCCCGGCAAGGTGACGACCATCCTGACGCGCACGATTCTCGAAGAACGCGGTCGTAGCGCCGAGCTGCTCTCAGCCGTCGGACGAGCCGGATTACGTAAGATTCTCGAATGAGCCGTCGTTAGTCGACGGGTTATCTACAGTAGATCTCCACCGTCCGTGTCGTGTAGAAGGGCCCGATGAAGAAGTGAATCGCGTTATCCGTGAAATTTGTGACGATTCTGACCTCGGGCTTTTGCTGGCGACACACGATGGGTTCCGGTTCTTTAGCCAGACCGATGATGCCCATAGCCGTACTTGCCTGCCGCTCTTTTCGCAGCGGTTCGGGCGGAGCATCAGATATGCTCGCCGGCGGTTTCTCTTCGCCGATAACGATAACGACCGAATGACAGAATGCCGTGCTGAAAATGACTGACAGGGCAAAGAGCACAGTGGCGAGTCGATGTAGCCAGCCGTTGGCGCCCGATGCTTTCGTTATTGTGGTGCACATTCAATTTCTACCGTTTGGGGGGAGTAAATGGTGAACGTTAGCTGTTCGAGAAATCCGTCCATCATGCCTGTATAACGATGAATGGAGCGCGGACCGCCGGGGCAGTACTGCCGCACGTCGAGAACGACGTTCCGCGGATAGTATCCGAAGAGATAATAGTTCTGTTTGATGATATGGCGCTCCCCGGGCGTATTCTGAAGCTCCGTCTGTCGTTTTCTGGCGCGAGCGCAATCCATGGATTCCGGATAATTCACACAGACTGCCGGCGGGAGCTCGCCATACCGCACATAGGCATGACGGCACCCTTCGGTAAGAAATAGTGCTGCGCCGAGAATCAATAATGATCGAAGCTGAACGTTCATGGCGCCTCCACCTCAGCATAGCCGGGGCCCTGTAAAGCCACAAAGAGTCTGTAAGTGATCGGCTTGCCGTCATTGCTATTCAGGGTTATCCGGTAGGTTCCTATAAGGGTCTGGCCGGCCGCTGCATGGCATCGAATGATCAGACCGGCGCTCTGGCAGGGGATTGCCGGCGAAAACAGAAGCCCCTCCCGAACGAAGCTTGCGCTTATGCCTGTTCGCTGAGCTACGATCTCTGCGGAGAGCGTGACGTCGATAGCTCGTTTTAGCGAGAAGCGATAGATCTGCGTTCCGACGAGATCACCATCACCGCCGGCCTGAACGGCGGTACCCTGCAAACGCGGCACGACTTCAAATTGAAGCGGCCGGGCGTCGACGCTGCAGGCCGCCAGCAGTATCAAGGGTAACACGGGAATGTTTAACAGTCGTATCGCTTTCATCAGTTCTGCTGCCTGTAGACTCGCACGGGAACGCCGTTACGACCGGCGCTCACGTAAAGGAAATCCACGCCGTTCACCGATACGGACACGGCCGAAAAAAACTGGCGGATGTTCGTCGGATCGCCGAATCCGTCGCCGCCGATTTGCGTCCATACGGCCGACGATGAACCGGGATTCGCTTCGGATGTACGCCAGACCTCAAGGCCGTTTGTATTATCAAAGGCCACATACAGATACGGTCCGCTTTTTATCACCATCGTGATGCTTCGGTTATTCGCATCGCCGAAGTTTGTAATCCCTGTTCCGTTATCGCCGACGACCGACCAGTCTCCTGCATCGCAGACGTCAGCCCCGCCCGTCGTCTCCGGTACGCATTTCCAGAGCTGGGCCCGCCGATTGGTATCGGTGCCGTCCGTGCATCCGGCGATTGCGGTAAAGCTTCCGGGAATACCGGTCGCCGCTGATTGTGCGGTCTGGCATACAGTTCGCGTGACATAGAGATTACCGTTGTACTCGGCAAACATCGCAAACGCCCGATCTGCGGGAATAAGATCCGAGATGCCTTTTAGCTCAAGGGACCACCAGGCGTTTGAGTTGTACCAGCGCGAATGCGATCGCGGCCCGATCTCCGTCCAGTCCGAACAATAGGGGGAGCTTCCCGTGCACACATTGATCGGTTCGGAAACCGTAGATCGCATGATGGAGCCGTTACGATCGACCTTGTTCAGACCTCCGTTCGCCGCGTATATGTAGCCGCGAAAAACGTACAGCGAATCGACGCCGACATAATAACCCCAGTTGCAAGTTCCTGAAACGCAGTGGTCGCCCTGTGTATCACCGCCGAAATACGGCAGGTAGTTGATAAAGAATCTCTGCCCCCGGGAACCGATCTCAGCGTCGCAATTCTGGCCGGCTGTGCAGTAACCGGTGCCGCTATCGGCAGAATTGAAAGTCACATAGCCGAAGTCAGGGGCGTTCGAGCCGGAGTTGAATTTTGCGAATCCGCCATAGAGTCGGTCGTTATGCACGACCATCGCCTGCGTACCGGCCGTAACCGTTCCCGTGATAGTTCCGAGGTCGATGTATCGAAAGTCGAGCCCCGTATCGGTGTCGGCAGTGTAATATACGTAATCGAAGTTCTGTCCGGAACGAGCGCCTGCGAGAAAGAGATACGGTATTCCGTTGAGAATTCCGGTAGAGAAAACGCCTCGTCCGTTTTCGTTATCGGGACCGCATCCGGTTGACAGATTTCCGGAGTTCGCCGTGCATCCGGAATGACCGAGCGTCACATAGGGAGGGACGGCGATGCCGCCATCGCGCGTAGTGGCCGTATTCCGGGAATTCTCGCCCGTCGTATCTTTAGTGAAAGAGAACGATACGGGATCGGGCGAACCGCCGTTATAGGCGAAGCGGGTCGCCGCGTTCCCCAGGCTGTTCGGGCCGATATAGATCTGCCCGTTATAGTCGGTTAAATAACCGAAAGAAGAACCGTCGCTGAACGGATTCGTCGAGATCGGCCCATCGGAGAAGTTCATGGGGGAGTTGCCGCAGCCGAGAAAGCTGACGCGATCACGGGGCGAGGTCTGCACGTTTTCTGTGTTTCCGGAATCTCGAATAGATCCCCAGGCATTATCGAAGCCGTCGCCGTTCACTGCGTTCGCCACAACGATACCAAACTGCGCTCCCGACTGATTGAGCGAATGCGTCAAGCAGACCTTGCTGGCATCGGCCGTCGCCCCGCCGCAGACGACGCCATCAAGAACCTTCGCGCTGGTGATGTTGCCGAGCGACGTTCCGCCAGTCGTCAGGTAACGATATCCACATTCGGTAGCTGTCGTGCACTCGGCCGATCCGGCTACGTTGTTGCCTGTTCTCACCGGCTTAGAAAAGGTCACGATAAATGATGTCGTGCTCGCACATATGGCGGAACTTACTTTAAGCTGCTCCTGACCGACAAAGTCGGCGTAGTTCGGGCATCCAAGAGCATTGGCAGTCGGAGCGCCGACGTCATGAATTCCGTCGCGATCGACGAGTACGGTATACGATGGTCCGCTTGTCTGGGAGCTGCCCAGGGTCAGCGTATAGACGGCGCCCGAGCCGCTGACGGACGAAACCGATAGCGTGGTCGGAGCGGTCGCAAAATTTCCGTTATCCGAACAGCTGCCTGATACGGCAGAGGCGAGGGAGACCTTATAGTTTGAGGCCGTCGTCGCCTCCGTTTCGTTCACAGGCTCAGAGAAGGTTATCCTGACTGTGGTGGGCGACAGGGACGCCGCTCCGATTACCGTCGGAGCCGTCGTGTCAGAGGCAAGGATGGTTAGCGTGGTCGAGCCGCTTATGCCTGTTCCTGCATGTGTGGCCGTTATGGTCGTAGAGCCGGCGGCAACTCCGGTCGCCCTGCCTTCCGTACCGCCCGCGTTTGAAACGGTGGCAACGGTCGTCGCTGAAGATGTCCATGTTACCTGTGTTGTGATCGACTGCGTCGAGGCATCGCTGTAGGTTCCTACCGTCGTGAAATTCTGCGTCTGTCCTGAATAGATCGACGGTTCGGTCGGCGAAACGGCGATCGAAACAAGAACCGCAGCTGTTACGGTTAAATCGGTCGAACCGGTGACCCCGCCAAGCGTCGCCGAGATGGAAACGGAACCTGTCGTTACCGCCACAACCATTCCCTGAGATCCGCCTGCATTGGAAACGGTCGCTCTGGCGTTAGACGAGCTCCAGGTTACCTGATCGGTCAGATCGAGCGTCGTCGCATCGGAGTAAACCCCCGTTGCCGTATACTGTTGTTGAAGGCCCTTAGCGAGGCTTGCATCGTCAGGCGTTACCTGAATCGAATCAAGCACGGCGGCCGTGATCGTAACCTCCGTGGCATCGGAGGTAATAGAGTTGTAGGTCGCCGTTATATCGACGGTATCTTCATCAAGGGCCGTCAGACGTCCGCGGCTGCCTGCAACATTGCTGATCGCAGCGCTGTCCGTATCAGAGCTGACCCATGTTACCGTCTCGGTCAGATCGGACGTCGACCCGTCCGTATAATTACCTGTTGCCGTAAAATTCTGGGTGCGGCCTTTTGCAATGCTGAGCGTCGGATTAGGCGCAATCGTAATGGACTGCAGTGCTTTCGCACCGACGGTCAGGGTCGTGGTCGGCGCGTTCACTGCGCCAAGCTGTGCGCCGACTTGCGTCGTTCCCTGCGATAGCGTCGTCGCCACGCCTTCCTGTCCGGCTGCATTGCTGATCGTCGCCACAGAGGTATTGCTGGAATTCCATGTTACAGACGTCGTGAGATCCTGCGTCGTGTCATCGGTGTACGTTCCCGTCGCCGTGAAGGCCTGCGTCAACCCGAGAGCAACGGAGGGGTTGGTCGGATCAATCTGTATAGAAACAAGGGTCGCCGCCGTGACGGTTAACGTAGCCGTGCCGTTTACTGCGCCAAGCGTCGCCGTAATCGTGGCATTTCCTGTCGAACCGGTTTTGGGCGAGATCAGGGCTATGGTCGTTCCTGTTAACGTTCCGATCTGTACGCGAGAAGGCACCGAAGACGTCCAGGAAACCTGATCTCCGATATCCTGCGTGGATCGTCGGTATAAACGCCTGTTGCCGTAGCCGTCGTCGATGTTCCTTTCGCAATCGAGGAATCGTCGAGATGAACCTGAATCGAACTCAACACGGCGGGCGTTACGGTGAACGTTATCGAGGCGTCGATGCCGCCGATTTCAGCGGTGATCGTCGTCGACCCGGTGGCGACGGCCGTCGCCCTTCCTTCGAATCCTGCGCCGTTAGCGACCGTTACGATATCGGCGTCGTCGCTCGACCAATTTACCTGATCTGTGATATTTGATGTCGTTCCATCGGAAAACAATCCGGTAGCCGTTAACTGAAGCGTCGTTCCCTTTGCAGCGGACGGGGAGGCGGCGTAATGCTGATGGATTCGAGAACGGCCTCGGTTACGGTCAGGCCTGTCGAAGCCGACACAGCACCCAGCGTCGCCGTCAGCGTCGCCGATCCCTCGGCATGTGTGGAGAGGAATCCCTCCTGTCCGGAAGCAGAGCTGAACGTCG
The DNA here is from genome assembly GCF_000243335.1 of Leptonema illini DSM 21528. Taxonomy (NCBI): domain Bacteria; kingdom Pseudomonadati; phylum Spirochaetota; class Leptospiria; order Leptospirales; family Leptospiraceae; genus Leptonema; species Leptonema illini. The sequence goes on along the minus strand of NZ_JH597773.1, from coordinate 501,327 downwards.
CTATGTTCGTGTCTGCCGACGACCATGTTACCTGATCGGTAATCGTCTGCGTCGATCCGTCGCTGTAGGTACCTGTTGCCGTATACTGCTGCTTTTTGCCTAACGGCAAAGACGTATTCGCCGGCGATATCTCGATAGAGCTGAGTGCGGCGGCGCTGACGGTCAGACTAACCCCGGCGGCCTGAATCCCGTTATGGCTTGCGCTGATAGTCGTCGTTCCCGTATTCTGCGCCGTCACGACGCCTGTCGATGAGATCGTTGCAATATGGCTGCTTGCGGTGCTTCAGACGGTATTCGGATCAGACGTAAGGTCCTGTGTCGATCCATCGGCAAAATTGCCGGTTGCCGTACAGGCGCGCGTCACGCCGACGGGAAGGGCGCTTGCCTGGTTCACACAGGAGATATTCAGCGAGGTGAGAGGGGCTGAGCTTGCCGTGAGCACGAGCTGACCCGTTTTACCCGAGTACGTTATGGTGATGGTGGCCGAGCCGGTATTTACAGCGGTGGCGGTGCCGTCGGGCAATACGCTCACGATGCTCGAATCTGACGATGACCAGAGAGCATCGGCCGTAATATCGGAATGTGTGCCGTTTGAAAAGAGCGCTGTTGCGCGAAGGGCCTGTGTCGTCGTTTTCGCGAAAGTCGGTGAAGGCGCCGTTATCTCAATCGAAGAAAGGACGCTCTCGCTGCTGCCGCCTGGCATGAAAAACAGAGATCCGCCTCCGCCTGTACCGGCTGCAAGACCGGCCGCCGCCGTGAACGCAGGCCAGGCAGCGCAGGAGCCAGAAAGCATAGCAGAGAAAAGCAGCAAAGCTGCCCTCAGAACGAAAGCATTCATACTCTTTTTCATCCCATTCCCCTGCCTGTGACCACCGATCATCGGCGATCCGATCTTTAACGTTTACGTAACCTCTCTCCACTGGATTTTTTCTGAGGGGTTTGCCGCTTTGTATACATCCGACGTAAATGAGACGCCAGACTCTTGTTTGTTTATTCAATGATTCGGTTTTTTTTCGCGTTTCGTCAATGTCGCAGGTTCTAAAAGGTTCAGGCTGCGAGAATTTTTCATAAAGGAGTTCCGTGCCTGTAAAACTTTCCGCATCTCTTTTGGTTCGGCCTCAAGTGGAGGGTTTGACTGCCTGGAATCTTAGCGTGGACTGTCTCATGCTCATTGATCCCGTCGATCGCCTGCTTGATGTCCTTCCCCGCGAGATGCGCGTCGGACTACTTGCCAATCAGGTATCCTTTTCTTTTGCCAGAAATCGTTATTCATTTGAGGTTATCCCTGGACTTGAGAGAGTTTTTCTTCCAGAGCATGGTCTTTTTGCCGAGCTACAGGATCAGATACCGATCGATTCCGTTTCGCCGTATCGATTTCTTCGCGACGTGCAGTGGGTTTCGCTGTACGGGGAGCGTGAGAGTTCGCTTCTTCCCGATGCATCCTTATTAAAGGATCTTGATATGATTATCGTAGATGTTCAGGATGTCGGTGCGCGGTACTATACATTTTTAACGAGCGTTTTTTATACGATGCAGGTCGCTCTCACTCTTGAGAATCCGCCTGCATTCTGTATCGTCGATCGTCCGAATCCGGCGGGCAGGGCCGTTGAAGGGACGCCTCTTCAGAGTCGCTATGCTTCTTTTGTGGGAGTGCCCGGCGTTCCGCATCGTCATGGGCTGACGGCGGCGGAGCTTCTTCTATATTACCGCGACCGGCATCCCGATCTGAAAAACGGACACCGTCTGAAATTTGCCGTCATACCTTATGATCACAGCATTCCGATCAAAGATGAAACCGGATGGTTAACGAAAGAGATAGACAGGCGCACAGCCATGCAGCCGCCCTGGACGATTCCTCCTTCGCCGAATATGCCTTCGCCTATCACGCCGCTCGTCTATGCAGGGCAATGTCTGCTTGAAGGAACGAATCTGAGCGAGGGGCGCGGAACGACGCGGCCCTTCGAGATCTTCGGCGCTCCGTATATCGACGAGAACTGGATGATGTCTCTTGCACAGAGAGATGAGATTCGCCAGGACGATCTGTCGTTACGTCCGTTGCGCTTTATTCCCACGTTTCACAAATTCGCAGGCTCGGTCTGCAACGGATGGCAGCTTCTTCCTCTCGGCCGCCGCTTTCATTCTCTGCTCTTCAGTCTGGCTCTGCTGCGCCTCATAAAAGAGCGGTTTGCCGATTTTGCCTGGCGAACCGAGACCTACGAATACAGAGACGACCTGCTTGCCATCGAGATGCTTGCAGGCGACGACCGGCTGCTTGAGTATCTGAACGGCCGGGGCAAGCGTTCTGAGCTGCAACAGTATCTGGAGGCCGAGGAGCTACGCTGGGTGGAGCAGGCGCAGCCTTATGTTCTTTACGCAGATATTCTGACGCCGACGGTGGAGCAGGGGTGAAGCCGGTCGAGCAGCAGAAAAGGAGTGGACGAAAGGCGTGAAGTGAAGAGCTTATGAGGTGAGGTAAATGGCGATGGCTAAGTTGACTCTGGAAGAAGTGAGAGAAGCGGTGAAGGAACTGACGCCCGAAGAACGAGAGCTTCTTTTCCTGGATCTCTCTGAAGAAGTGGAAAAGACAGATCCGGAAATAGAGAAAGCCTGGATCGCCGAAGCGGAAAAGCGTGCGCAGGCAATCCTTGATGGTAAAGCGAAACTGCTCGAAGGCGATGTCGTGATGGCGAAGGCCCGGGCCATGGTGCATGAGAGGATATAAATTCGATGCGGCGGTCGACAGAGAATTCACGGAGGCGATAAAATACTATCGGATCAGATCCAGTCGGGCAGCCCGAAACTTTGTAGAAGAATTTGATCGGTGCCTCACCTATGTATGTACCTTTCCCGAGGGTTCTACGGTTCGAGAGACGTTGGTTCGATCAAAGAGTCTGCATCGTTACCCTTACAATATTCTGTACATGCTCCATGATGATATTGTCTATATCGTGGCGGTAGCCCACCAGAGCCGTCATCCCGACTACTGGAAAGATCGCTTGAGGGATGCTCATGACTAACCCCGCCGCCTCCTCCGGCATAAAGAACTCCCTCTTACTGAACCGTAACAGTACAAAGCCATCGGCCGGAAAAGCGCCGCCCTTTCCCCGGTAGGGTGCCGTCGGTAAAGGTGCAAACCCCCACCTGAGAGCAGATCTCACCCGAAATCGCCTCATTTTGAGCGCCTCACGTGCCTGCAAGGCGCCGAGAAACCGTTTGACGCGGGGAGGCATCTTGCAAGAGTCAGACAGGATGGATGATTCTCAGACCGACGGAGCCGACCATTCCCTGCTGCATCTCTATGCAAGCATCGGCAAGCTGATCACCTCGTCTCTCGATTTCAGACATATCGTCGAAGGCGTGATGAAGGAGATTCAGACCTTCTTTAATCCGACGCACTGGAGCCTGATGCGGGTCGATGCGAACTCCGACGAGCTCTTCTTTGTCGTCGCCGAAGGCATCGATCTGAAGCGTATCGAGAACATCCGGCTGAAAACAGGGGAGGGCATCGCCGGATACGTCGCCCAGACCGGGGAGCCCGTTTTCGTTCCCGACGCCCGCTCAGATGATCGATTCTCGCGCAAGGTGGACGAGCAGACCGGGTTCGAGACGCGATCGGTCATGGCCGTTCCGCTTCGTTTTCGAGAAAGGGTGTATGGCGTTATCGAGCTGATCAACCGCTACGACGGCGGCGGCTACACGCATCAGGATTTTATCGTTATACAGACCATCGCCGATTTTGCCGCCATCGCCTTCGCAAACGCCATGCTTTACGAAGAGACGAGAGATCTCGCCCATCGTGATCCGCTGACGGGCGTTTTCAATCGCCGCCGGCTTGAGGATCTTCGCGCAGAGTGGACAGGCAGACGCAGCGAAGATCGAGGCTGCGCCCTTGCCGTCATCGATCTGGATAACTTCAAGGCGATCAACGACGGCGCCGGGCATCAGGCCGGAGATCGGGCGCTCTGCTATATCGCGCATTATCTTCAGCTGTTGATACGCGGAACGGACCGAATTTTTCGCATCGGAGGGGATGAGTTCCTTGTACTGATTCAGAATTCGTCTCCCGATAAGCTGCCTGAAATCCTCGGACGCCTCGAAGCCTCGTTAAACAGATTGCAGGAGCGTTGTGGCGAGCATGATCCGGCCTTTGCATTTTCGTACGGGCTGTCTACAGGCAGACTGGATGATCTGGATTCCGTAATGCATCAGGCCGATCTCGACATGTATTCCCGCAAGAAAAATGGTGGAGTACATCCCCGCTTGCAGGAGTCTGCCGATTCATGAGTGCCCGCTATATTTTCATTACCGGAGGAGTTTGCTCGTCCCTTGGAAAAGGTGTGACCGTCGCTGCTCTTGGAACTCTGCTCGAAAGCCGTGGATACCGCGTTACGATGCAGAAGATGGATCCCTACATCAATATCGACCCCGGAACGATGAGTCCGTTTCAGCATGGCGAGGTCTATGTTACCGACGACGGGGCCGAAACCGATCTCGATCTCGGCTACTACGAACGCTTTACAAGAAATACGAAATTCACCCGGGCAAACTCTGTCAGCACGGGGCAGATCTATAACGCCGTCATACAGCGGGAAAGACGCGGCGATTATCTGGGCCGCACGGTTCAGGTTATTCCCCATATCACTAACGAGATCAAGAAACGCATCACCGATCTGACCAATGACGAAGAGATCGACTTCGTGATCGTTGAGATCGGCGGCACCGTCGGCGATATCGAGTCCGTTCCGTTTCTCGAAGCCATCCGACAGATGCGACGCGAAAAGGGGCGAGAGGGCGTTTGCTTCATTCATCTGACGCTTGTGCCGACGATTACGGCAGCCGGTGAGGCGAAAACGAAACCGACGCAGCACAGCGTAAAGGAGCTGATGACCTACGGTATTCAGCCCGACGTGCTTGTCTGTCGCGTGCGCACTCCGCTCAGTCAGGATATGAAAGAGAAGCTCTCTCTTTTCTGCAACGTGCGCAACGAGAATATCATCTCAGCCTCTGATATTCAGAACAGCATCTATGAGATTCCCGAGATGTATCGCAACGAGAGGCTCGATCAGGTCGTACTCGATCATTTTCAGATGGAAGCGAAGCGCCTGAACTTCAAGAAGTGGACGGAGATCCTCGACATCATTCATAATCCGAGCCGTGACGTGCGTATCGCCGTCGTCGGTAAGTATATCGCCCTTCAAGACGCCTATCGTTCCGTGTATGAAGGCCTGATGCATGGCGGAATCGCCTCGCAGGTTAACGTTCAATTCGTTAAAGTTGACCCAGAAGAGCTGGAACGCACTGACGACCTGTCCGTACTGCATGACGTGCATGGCATCCTTGTTCCCGGCGGCTTCGGCAACAGAGGCATCGAGGGCAAGCTGATGGCCATCCGCTATGCGCGGGAGCATAAGATACCGTTCTTCGGCATCTGTCTTGGAATGCAGTGCGCCGTGATCGAATACGCCCGCAATGTGCTCGGCTGGCAGAACGCGAATTCAACGGAGTTCAATCCTGCCGCTGAATATCCCGTCATCTCCCTTCTTGAGGAGCAGATGGGGCTCGAACAGAAAGGCGGCACGATGCGACTGGGCGGATTCCCGGCGCTGATCACCGAGAACACGCTTGCTCATAAAGAATACGGAGCGACGCGCATCCGGGAGCGACACCGTCATCGTTTCGAGTTCACCTATCGCTACAGAGCTGAGATGGAGAAGGCCGGTCTTATCTTTTCGGGCATCAGCCCCGACAAGCAGCTGGTCGAGATCGTCGAGCTGAAGCAATCGCAGCATCCCTGGTTTCTTGGATGCCAGTTTCATCCTGAATTTCAGTCGAAGCCCACCGAGCCTAACCCTCTTTTCGCCGGCTTTGTGCGAGCTGCGGCCGCTCATGCAAAAGAGCATGAGAAGAAAGAGAAGAAAAAGTAAGGCGGAATAGTTCGGGCCAGCATGAAGGCCGGCAGCCGGCTCTGATCGTAGAGAGCCGGCCCTGAATAAACGGTTTACTTCCAGCGAAGAACGGAGGGCAGGTAACCGGCCGGCGGTTCGAAGCCAAGCAGCGTCATTACCGTTGCGGCGACGTTAGCCAGGCCCGCACCGGCAACGCCTGAAGCCTCAAGCCCATCGACGTTGCCGAGAACGAGGAAGGGCACGGGATTAAGAGTGTGGCTTGTTTTACTTGCAAAGCCGCCTTTATCGTTCTTCAGAGGTTCGCCCGTTTTCTTGTTCACCTCATACATCTGTTCGCAGTTTCCGTGGTCGGCCGTGACAAGCAGGATGCCGCCCTTTTTATTTACGGCTTCAAGGATGCGCGGTAGATTCTGATCGACGGCCTCGACGGCGGCGACGGCGGCATCGAGTATGCCCGTATGACCGACCATATCGCCGTTTGCAAAGTTCACGCGCAAGAAGCCATATTCGCCGCTTTCGATGGCCTTTACAAGAGCGGCGCCGATCTCGTCGGCCTTCATGCGCGGTTTACGATCAAAAGAGATGACGTCAGAGGGGATCTCCTCCCAGGTTTCAAGCGCCTCGCTGATCTTCGCCGAGTTGTTGCCGTTCCAGAAATACGTGACATGACCGAATTTCTGCGTTTCGGATAACGCATATTGCTTCACGCCCGCCGCCACCAGATACTCCGTAAGCGTTTCGTCGATGGCCGGCGGATCGACGAGAAAGACCGGAGGCATCTTTAAATCGCCGTCATACTGCATCATACCCGCATACTTCACCGAAACCTTCGGATGCCGCTCAAACACGTTGAAGTCGGATTCGACAAAGGCCCGACTGATCTCGATGGCGCGGTCTCCTCGGAAATTAAAGAAGATTACGGCATCACCGTCTTTGATCTGGCCGACGGGAGCTCCGCTCTCGCCGATGACAAAGGCAGGCAGGTCCTGATCGGTGACGCCAGGGATCTCGTTGCGAAAGGTCTCGATGGCCTCTTTAGCCGATGCAAACTGGCGTCCTTCGCCGGCGACGTGCGTCTTCCAGCCGAGCTCGACCATGCTCCAGTCGGCTTCATAGCGATCCATCGTCACCTTCATGCGTCCGCCGCCCGAGGCGATGCGATAGTTTTTACCTGTTGCATCGAGTTCTTTGAGCACGGCCTCGAGTTTATCGACATAGAGCAGGGCGCTTGTTTCATCGACGTCGCGACCATCAAGCAGGATGTGCAGACGAACCTGCCTTACGCCGGCCTCGTGCGCCTTGCGCAGCATGGCGATGAGATGATCGATATGGCTGTGAACGTTACCGTCCGATAGAAGCCCGATAAAGTGAAGCGTCGCACCTTTGACGGCGGCGCCGGGATTCTCGCGAGAGCCTACGAGATCCATCCAGGCAGATCCTGTAAAAAGCTGACCCGATGCGATGGCGCCGGCTACAAGCTTCGCGCCCTGATCGAAGATGCGACCGGCTCCAAGGGCGTTATGACCGACCTCAGAGTTACCCATGTCTTCGTCGGAGGGCATGCCCACGGCCGTTCCATGAGCCTTCAGCTGCAGCCGGATCGGAGCATGCTGGAGCTGGTCTTTGAGAAAAGGGGCGCCGGCGAGGTCGACGGCGTTGCCGGGATAGCCTTCGGCTCGGCCTTTATACAGGCCAACGCCGTCCATGATTACAAGTACGACAGGACCGGATACGGAACGTCCGGTGCGGTTTAAAGAAAGTTTCACAAGGTCGATTCTGCGCCTGTGGCACACTGCTCAACCGTTATTTGACGGGAAGAATCCGATTTCACTCAGAGGCCGGGCACTCAGAGACCCGCCGGCGCCGTTGCCAGCATCAAGCAGGCAGGATCAGCAATCTATAAGAGCCAGAAACGCTAACGATACTGGCGGTAAAGCGGAAGCAGTTCTTCGATGCGTCGACGTGCGCCGTCGACGCTATCGCATTGCTTTTTGAGTAACATCGCCCGATCGACGCTGACTCCGAAAAGGAAGCTCAGCGGACCGGCAAGCTTTGCGCCCGAGCGCATCTGCGAGAGCAGGAATTGCATGGCGCCCTGTGCCGTAGAGCGAGCCCCTTCACCGAGGATCTCACCGGCGACGGCAATCCACTCTCCCTCTTTAAGACGCTCGCGCTCTCTGTACAACTTCAGTAGAATGGAGAATCCTGGAATATAATTGCCGAGAAGCTGGCCGGTGGGGCTGTCGAGGATCTCATCCCACAGCTCGCCTTCTTTTTCTGTTACAGGCTCTTCAAGCGGAAGGGCGGCCAGAAGCGTCGACACGGCCCACTCGCCCGGCGGCGCATCAAGTATCGATTCCGGAGGGCTCTCGGGAATACCGGCGGCCACTCGTTCCAGCGAAGAAAGCAGGCGCTGGCGCAGGCGGGCATCGAGCGAGCCGTCGGAGTTGCGCACGGTGAGAGAGACATGATCGTTCTTCGAAAGAAGCGCCACCTGCTGACCGGGGCGCAGGGCTAAGGGACCTACTCGGCGCAGATACTGAAAGGCTCGCGTGAAGCTGCGATAGAAGACGCGTTGTGACGACGCCTCGCCTGCGCGAAGCGAACGCTCCGTCGCTCGCATGGCGATAAGCAGCGCCTTATGATTCTGAAGCAGCGCTCTGTTATGCGCATCGCGCAGCAGTGGCGTCAGCGTATCGACGCTGCGGGCCCAGAAGCGATTGCGAATGCCATACAGGCGCTTCAGTTTTTCGTAAGATTCGAGAGAAGCCATAAAACGAGAGATGCTGCCGAAAGGATCAGGGCGGTGAGGCCGATCAGGCGATCCGTACGGCTGCGTCCGCGCCGTTCTTCGCTGAGTTTATTTTCGAGAGAACTGATGCGCCGGTGCTGCTGAGAGACCTCTTTGCGCAGGGACTTCGATTCCCGCTCAAGGTCGTTCAGGCGGTTATGCATTCCAAGCAGGATCTCTCCGTACACCGAGGTGTACTCCTGGATCTTCTGCTCGAGGTTTCGTCCGGTGAGCGAACCGGCCATCTGATTGATCGACTCGGTTACGGCCTTGAGAGCGCTGGTTTCGTCGACGGATAGCCCGGAGGTGGATTCTTTATCGGCCATGATGATAGGTGCTGTGTAGCTTCCGTTATGGGGGATGATGTGGCACGCACGTCAATTCCGTTTCGAAATTTTGCGTCGTTTTTTACCAGTGGCATTCTTAATAGGAAAACCGTTGATTGCTGCGTCTATTCATACGAATGAAGCTTGGACCCAACGGCCTCATGATCGATAGCTTCGGCGAGCTTGAGGCCTTTTTCTATGCCCTCAATCTGAGCGGAGTTCTGCGTCTGAACGAAGACCTGAAAGACCGGCAGGACAAGATTCTTATCAAAGAAGATATCGCCGTCAAGCAGAGCCAGATCGATAAACTGAAAGAGATTCGAGGGGCCTTTAACGAGAGCTTCAGCATCAAGCTATCGTCGGAGCTTGTTGAGATCATCACGAATTCGCTTGTCGGCGCGATCGAACAGTACGTGAGCGAGCATCCTCTCTTCCGACGTCTTTACGAAGAGCCTGGTAAGAGAGCGTTTCGATATGTCTTTCAGGCATTAAAGCATCCGCGTATTGCGGTCTCGGCCTACATCCTCAAGCAGCAGAGCCCCGATCATTTCGCGCATCTGTGCAGACTGGGCATCCTCTCTCTGGGAATCGCTCTACATCTGCCGATGCGATTGCCGCGTATTCACACGACGTCCTTTCTTATGGGATTCCTGTCGGAGCTGCCCTTTCCGTCGAGAAAGGTTATGCTGGACGCCTATGACAGTTCCTTTGCGCTTCGCGAGGTCTCTGAGAAGGCCGGCATGATGGCCTCCCGTCTCGATGCTCCTGTCGTTGTTGTTGAGGCCATCCGGTCGGCGCAGGCGTTCTCTGAGCTGGCACAGGAGATCGCCGGCGATGCCGATGCGACGAAAGAAAGCAGGCAGATCGATTCGATGGAGAATGTTCTGTTTTTCGAAGAGTCTGCTGAAGGGGGGATAGCGATGCACATAAAGATGATGAGCGTCTGATTCCCGTTCTTGCCGAGATTCTGAAGTTCACGAGATACGTGTTCTTTCTTTTCACGAAGCTTGAACATTCAGAGCATCTGATTGAAGAAGTTTCGTTTCGCGTCGCCTATAACGCCCGTAAGGGATTCTTTAATCTGGATCTTGTGAATCCCGTTTTGAAACGATTCCGGGAGTATGAGCTGGAGTACCGGTCATTGATGATGCTCGCTGATATTGAAAGCCGCTGCCCTTACAGGCATTCGGCATGGGCGTATCCGAAGCCGCGGGCCACACAGGTCATCTGCAGGCATACGGTGACGAGCTGTCCGCATCTGCAGAACGGATGGGATCTGCACGTGGTCTCGCCACAGGAGGCCTTCGGCTGGATCGGAGCAAGCCGAAGGCCGGTATCAAAAACGCGATCTGGAAGAGGAGCTTGCAAAGATTCGCATAAAGATACAGGATTGATGCAAACGTTTTTATCGCAGGCAATGCGTTTTTTTGCCCCGTCGGACTGACCCGACGGAAGGAAAGGATTGGACTTTTTTACCATATTCGGTAAGGTCATCAAAAACACGGAGGATACGATGGGATTTTTCGCATGGATTATCATGGGTTTACTCGCCGGTATTGTAGCCAAGTTGCTTATGCCGGGTAAAGATCCGGGCGGCTGGATCATCACGATTCTGCTTGGTATTGCCGGCGCTTTCGTCGGTGGTTATATCGGTTCGCTTCTTGGATTCGGAGGCCTGACGGGCTTCAGTCTGAAGTCCTTTCTGCTTGCCGTCGGTGGGGCCGTTATACTGCTTTTCGCATACCGGCTCATTAAGAAGTAAAGTTACAGTTAAGGAAAGCCGCCTCCAGTGGAGGCGGCGCTGGAACCCATCATGAAGCTTTCCGGTGATGCCATCATATTCGACGATGTGCTCTCTCTCGAAACGTTCTACACTCAGCTCGACCTTCAAGGCGTTCTGCGGCTTTCTGAAGACCTGAAAGACAACAGCGGCAAGATTCTCATCAAGGCCGATGTTCCTCTCAAACCCGGAGTTTTTGAAAAACTGCGCGAGATAAGAGGCTCCTATCAGGAGAAGTTTTCCGTTCGCATAACGTCAGAATTAAATAGAAGCATCTCTGCCTTTCTTGCGAACCACGCCATTCATGCCATCGACGAATGGAGCTTCTTCAAGCGCCTGTATGCTATCGAAGGACATCGTTATCAGAGTTATATACGAAATGCCTTCCGCAATCGCCGTATTGCCGTGACATGCTTTATTCTCATGCACCGCAGTCCGGCCCGCTACACGGCCCTGATCTCACAGACGCTGTTAACCCTGGCCATCGTCATGTATCGGTTTTTGCAGATCCGTCATGTGCATATCAACGCCTTTCTTGCCGGCCTTCTCATGGAAATCGGCGACGTGGACGGATCGCTCAGTAGAGACGCCGCACAGGAGGCCGATGCTTTAAACCATCTGAAACGAAAGAGCGCCGATCTTGCAAGCAGCCTGGGAGCCTCGAAGACCGTCGCCGATACGATACTGGCCCAGGAGGCGTTCACCGAGCTTGCCTCTGAACTGCCTGAGGCATCGTCCGTCGCCCCTTCAAGCGGCGTTTCAATCGCCGACTTCTTAATCAGTGAAGGCCAGGAGGCGAGCGAAGAGAGTGCAGAGGGCGGCGAGGGAGCTTCCTCGCCCGAATCCGAAGCGGCCGCCTCGGCAGATTGCCGAGGCCCTTAAGTTTTCACGCTATATTCTCTTTTTGCGAGAAAGGCTCGGTAATGATGAACATGCGGCCGAAGAGATTTCGTACCGGTCGGCGTATAACGCAAAGAAGGGACACTTCTCGCTGAAAGTAGTCGATCCGATTTTGCGTATCTTCAAAGAATACGAGCTTGAGATTCGCTGTATGATGAAGGTGGCCGAGCTCGAACAGAGATGCCTTTATCTGCCGTCGGCGTGGGCGTATCCGAAGCCGCGGGCCACACAGATGATCTGCCGTCTGCATAAGACGGAATGAATGCCCGAAACTCAAGCCAGGATGGGATCTGACGGTCGTCTCGCCCGCAGAGGCCTACGGATGGATCGGTATGACGCTCGAACCGGGGCGATATTTGAAGTGCGAACTTGAAGACGAGCTGAAAGGAATCTTCGCTCTGATTAAAAAGACATGATTGCCTGCAGACGGCCGTACTGAAACGGATCGTGCCGGGCAGCCAGCAAACAAAAAAATCGGTCGTTGCTGACCGAAAAAACAGTGAGAGTGTACGATGCGAGATTACAAAAAGGATTCGGGTAACGAACCCGTTTATCCGTATATCAAGAAAGACCATGTTGAGAGCTATTTTCTCAAGCTGAACGTCGGCGAACAGGCTCTCTGGGTAAAATTCACCTACCTGCGAGGCTCCGTCGCAAAAGACGGCGTGGCCGACGTCTGGGCCATCTGGTTCGACCGGCAACATGCACAGATATGGAAGACATCTTATTCGCCTGCTGAATGCTCTCATTCAGGGGACGCAGGGGAAGCAGGGAAAGCGCCGGGGCTGCGATTCGGCACGGCGCAATGGACGGGCAACAGGTGTTCGGGAAGCCTGATAGGCGAAGCCGGCGAGATTCGCTGGGATCTTCAACTTACACCGTTAGCCGATCCGCTTTTTCTTCTCGGCCAGGATTTTCTGTATGCCGACGGCTTTCCGGGCATGAAAATACTGTCGCCTCTTCCTGCCGCTCTTGTGAACGGCGTCGTGCATGTGAACGGGAAAGAGATCCGTATACAGAATGCCCCTGGCATGCAGGGCCATAACTGGGGGCGAAAGCACTCCTATCATTACTGCTGGGGGCATTGCAGCGCTTTCGAGGCAGAGGACCCCTCCGTTTATTTCGAGGGATTCTCGGCTAAGATCAAGCTCGGCCCGGTAATCACGCCTTACCTGAGTATGGCGGTTCTGCACATAGACGGACGCACGCTGCGCTGGACATCGCTTCGTAAGGCGGCATCGCATAACATACAGAGCGACGAAAACTCGTGGAGCTTTGCTTTTTCTGATAACGACTTCCGCCTGACAGGGAAGATGATAAGCCCGCAGTTCGCCGAACTCGATTACGTGAACCCGGACGGACGCATCTCGCTCTGCCGCAATAGCAAGCAGGCACGCTTTGATCTTGAGCTGCTCGATCTGAAGACGGGTTCAGCGCGAACGTTTCGCTCGAATGCGACCGCTCTGGAGCTGCTCGACCTCACGGATCGAAGAGTCGGGTGATTGTTTTTTGCGGTGAAGGCCGCATTCTTCTGCGGCCGACCTTTTATTGTACTCAGGCGTGCAGAGCCGAAAAACGCACGGTGCTCTGATGCAGAACTTTCAGGTAGTAGTGATAGCGCTTTCGCGTGCGATCGAGATCCTCGCCGAAGCTGCGGCTGTCGGTCGTATAGATGCGGCTTACGGCCAGCTCTTCGATGCTCAGGCCTTCGACGGCGGCGTAGGCCCAGAATTCCATGGGAAAGGCATAACCGCGCTCCGTAAAGAGCGCCGGATCGATATTCTGCATGCGATATCGTTTGAAGCCGCAGAAGGCGTCGGTTAACCGGAATCCGAAGCGGCGATTCAGGCGGGTCGTGATACGGCTGTTCACCTGGACGCGATCCTCCGGGGCGTCGCCGCATCGCCGCGAAGACGGCAGGTAGCGCGAGCCCGAGACGACGTCGATGGCCAGGTCGGCGTCGATAAAATGTCGGATGTCTTCGGGACGGTGCTGCCGGTCACAGTCCATCGTGATCAGGTAGTCGTGGCCGCGTCGGCGGGCCTCGGTCATCGCCGTGATCATCGCCTGTCCGTAGCCCTGATTCGTCGTATGATGAACGATATCAACGCCCGGACGCTTTACCTCTTCAAGAATTAAGGGCGATGCATCGAACGAGCCGTCGTTGATGAAAAGCACTTCGTCAATGGCCTCGGGAAGACCGGCAAAAAGTGCAGGGAAAAAGAGAGGCAGATTAGATTCTTCGTTATAGACGGGAACGGCCAGAAGCATAGACTCAATGAGATAGGATCTGGCACTGTCGTCGACTGAAAAAGTCGGCGCGAAAAGAAACGCCGTAGCCAGAAGGCCGGCTACGGCGAATGAGTCTGATACGGATACAAGCTCCTGAAGGTGGGAATTATTTTTCAAGCCTCTTCAGGAGAGTCAGAGAGCTTGCTGAAAACGAAATAGAGCAGGCCGCCGGCCACAAGAACGCCGCCGCGCACAACCCAGCCCATCGTTTCGCCCCACATATCGACCCACATGAGAACACGCAGGTTATAGCCGATGAAGCTCAGAACCGAAGAGATAACGGCCGCAAGGGCCATAAAAGCCCCGAAAGAGGCGATTTTCGCAGAGAATTGTTTCATGCGTATAAAGACTCTGAGCGCAGCCTTTTTTTTCACATTTCTTCACAAATAATGAGATCCAGACAGAATCCGTGAGCACCGGGACAGACTTTCTTTGTAGAGTCTCTTATTAGAGCTCTGGATGAGAGTCTGGAAATGTTAGAAGTTGTAAATCACGGGAATTCTCTCAATAATCCGATCAGTCGGACGTCAGGATGTGTATGCAGCGAGACCTGAGAGGCGTCAGCGGCTTTTTCAAGAGCGAATACAGGCGCCTTGTAAGTTTCGCGCGATCCATGTTGCGCGAGGCGGGATCGATCGACGCCGAAGACCTCGTCCAGGACGTAATGCTTGCGCTTTCGCGCAGACTCGATGTCGCCGATCAGATCGAAGACCTGGCCGCCTATGTATACGGAGCTCTGCGAAACAGAATCATCGATATCTATCGCCGACGCCGTGAAACGTTATCTGCGGATCTTCTTGATCCTCTGAGCGACGGGCGCCCGCAACCGGCAGAGATCAGCGAGTTATCCGATTTGCTGCAAGAGATTGAGCGGGCCATAGACGGACTTGCTCCTAACCTGCATGCAGCCTTTCGCCTCGTAGAGCTCGAAGGCTACACGCATCGCGAGGCCGCGCAGATGCTTGGCGTTCCGCTTGGAACCGTGCTCAGCTGGAATCGAGAGGCGCGTCGTCGGCTCAGCCGCGAGTTAGACGCATTCAGAACGCTACTGTAGGATCGGGTGTTCTTGTTAAATGAGTAGAAGATTACAGGAGGAAGTTATGAAAACTGCAGGAATAGCGCGGAAGAGCGCACGATTTGTATTGCGTCTTGTCGGCGGCCTGACCGTCGCCGTCCTGATCGGATTATTGTTCGGCGTCGTCGTCCAGCATCTCTGGAACGGCCTTCTGCCCGACCTTTTTGGATTTCCATTAGTAGACTTCTGGCAGGCCGTTGGGTTAGTCATCCTCAGCCGACTGCTCTTCGGTGGGATGGGTCCGAAAGGCAGAGGTCCGTTCCGACGTCATCCGATGTTTGACGGGCATCGGCATCGGATGGTAAGGGAGTATTATCGTCGCAAACACCTACCGTGGAACTTTGGGATGCACGACACGCCCTGGAACTTTTACTGCGAACCGGATCAAAAGGCCTTCCGTGATTACTGGAGCGAGAAAGGCCAGAAGGATTTCGAGTCCTACCGAAAAGAAAGGCAGCCGGAATGATACCGGCGTTACTTGTCGGCTTCCTGTTTAAAAGGAGCGCTGCAACGTCCTCGACCGGGAGTATATCGGAACAGCGACAGCGCCTCTACGGTCGAGGCGATCATTTGGATGAGGCGGGAAAGGATAGATCTGAGGCAGGTCAAGGAAGGCTTAATGCATCCCCCGATCAGAAGGCGATGTGCGACGAGGTCGGCCGGCCCGCCCGCACGTCATGCCTGTGAATGAAATCGAGCAGAGACTGCGAATCAAGAGGCCTTGCAAACCAGTAGCCCTGTATGGCGTCGCATCCGACCTGCTTCATGAAGTCGGCCTGTTCTTGCGTCTCGACTCCTTCGGCGATGGTGCGAATGCCGAGCGCCCTCGCGACGCCGATGATAGCGCTGAGGATGGCGACGTCCTGCGTATTCTCGGGTATCTCGCATACGAAGGCCCGATCGATTTTCAGGATGTCGATCGGGAAGTGTTTCAGGTAGGCCAGCGAGGAATACCCTGTTCCGAAGTCGTCAAGGGCGATCGTCAATCCCAGCTCTTTCAGAGCATACATCGTGCGCCTTACGGATTCGACGTTCTGTATCATCACGCCTTCGGTGATCTCGATCTCAAGCCTTTCCGGAGAGACTCCAAGACGGTGGGTCGCCGCTTCGATTCGTTCGACAAGATCGGGAACGGCGAATTGACGCGGAGAGAGGTTAACGGCGACGGTGATGTCGTGGCTATCCGCCGACCATTGCCTCTGGGCGGAGAGCGCCTTATGCAGTACGCCATCACCGAGCGCGTGAATCAGGCCGCCTTCTTCGGCAAGAGGAATAAAGACTTCGGGCGAGACGGGACCGTCTTTCGTATTCCAGCGCAGCAGGGCCTCGGCGCTATCGATACGGCCCGTATGAAGATCAAGGCGGGGCTGAAAGACAAGCCGCAAATCGTCGGACTGAATCGCCTGACGCAGGTTATTCAAAAGACCGAGACGCACCCTGGCGTTTTCGTTCATCTCAGGACCGAAGAAGCGTATGCCGCGACGGCCGGCCTTTTTTACCGCATACATCGCCGCATCGGCGTTGCGAAGAAGTGAATCACCGTCTGTGCCGTTATCAGGAAAGATCGCTATGCCTATACTGGCCGAAATGCTCAGTATATCGGAGCCGACGGCATAGGGCTTCTCAAGCTCGGCCAGCACCTTGTCGGCGACGCTACGAGCGTCAAACGGAGAATTGATCTTTGGCAGCACGGCGATGAACTCGTCTCCGCCCGCGCGGGCAAGAGTATCGCTCCGGCGCAGACAGTGGCGAAGGCGCCGCGCGACTTCGACAAGCAGAGCATCGCCGATCGAATGACCGAGAGAATCATTCACGTTCTTGAAACCGTCCAGATCCAAAAAGAGGACGGCCAGGATACTCTTTTCGCGGCTGGCATGAGCCAGTTCAAGGTCGAGAGTTTCTTTAAGCAGAGCCCTGTTCGCAAGTCCCGTTAACGTATCGTGAAAGGCCTGATGGCGGATCGTATCGGCCTGCGCTTTATACTCGGTAATATCGGCGAAGGTAACGGTCGCTGCGTAGGGGACGCTTGATCCGCGGCGAAAGAGCGGCCTTGCATTCACGCGCAGCCACTTCTTCTGGGAGTTATCGACGTCGATACCGACGACAACATCGTTAACCGGTTGAACTTGCTTTTGAACGAAAGTGGATGGCAGTTCATCGGCGGGGAAAGGCTCTCCGTTCTCACGGCACAGACGCAGGTTTAAATCGGCGATCTGCGACCCGACGATATTCTCCGGATGCATCCCAAGGATCTCAGCAGCGCTGCGATTGCAGGCGATCATCACACCGTCGGAGGACAGAACGATCACGCCCTCGGCCATCGAATCGATCACCGTTTCATAGCGCGCCTCGCTCTCTTCGGTGGCCGCAACGGCCTGCTCGTATAAAAGGGTATGACGATGTAGATCGATCTTGCGGCGGCGAAGCTCAAGGCTCGTTTCAATGTTCTTATCCTGATGTCTCTGTCGAACGACTCCGATCAGAGCAATCCCCACAAGCGTCGGAATAACCGTCGTCAACGGCAGTGGCCTGTAGATAAGAAAAGGAACGATGGAAACGAGAAGCACCGTAGCGTAGAGCATGACGGCCGTACGCAGGCTGTTCAGATTGAGGAAGAAAACGCAACCGAGAAAGGTTGCAGCAAAAAGCAGGAACCGCGAAGGATCAGTTACGATAATATCGGGTATCTGTGGCAGAAGAATGGTGAGCAGTACGGCCACGAACAGGCCCGTTGCATAGCGCGTATAGCTACGCGGATGTAGATATCTCAATGAGCCGATGACGGCGAGCAGCAGCGACTCCGACAATCCAAGCAAAAGAATGCGAAACGATGCAGGCCCTGCCGGACCCGTAAGAAAATCGATCGCCGAGACCGGCGGAATGCCGATCAGGGCAAGCAGGATCGCAATACTCATCAGCCGTCGATTCTTCTTGCGTATGACGGCAAAACGTTCTCGCTGGCTGCGCCCTGTCATGGTTGATAGGACGGGAGTAAGGGAAAATTGCCTATGATGGAGAGGGGATGTCCTCGCCAGCCATTATCTTGATAGCAGGAAATGACCTTCAGACACACGACCGTAAAGCGGCGTCATCTCGGGTGCTCTGAAAAACGTACACAGATTAACCTCGATCAGAACCGAAGGCTTCGAATAATCCGGAATCGCATTCCGACTGCCTTTTTCTGAGCAGGGTGGAATTTTTCATGATGGAGGTAACAGTTTTGCAATGGATTTCGAGGAGTCGGGAGATCCCGTTCTTATAGACGAACCGCCTTTTAAAGAGTTCATTGTCTTCAGCACAGGAAAAAGGTGATCTGAAGGAAATGGTAGAACCCTGAAAGGAGGTCCGTTGATGAGAATTGTCGAGGCATTATTGACGCTGCCGGACGGACGGGTCATTCGCTACCATGGCGAGCTGCATCATCGCACCATCGGCTGGCCCGAGGATCGTCACACTGTTTCGGGTGATCTCGATGGCTTACCGGCTCCGCCTGAGTTAACCGGATGGACGGCCGGTCCGGAAAACGTAGAGTCTGCGGTTCAAGAATATGCACTGCTTGTCGGGGCGACCGTAAGTATATGGAACGACGGAGGAGAGCTGGAGGGTTTTCCAGAGCTTGAAGGAGTGCAGTTCTGATGAGTATCGAATTGAGGGGCCATAATCGGGAAGCGAAAAGCTTTCGAGAGCCGAAGCTCAGATCTGGAAGTGTGGAAGTGGATCCTTGGAAACGCAAGATCCTCATTGAATCTGTCGTTATACTCGTTCTCTGTGCGATCATCGGCGTGATCGTTATACCGCCGCTTCTGGTATTGATCGTTAGTTTGATATTGTGATGTCGGGGGAGGGGCGGGTAAAAAGGAGCGTTTTTCGCTAAAATTCGATCCCGGGATCAAGGAAATAGGGCTGTGCGTTTCGTAATGGGATTTCAGTTACCGACGAAGAAATCTACGTTTCGGATTTTGATCCATCTGTATGGAAAAGAACTTGAAATATCCTTGCTGTAGTATAGAATCCGATTGCGAATGCACTATCTTCGATTCTGGGGCAAGGCCGACGGAGAATCTGGCCGCTGGCGCCCCCTCGTTCTCCACATGCTGGACGTTGCGGCCGTGGCCCGACAATGGCTGCTACGACATCCGGCCTTCGTACACGATTGGGCACGTAGGCTACAGGTTGAGCGCGATGTTCTTGCTGATCTCGTCACTTTTTTGACCGCCATTCATGATCTCGGCAAGTTTGCCCTCGATTTTCAATTCAAGATTCCTCAATTGGCCACACTTTTGACGGGGCGGACAGGCATTAGTTATGCAAGCAGGGCCTCTCACCCTTCTTCAGGTTTTGGATTCTGGGATGCATCGATATGGGGGCAGATTAAGGACCAACTTAGCGACTTATCATCCGATGATATGGGTGTTTTGAATCGTTCGATTCGCCCTCTGTTAACGGCAAGTTTTGGGCATCACGGCAAACCGGTGGAAGCTTTGGATCCATCCACCCCGCCGCCGCTGAGGCAGCTGTACGACGATAAAGTTCAGCTTGCTGCTAAGGCATATATTGACGATCTCTTGCACTTGCTGCCTGGAAGCCTGACCGCTATGCAGCAATGGGCGAAAACGCGGTCAGTGAGACCGGAATTAGCGAGATTTTCGTTTCCACTCTCTGGTTTGATCATCCTTGCTGACTGGACCGGCTCTTCGTCAGATAATTTCCCCCTGAACCTGCCGTTCACTAAAGAGCATGCCAGTGAGTTCGATCTTAAGAAGGCTTTTTCAGAGTCGCTTGAGCTTGCAGATGCAGCCTTACTTCGGCAGGGGTTGGTTGCCGTACCTCGGCGAAAACTAACCAACCCATGGGAAGAGTTGTTTCCCACATTCAAACCCTATACGCCTACACCGCTACAGACGGCCATGCTTCAGGCGACTGAGGGGCGGGGGCCTGCCCTGTACATCATTGAAGACATCGCAGGCGCAGGTAAGACAGAAGCAGCCCTCCTATTGACGGCAAGCCTGATGGATAAGGAGAATGTCGAAGGGTTTTATTTCGCCTTGCCGACTATGGCAACTTCAAACGGCATGTACTCGCGCCTTGCTGCCATTTATAGCAACTACTTCGCTGCCGGCTCGAATGCATCGCTGATTCTTGCCCATGGTCGCCCTGAATTGAACGCAGCTTTTCAGGATTCTCTCCTGCCAGAGCATTCGCGTGTTACGGACGTTGAGTTTAACGCAACAGACGCAGAGGAACAGCAAACTACCAAGGCCGCCTGCAATACATGGATCGCTGATCGCGCCCGAAAGGCCTTCCTTGCTCAGGTCGGTGTCGGTAGCATTGATCAGGCCTTGCTTTCGGTGATATACTCCAAGCATAATACTCTGCGTATGTTCGGGCTTTCTCGTAAGATACTCATCGTTGATGAGGTGCATGCTTATGACGCGTACATGCAGGAGTTGCTCGAATCACTCATCAAGTTTCAAGCGCAGCAGGGCCGTAGTGTTGTTCTGCTTTCGGCTACGCTGCCCGTATCCATGAAAGAGAGCCTTGGCGCAGCCTACCTGTCCGGCTGTAACGGCCAGGGCGATGAACCTGAAGTAAACCTCAGAGAAGAGATGCACTATCCTCTCATTACCATTGTGGAATCCGGCAAGGTTGACTTCATCCCCATTGAGCCGTCTGCGAGACACTGTCGTTCGGTCGGTGTGGAGTTCCTCACCTCTGAGGATGGTGCCATTGAACCCGTCGTAGAGCGGTTGGCCGAAATTTCGCGAGAGGGTCGCTGCGCGGTCTGGATTCGCAACACGGTTGCCGATGTGCAGCGGGCCTATGATCAATTATCGGTAGAGATAGATGCCGATAAACTTTTCGTCTTTCATTCTCGTTTTGCTATGGGGCATCGCAGCGACATTGAAGAACGAGTGCTTCGTACTTTTGGTAAGGAATCGACGAGCGCTGAGCGGGCAGGGAGGATTCTCCTTGCGACGCAGGTAGTTGAACAATCGCTTGATCTTGATTTCGACGAAATGATCACCGACCTCTGTCCGATTGATCTCGTCATTCAGCGAGTCGGTCGTTTGCGACGTCATGCTCGCGACCAATCCGGGAATCGTATCGACACGGTAGATGGACGAGGTGTCGGAACCGTAATCATCTTTGGACCGGATCCTGACACTACGATCGAAGCAGACTGGTACATGGGATGCTTTCCCGGTGGTGCAAAGGTTTATCAGAATCATGGTATTCTCTGGCGCACGGCCAGCGTCTTGAAACGTGAACGTCAGATCGAGATCCCTGCAAGGTTGCGATATTTGATTGAGGCGGTGTACGGCGAGACAGAGACTCCGCATGCCTTAGTAGAACAGAGTCACCGGGCTCACTCGGCAGACGATAAAGCCGGTTTCACAGCACAGACGAATCTCATCGATTTAGAGAAGGGCTTCCTGCAAAGCAGCGATCTCAATCCCTGGCCCGATCATTCTGCACCGACGCGCCTTACCGATGAAACAAGGACCTACAGGCTCTGCTTGCTTGAAGGGTCTACTGTGCGGCCACTCGTTGCCAGTAACGACCAGTCGTTTGCATTGAGCGAGGTAAAGTTTCGCCCTGTCGAGGTCGTTTTGCCCTCCGAATTGAGAAGGATAATCGAAGAAGCCGAGCGGCGCCTTCCTGATCAGGGCCGTGGTGGCTCCCTTTTGCCTTTTGAACAGCTGGAGCAAGGTCTCTACAGGAGCCTGGGCGAAACGACCAAGCAGGAAAGATTTGTCTATTCAGAAAAATTGGGCCTCCGGCTGGAGGCCCAAAAGTGAAGCCCCACATTTGTGGGGAAGAAAGCGGCTTTGTCTGCCTTTCACCGCTCGTTTTACGGTTCATCCCCAAGAATTTGAGGCTTTGCCAGAGAAATCGGCCAACCCTAACCGAAAACTCCGAAATGAAAAAAAAGCCAAGTCATTATATTTCATCGCTCTTTTTACTTGTCTATTGTTGGATAGCGTAGTATTCTTATTAAGTAGAGCTCACACGGCACTAGAGGCCTGAGCAAGGAGGCAGAAGATGCCAGTTATTCCCCCTTGGTCACGAAAGGTGACACACGTTGAAAGAGATGCAGAGAAGCGAACGAAGGCTCTCTGCATGAAAGAGCAAGGGCTGCGAGTAGTCGCCGCTGTTGCTATCCAAGAGATTCAGCAAAATGGGCATCCGCAATCGCAGTGCTCCCCCTACTACACGGATGTAGGCGGAGTCAAGGCTGCCGTAATAGTGGTGCTAAGAGATGGTAAGCCTTATCTGCGGACGGACCCCGACAAAACGACGAGGAATAACCTCGACGTCTTGCCGGATTGTTGATAGCTCAACACTCGCCGGGAGGAGTCTGGTACACTCCGCCCGGCTTTTTTTCTCCGTTGGGACGATAGATGCAACCAGTTTTTCAGAGGGGCTACTCTCTTTTGTCCTGACAGCGTGTTTTAATTCATAAATCGGAGGTAGTAATGAATCTTCTAAAAGAAGCATGGATTCCTGTTCTACGGCGGAGCGGCCGACGTGAGATCATTCGACCTGCACAAATGGTTGAGAATCTTGAGTCCGATCCTGTCGTGCGTCTGGATGCAGTGCGACCCGACTTCAACGGTGCGCTCATCCAGTTCTTTATTGGTCTTTTGCAGACAGTGCTAACACCGGCTGAACCGGAGGATTGGGAAGAACTCTTTTTGAAGCCGCCGGCGATGGCAGATCTTGAGAGTAGCATGGCAGTCTATGCTACAGCCTTCGAGCTCGATGGGCCTGGCCCGCGTTTTTTTCAAGATCTTGAGTTAGCCGCTGAGGAAGGCACGCCGATTGGTAGTCTTTTGATTGAGGCGCCGGGAGCCAACACGATCAAGAACAATGCCGATCATTTCGTGAAGCGCAATCAGATTCAGCAGATGTGCCCAGCCTGCACAGCGACGGCTTTGTTAACCTTGCAGACTAATGCGCCGAGCGGTGGCGCTGGTCATCGAACCTCTCTTCGCGGCGGCGGGCCCTTGACAACGATTGTCTTACCTCAAGAGCCAAAGTTTCAGACTCTGTGGCATACTGCCTGGCTGAACGTTCTCCTAAAGGAGGATCTTTCGGCGACCCAATGTAAGCCTTCTCTGAAGGCTTTGCAGGCCATCTTCCCGTGGATGGCGGCCACCAAACTTAGTAAGACAGCCGGTACGGAGATACTAGGTTCGCATATTCATCCGGCGCAGACCTTCTGGGCGACGCCGCGGCGTATTCGCCTGTTCCCGGCGAGCGAGGAAGAG
Source organism: Leptonema illini DSM 21528 (assembly GCF_000243335.1). Taxonomy (NCBI): domain Bacteria; kingdom Pseudomonadati; phylum Spirochaetota; class Leptospiria; order Leptospirales; family Leptospiraceae; genus Leptonema; species Leptonema illini. Next base: position 477,984 of record NZ_JH597773.1, on the reverse strand, counting down.
GGAGCCTGTAGTATTTGTAACGCTGCCGGTGCTAAGTTCTATCGTCAGTATGCAACTGTCCCTCATGGGGCAAACTATGCGGCAGGAATCCTGCATCCTTTATCGCCGTATTACAACGACAAAGGCGTCCTTCGACCGGTGCATCCGCAGCCGGGCGGTTTTACGTATCGTCATTGGCCCGATTTCGTTATCGCAGATGTCGGTGAGAAAGAAAGGGCGATCGTTGTCCGTGTTCTTGGCAACCGGTTGCGATCAGGAAGTACGACGAAGGATTATGCAATATATGCCTTTGGTTATGACATGGATAACATGAAGGCACGCTGTTGGTATGAGGCAAGAATGCCTTACTGGCCGATGCCTGATGAAGCATTGCGAAAGGAATTTGCGCCGTACGCAACAGCAATGGCCGATGTCGCGAATGACATTGCGTCGAACACACGAAAGGCCGTTCAATTGGCCTTCTTCGATTCCGGCGCTTCTGTGAGAGGTGATCTTGATTTCGTCAAGACCGAATTCTGGCAGAGCACAGAACCAAATTACTATGATTCGTTAAGGGAAGTCATGAAGGTAATTGAGGATCCGGCGCCCGTACTCCGGAACTGGCTTAAAGCTCTTCAGAAGGTATCCATGGATTTGTATGACCACTATTCGAGTCAGATCTCCCTCGATGAAGGCAAAGAGGATGGTATGCGCAAAGACGAAAAAATGCCGCGAGTAGTCCGCGCCCGCAGAGATCTGCTGATCTTCAATCGAAGCAATAAATTCAGTGAGAAGCTGGGCATCAGTGCCGCAGCTAAAGGAGGCATGGTATGAAAGCACAACCACAGAGTAAAGGGCCTGTGGATTACAAAGCAGCGTGGGCTGCCATTGAGCAATGGTGGCTTGCGTTGCAAGACTTACCTGGTGACAGAGCTGAGTTGCGGCGTGCCCATTCACCGGACGAGGCAGCACTGACGCCAGCTTATTTCGCCTTGCTCAAAGCGATAAGGCCTTTTGGACTTTCGATGACGATGCAACGCACGCGTATGCCTATTGTTGCCGGTGTTCTGGCCCACGTGAAGCCGAACAGAGTGACTGTTCCGGTGGCACGATCAATGGGCCCAGAGAATAAGGATAGTAAGGCTCGCATCAGTGATTTGCGGTTTCGTAGGCTCCTGAAAACGGAGGATGATACGGAACTGTATGTGATGATGATTCGCATGGTTCGCCTGCTGGATGAAAAGGTGAATGTTCAGGATCTTGCAAAGTCGCTGACGTTCTGGAATGATCAGACGCGCAAGGAATGGGCCTACCTGTACTATACAGGAACAACCCTTGATGCTTCGAGCGAATCGCAAGATAGCGATTCGGAGTAGAGTAAGGATTTAATTTTACGATAAAACAAGGAGACTGGTATGAAAAGGTTTTTGCAAATACACATGTTGACGTCCTACCCGCCGTCGAATTTGAACCGGGATGATCTCGGTCGCCCCAAGACGGCTGTTGTCGGCGGCACGACGCGATTGCGCATATCGTCGCAGAGCTTGAAGCGAGCCTGGCGAACATCTTCGGTTTTCCAGGAAGGGCTTGGTGGAATCAGTATCGATGGTGGCCTGGGAATCCGTTCGAAGCGCATAGGCGAGGACGTCTACGAAAAGCTTAAGGCGGGTGGTATTGCCGAGAAGGATGCCATAGCGTGGGCAAGAAGTATTGCCGGCTGTTTTGGAAAACTGAAGGGCGAGAAGGAGAAGCTGCCCACAGTGCTTCACATTGAGCAACTCGCGTTTGTTTCGCCGGAAGAGCAGAAGGCCATCTTTGCTTTAACAGGCGAACTCATTAAGGCAAAAAGTGCACCGACAGAGGAGCAGCTGGAGCTACTGAGAGCGGAAAATAGTGGTGCCGATATTGCGCTGTTCGGCCGAATGCTGGCAAGCGATCCGAAATTCAATGTCGAGGCGGCAGCACAAGTGGCGCATTCCTTCTCCGTTCAAAAGGTAGTCGTTGAAGACGACTTCTTCACAGCTGTCGACGATCTGAATAAAGGTGAGGAAGATGTAGGTGCCGGCCACATGGGCGACACCGAGTTTGCCTCGGGTATCTTCTACACGTATATCAATATCGATCGCACACTGTTGAACGAAAACCTGAAAGGAGCCGGTGACAAAGAGCTTGCGAAGAAGGCGATCCGAGCGCTCGTACAAGCGGCGGCAACGGTTGCACCGACGGGTAAGCAGAATTCCTTCGGCTCTCGAGCATACGCTCACTATATCATGGCGGAACTTGGAGATCAACAACCGCGCTCTCTATCGCTTGCCTACGTAAAAGCAGTGCAGGGCGACGACATGCTACAGAACTCAATTCAGTCGCTGAGCGATATACGCGATCGGATGGAGCAGGTCTACGGAAAATGCAGTGAGGCTGTGGCAACGATGAACGTGCTAACCGGCGAAGGTTCGTTACAAGAGATTCTCAATTTCTGTGTAGCGGAGTGAGACCGATGCAATCCTATCTCGTCTTTCACATGCATGGTGCTCTGTTCGCTGCCGGAGATACTGCCGTCGGCGAATACCGGCCATCGCATGTTCATCCGACGAAATCGGGCGTTCTTGGCCTCGTCGCCGGTGCCATGGGAATACGGCGGGAGGAGCAAGACCGTATTGCGAAGCTTGCAGAGGCCGTTCGCTTCTCAGTTCTTGTTCTCGCCGCCGGCAACCTGTTGCGTGATTACCATACGGTACAGGTCCCTTCAGCCAGAAAAGGAAAACGGCTTTTCACAAGACGCGAAGAGCTGCTTCAACCAGATTTGAATACCATTCTGTCAACTCGTGACTACCGTCAGGATGCGCTGTTTCGCGTTGCGTTGAATTCAGATGATGAGGAGCTGCTGAAGCAGATCGGCGAATCTCTGCAACGACCCGTTTTCGCTCCGTATCTGGGTCGCAAAAGTTGTCCGCCTGCTCTCCCTTTCCATCCAGAACTGGTTCACGCCGGTTCGGTGATGGAGGCCATGAAAAAGGTCGAATTACCGATGTCTGATCTGCTTAAGCCGCTGATACCAGAAGATACTGTCTATTTTCAGTTGTTTACGGAAGATCGGCCGGCCTCAGGTACACGAGCGGAGTTTCAGAGGCGGGATCGGTTGATTCATCGAGGAAACTGGCAGTTTGGCGAGCGAAGTGAGTTCCTCATAGAAATGGAGGCCGCCGATGTATTTCAGTAGAATCACCCTCAGTCCTTCGCAAATTCGGAAGTTCTTGAAAACTGAAATTTACGGCGGACTTTATGATGAGCACAGGCTCATCTGGCGATTTTTCCCCGAAAACGAGGAGCAGCACCGTGACTTTCTCTACAGAAAGAACGATGATAGCAAAACCATGCAGTTCTTTTTGCTTTCTGAGAGAAAGCCCGAGAACGATCTGGATGCCTTCCTTATTGAAACCAAGCCATTCGCGCCTGTAATCAGGAAGGGCGCTGTCTATCAGTTTCAACTGCGAGCCAATCCTGTCGTCACAAGGATGCCAGAGGGTAAAGAATCAAAGAAACGGCGCCGCGATGATGTTTATCTGGATGCTCTGGCTAAGAATCAGGCTCTGCCGGCCGCTGAACAAATAACATCACAGGAAGTGCTAACGCATTCTGGCAGCGAATGGTTGATCGGTCGTTCAGAGGCTCTCGGCTTCTCGGTTAATCATGTCCTCGTCGAGCGATATCGTCGATTGCAGACCAGGAAAAAAGATACGAAGATGACCTTCGGTATCATGGATTTTAGCGGTGTGCTTACGGTTACGGACGAAGAGCCGTTTCGCCGCTCGCTTTTGAAAGGTATTGGCCACGGAAAGGCCTTCGGTTGCGGCCTTCTTCTTCTCCGGAGAGCAATATGAATCGAGATCTTCAGGAATTGCCGAGGTTCGACGAGAACTGGAGCTATCTCTACTTCGAGAAGGGTCATATCGAGCAGGATATGCAGACGGTGGCCTATTTCTACAAAGACAAAAAGGTTCCAATACCGGCTGAAACACTATCACTCCTGATGCTCGGACCCGGAACGACAATCACACATGCAGCCATCAAGCGCCTCACTGATGCTCGGTGTTTGTTGTGCTGGGTTGGCGATGAAGGAGTGCGGATGTACTCGGCCGGCACTCAGGGAACGTATTCTTCAAGGAATCTGCTGCGTCAGGCGCAGCTCTATTCCGATCCAGAAGAACGACTGCGCGTTGTGAGAAAGCTCTACGAAATGCGGTTTGACGAAGTCGTTGATGAACGGTATAGCATAGAGCAACTGCGGGGCAAAGAAGGGGCTCGTGTGAGAGCGGCCTATAAGGCCGCTGCCGAAGAGTACGAGATTGAATGGACGGGGCGAAACTACGATCAATCGGAATGGGGGATCTCGGACCCGATCAATAAGGCATTGTCTGCTGCAAACTCCTGCCTGTATGGTCTCTGTCATGCAGCGATCCTTGCCGTCGGTTGTTCGGCCGGCATCGGTTTCATTCACACCGGAAAGCAGCTTTCCTTTGTGTATGATCTTGCTGACCTCTATAAAACGGAGCTCACTATACCGATCGCATTCCGTATAGCACAGGGGCCGGCATCGGTAGAATCACGTGTAAGAATGGAATGCCGTGATGTTTTCAAAGAGCGAAAGCTGCTCAAGCGGATCATTCCTGACATCATGGAGGTGTTGTATGGTAATCGTCGTGCTGGAGAGAGCGACGCCGGCTCAGAGGGGCGTGATGTCGCGGTTAACTATTGAGCTGAAAGCTGGCGTTTTCGTCGGCAACTTCGGCCGACGTGTGCGCGAGAAGCTATGGGCGCGCATAACGGAAGAGTGGAAAGTGGACGCTTTGATGATCTATAAAACGAACACAGAGCAAGGCTACGCAGCTCTTTCGAACGGTGACACGAGCCGGGAAATCGTCGATTTTGAGGGGATGGTGCTCACCCAGTATCCCGTTCCAGAAAGCAAGCAAAAACCTGCTTGACTTTAAGCAGTGATCTTTAAAAACACCTATACGGACTTTTAGTCTATTCCCCGCGCATGCGGGGATGAACCGTACATATTCGTAGGAGCTAACACGCTGTCATGCTATTCCCCGCGCATGCGGGGATGAACCGACTACATAGCGCACCGTAAGCAGGAGGTCGCGTCTATTCCCCGCGCATGCGGGGATGAACCGTTTCCGGCTCTTTATGCTGCACTCGATGAATACTATTCCCCGCGCATGCGGGGATGAACCGCCTTTTGGTTATACAGAGATTTCGGTATACGTACTATTCCCCGCGCATGCGGGGATGAACCAGACAATACATTCGCCATCTCAACTGTTGATGGCCTATTCCCCGCGCATGCGGGGATGAACCCTCTCACCGGTTGACCCTTGCCGAAATCACTGACTATTCCCCGCGCATGCGGGGATGAACCGGCCGCTGTTGTTCTGCGCGTAGCGCAGTGGGCCTATTCCCCGCGCATGCGGGGATGAACCGCAAACCTGAGCGTCTCGATCTCCTCATCTGTCCTATTCCCCGCGCATGCGGGGATGAACCGAGGTCGAGAAAGTTGCTAAAAAGGCAACCAAACTATTCCCCGCGCATGCGGGGATGAACCGCTCACGGACGGAGAAAAGAAAACGATCGTTTTCTATTCCCCGCGCATGCGGGGATGAACCGCGCGCCGCACGCGACTGGTCCGACTCGAAGTCCTATTCCCCGCGCATGCGGGGATGAACCGTATTCCGGCGGAAGCTATCTTAGCTTTGGCATCTATTCCCCGCGCATGCGGGGATGAACCGCTTGTCTCCTCTGAGATTGACCGAATTCTCGGCTATTCCCCGCGCATGCGGGGATGAACCGTATGCTATTCTGTGGCATGGATTTACGAGCACCTATTCCCCGCGCATGCGGGGATGAACCGGCCTTCCGTGAACTGGTTCAGCGCCCCGTCCATCTATTCCCCGCGCATGCGGGGATGAACCGTATAACATCATTATCGAGGACTTCATTCTTCCCTATTCCCCGCGCATGCGGGGATGAACCGCAGGAGGTCGCGTAATGGCTATCACAGAACGACTATTCCCCGCGCATGCGGGGATGAACCGCCCTCCAGAGGTTGGAAGACCTTTCAGATCCACTATTCCCCGCGCATGCGGGGATGAACCGCGACAGCACACCGCCGGAAATCCCGCCGAGCTCTATTCCCCGCGCATGCGGGGATGAACCGTCATGTATGTATTTACGACTCTATGGGGATACCTATTCCCCGCGCATGCGGGGATGAACCGCCTAATCCGCCGGCGATAAATGCATATACGATCTATTCCCCGCGCATGCGGGGATGAACCGAGACTCGGAAGAGTAAGACTGAGGCTGACTATCTATTCCCCGCGCATGCGGGGATGAACCGTCGTCAGGCATCATAATGGGGGTAGGGGCAACCTATTCCCCGCGCATGCGGGGATGAACCGTCCTGCGATGAGCCCAGACTTCGGGTCATCGACTATTCCCCGCGCATGCGGGGATGAACCGCACTCCGCAATTTATCCGTAACCCTTGAAACGCTATTCCCCGCGCATGCGGGGATGAACCGCTGCCGGGCTTGAAAAGCGCATCCGGAAAGCTCTATTCCCCGCGCATGCGGGGATGAACCGAGTATCAGAAGCAGGGGCAAACCGCCGCTTTGCTATTCCCCGCGCATGCGGGGATGAACCGCCTTTGATTTAAAGTGGAAACAAATAGAAGATCTATTCCCCGCGCATGCGGGGATGAACCGGTTAAACGAGCTCATCGATAGAGCCCGCGAGTCTATTCCCCGCGCATGCGGGGATGAACCGCCGTGGCCGAATGGAGCATCGCCAGAAGACGCCTATTCCCCGCGCATGCGGGGATGAACCGAGTCTTCGAATACTCGCGGACGCCCCGAAAGTCTATTCCCCGCGCATGCGGGGATGAACCGTCGAGTTTAAATTGGTTGACCACCTCGGCCGACTATTCCCCGCGCATGCGGGGATGAACCGTACGATCCTCAGCCCCTCATAAAGGCGTACATCTATTCCCCGCGCATGCGGGGATGAACCTGCCCGAGCTCATCAAACCCCACAAACTGGAACCTATTCCCCGCGCATGCGGGGATGAACCGTCACCGGTAGGAAGATAAAACAGATTCAGATTCTATTCCCCGCGCATGCGGGGATGAACCGGGCACAACTAAACCCCAGGAGGCTTAATTATGCTATTCCCCGCGCATGCGGGGATGAACCGGGCGGCCTCGTCCTCGAATAAAAAAAGAAATTCTATTCCCCGCGCATGCGGGGATGAACCAGACAAGTCTATTAAGTTAACCAAAAGCGGAGAGCTATTCCCCGCGCATGCGGGGATGAACCGCGAGCGACGTCGTTCGGGATGCTCGTGCGGTCCTATTCCCCGCGCATGCGGGGATGAACCGCGCCCTCGATCAAAACTATTCAAGAGAAGTTCCTATTCCCCGCGCATGCGGGGATGAACCGCGCTCGACTGGTGGAAAAAATGGAAACCCCGACTATTCCCCGCGCATGCGGGGATGAACCGCTTGAAACGCACGTAGTCGCCGATGAGTTCGTCTATTCCCCGCGCATGCGGGGATGAACCGACACCGCAGAAGCAGCGGGCGCCGGCGCAATCCTATTCCCCGCGCATGCGGGGATGAACCGTTTTTCGCCAGCAACGTCCGGGTAAAACTGAGCTATTCCCCGCGCATGCGGGGATGAACCGCGATCGGCGGATAACGGTTGCGGAGTCCGTTACTATTCCCCGCGCATGCGGGGATGAACCGTTCATTGGACCATTCAGGATGAAGAATAGCAACTATTCCCCGCGCATGCGGGGATGAACCGTTTTTCGGGACGACAAGGGAAGGTTCTATACGCTATTCCCCGCGCATGCGGGGATGAACCGTATTTATAAGGGAGAATAAAGAACATGAAAACCTATTCCCCGCGCATGCGGGGATGAACCGCCATAGCGCATCAAGAACGCAGCGGCGAACTTCTATTCCCCGCGCATGCGGGGATGAACCGTACGGGAACGAAACTGCCCGTAGGGATCTGGAACTATTCCCCGCGCATGCGGGGATGAACCGTGATCATTCCGGTTGGCCATGTGGCCGAAACGCTATTCCCCGCGCATGCGGGGATGAACCGGACATCGACGTTGTGATAGTCAGAGGAGTGCACTATTCCCCGCGCATGCGGGGATGAACCGAGGACGTCAGTAAGTTGCGAAAATCCATCGGGCTATTCCCCGTGCATGCGGGGATGAACCGTGAGCGACCGCGATCTCATATCGGCCGTCGTCCTATTCCCCGCGCATGCGGGGATGAACCGTCAGAATTTTCGGGCGTTGAAACGGTCGTCGACTATTCCCCGCATGCGCGGGGATGAACCGTCTTCGTCGCCGCTCACCTCAACCTGAACGGTCTATTCCCCGCATGCGTGGGGATGAACCGTCGACTCCGCTCTTCGGCGGTGTGACGATCTTCTATTCCCCGCATGCGCGGGGATGAACCGCGCTCAATCGGGAAAGGCGGGTATGCGTTCAGCTATTCCCCGCACGCGCGGGGATGAACCGCGCAGACGGGACATCGACAACGTCCTCAAGGCCTATTCCCCGCATGCGCGGGGATGAACCGCGAGTCGTGCTTCTGTTCGACGAAAGCCAGAACTATTCCCCGCATGCGCGGGGGTGAACCGGCGACGTTGACCGAAACGGACAGATTCGAGACCTATTCCCCGCGCATGCGGGGATGAACCGTATCTCGTCACCGGCAACCTGAACACCAATGTCTATTCCCCGCATGTGCGGGGCTGAACCGAAAGAAGCGCAGATCGCTGTCCTTGCCGGCATCTATTCCCAGTATGCGCGGGCAAGGACCGTGCAGGCCCTTCATTTGCAACGAAGGGAAAATCACCAGCGAAACGATACACGACACTTACTGCCCGGCGAACAGAGAGAAGAGGCTACCTAACAGCAGCCTCTTCCCCTCACAGCTCTTCTCTGTGCCCTCCGCGTCCTCAGCGGTTAAATGATTTCTAAATGTTTAGCGAAGCCGCACATGAGCGTGTTTTTGCCTGTGTAGCAAGGGGAAGCGGGCTTGCTGCCCCCGATTCCTGCTTGCACGCAGAATCGGCTTTTCGAGACTGACCATGCTTGCTCCCATAGCTCAGTCGGTAGAGCACCTCATTCGTAATGAGGGGGTCGGCAGTTCGAGTCTGCCTGGGAGCTGGTATTCACTTCTTAATTCACAATCACCCGTTTTCTACAGTCTGGCGTAGGTTTTACGGCCGCGCTTGATAGCTATCTCGAAGCCCATGGAATGAATAAGCCGCGCGAAGCTTGAGAAAGTGGGGTTGTCGCGCTTTCCGCTGCGCAGATCCTGAATGATCGAAGCCGAAACATCGGCACGCTTGGCCAGCTCGCGTACCGAGACCTCTTCTTCTTCCATAAGCGTAATCAGAAGCTCAGAGAGGGCGAGCCGGGCCTCTTCTTCGGCAAGACCTTTGCGGAATTCGGGATCTTCCATCTCTCTTTCATAGGTCGTCTTCGTAGTACGTCCCTTCTTGTACGCGATTTTCATAGTCATCTCTCCGATCACCAGAACGGTCATAGTACCATTCCACGGTGAAATAAGACCCGGCATATATGATATGCTCCGCCATGCCCTGCGTACCGATTTATAGGTACACAAGGCATGGACAGGATTTCTGTCAGCTCTTTTTTCTTGTTTGAAGCGAACGCGTCAGGCGGATGACGCATTCTGTGCGGGGAAGACAGCCGGGCCCAGCATTTCATTCGTAATGAGGGGGGCGGCAGTTCGAGTCTGCCTGGGAGCTGGTATTCACTTCCTCTTTCTGATCTCATCCCACTGAAGCCACTGGTTCTTTGTCGTGTAACGCTGCCCCGTCTGGCGGTGCAGGCCGGCGTAGATCTGACCGGCAAGCGGCGATTCGGTCGACGTCTTGCGCAGCGTGGCGATGAGCGCATCGACGGCGGCGGGCTCTTTGCGTCCGCTCAGGGCCTGCACGGCAAGCGCTGCGGTCTTTTCGTTGCCGCCTGTGGCAAGCTCCTGTAATTCCTGCACGGCCTGATCTCCCGGAATCCTGCCGATCGCATCGATGGCAAAGACCTGCACGCCGGGGTCACGAGCCCGGCTGACGAGCAAAGGCAGGGAGGAGGGCGAGGCGATGCTGCCGATGGCCTCGATGGCAAGCGAGGCAAGGCGAGAATCACCACTGTTCGCGGCCTTCTCAAGATCGGGTAACGCCTCTTCTGCCTCCAGTATGCCAAGGGACCAGGCGGCGCCGTAGCGTCCGTCGCCGTCCGATTCGCGAAGCACCTGTATCAGCGGCTGTATGCTCGCCCTGCTGCCGATCCAGCCAAGCGAACGGGCAAGCGCCTCGCGTTCGGCCGCATTGCGATCGACAAGCCGCGTCTCGATGGCCGACCGAGCCGGTTCGTATTTCATATAGCCGAGAGCGGTGGCCGCCGGAGCCGACGTTAGCCGATCGTTCTCCTGAAACATCTTGAGCAGCTTCTCGCCCGTATCGCGACCTGGAAGACGGCCGGCGATTTCTGCGGCAAAATAACGCGTCTCTTCTCTTGATGAGCGAAGAAGCGGAAGAACATGCGAGGCGGTGTCGGGCATTGCTATGTCAAGCAGCGCCTCTTTCGCGTTCTCGCGACCTTTCACGAAGTCCGAGTCGAGGATTCTGACTAACTCCGGAACGGAGCTCACGCTTTTTACTCGACCGAGGGCGAGGATGGCGGCGGCCTGCGTCGTCTGAGCGGGCGATTTCAGCTGGCCTTTCAGATAGCTCTCAGCCGGGCGGTAGCCGAGCTTTCCCAGAGCCATCACAAACGCTCTCGCTTTTTCGGGGTCGGTATTGCGCTGCGCCATCGACAGCACGAGGGCTCCGCCGCTCTGCATCGCTTCAAGGGCGCGCACGGCGTATAACCTGCGATTGAGATCGTTATCCAGAAGATAAGCAGCGGCCGCTGCCGCTCCCGACGCATCGGGCATGCGATAGAGGGCGTCGAGCATAAAGGTGGCGTCCACCGTCACGCCCGGCGCGATTTCGGGCCGCGAGAGAAGCCTCACGATTATGGGAACGGCCTTACGCGACTGCCAGTCGGCCAGCGTCAGAGCGGCGATCTGCCGCACGGCCGGCGATGCGTCACTTTCAAGTAAGCGCAGAAGATCGGCCTCGAAAGTCCGCTCGCCCTGCTTCTGAATGTCGAGCACTGCCTCGGATCGCTTTTGCCAGTCGTCTGATTTCAGATCTGCACGCAGTTCTTCTGTGGATCGCAACGGCTCCTCCTTCTCTACGGGTAGATGATCGGGGGCAGGCGGACCGCATGCGATCAGCCCCCCGAAAAAGAGAAAAGAGATGAATAGAGAACGAAGCGAAGGAACGAGCGCAGATCTCTTCACCTCGGAATCTCCTCGACGATACGTTTATATTCGGCGAGTTCTTTCTTCCAGGCGTTCAGGTCGTCAGAGGCCAGGGCTCGTTGCTGGGCGTCGGCATTGCCCTGATTCAGGAAGTATTCGACGAGCTGAATGCGCGATTCAAGCTCCCTGATACGATAGCCGAAGTAGATGCGCTGATCTTCGGGCGAGATATCGCTATCGGCCGGAGCGTCAGGGCCGTCCGTACCGGGGCGCGCGCCTTTCTCAAGCTGCATGCGTCTCACCGCCAGCTTCGTTTCGACGTCGCCGACCGTATCAAGCGTTTTAAGACGTCGCTCTTTCTCGGCATCGTCAGGCGCCGACGTATAACGCGACGGAATATAGACGTTATCCGGGTAGAGCTTCGCAAAGGCCTTCCATTCGCGTTCGGCCTCCTCTCGATCGGGTGCGGGCAGAAAGAGATCGGGCCAGAGCCGCCGCAGTTCTTCGGGATCGGTTTCAGGCGGCGGGGCGTCGGGCCAGAAACCCTCGGTGCCGGCGACGCGTTCCCGACGCGGAAGCTCGCCTTCGCCGACCTCTTCGCTCGGGCCGTTGCGGTCTCGTAATAGATAAAAGAGAAGTCCAATCAATAGCAGTCCGCCGACGATAACGGCGATGATGATCTGTTTACGGTTCAAGAGATGCTCCTGTTAAAGGAAGCCCGCGAAGGCGGGCATAAGAAGTACCGGGTAACGAGCGTTACCCGGATGACTGAAAGGAATCAGGCGAAGATGCTGATGATCCAGGAGATCGCCTGGCCGAGAAGCGTTTCGGTAAGGAATTTCTTGAGGTCGACGGGATTACGGTTCAGCGAATCGTAATACCATGCCGTGTACTCCGAAACTTTCGGGATCTGCACGCCGTACTTGCCGTTGATCGACTGGATCAATTCGTTGGCGAATACGGCATGGCCGTAGCGGTTCGGATGCACGCCGTCAAGACCGAAGATACCCGGCTTGCCTGGAAGCGGCCAGTTGGCGCCGGCGTTGCCCGGGCTCCAGCCGTTTGAAGCGACGATCGGACGACCGTTTTCTTTGATGTCGTCGAAGATCACTTCAGCGTCTGTCAGAGCATAGTTACGGGCCGCCGCCTGATTGCGCAGCTCGTTATTGACCATAGTAAGGAAGGTCTTGATCTGCGCTACCTCGCCTGCATCGAGTACCTGAGAGGTTGCAGATACGGAGTTGCGGAAGAAGGCCTTCAGTCCGCTGTAGCCGGCGCGGTTCTGCGGGTCGCGATAGGTTTCGAGGAACCCGATGGCCGTTACGTTCGGAACGGTGAAGATCACGCCGCCTTTAATGGTGCCGATGCGCGAGAAGCGCGTCATGACCTCGCGAACGTCACGCTTGAAGCGGGCTTCGTCAAGGCAGTCGAGGCTTGTGGACAGGGCGGTGCAGAGCACGTGGTTGGCTCCGGCCGATGCGAAGACGAATGAAGGCTGCACCTTCTCCATGATCTGCATCTGTGTGCCCGAGTCGCGCAGGCCAAGCTGATGGAATTTGTCGGGAGACTGGCAATCGGCGACCTCTACCCAGCGGTAGGTGTACCAGTACCAGGTCTTCCAGTACCACTCTTTTTCCATTTTGCGGGCCGTGATGTCTTCGCATTTGCCGCTTTTGCGCAGCACGTCGGAATAATCGGCGCCTGTGATACCGGCATGTGTGGGCGTAGAGACGGTCGTGTCATTGCCGCCGATAATGGAGGCGGCCAGACAGAACACGCCGCAATCGCCTTTCAAGACGTCTTCAAGGTTTGCAAACGGACCTTTCAGCGTGTTATAGGACAGCGAACTGTTGGCCTGTTTCGATACGATAACGGGATAGGCCCAGTCCTGGGTCTTTTTTTCTACTGTAACGCCGTAGAATCCCTGAGAAAGGGAATCGCCGATCACGCCCGGTTTACGGAAAAGATCGGAAAGCGATTGAGCGGCCACGGGCTGGGCAAGCACAGCCAGAAGCGCAAGAAGGCATAGTTTTCGCATGGTTTTCACTCCTGAGTATTCTGGCATGATTCATTGAATCGCAGCTCTATTTTTGTTCCGGTTTTCCGGATGCTCTGCCAGTTTCACGAAGGGAACAGGAGGTGACGTAAACGTCAATAAGAAAAGCGGAATTTTTATTCCGCTTCAGGAAAAAAAAGAGGAAAATAAAAAAAGTCGAACACCCCGGCTCCATTCTGAAGTGTCGGCCATGATCGCCATTGCTTCCCAGAGCGAACGGCACGGCTGCATTTTTTCCATGCCCGGATTGCTGTCGGGATTATTGATCGAAGATTCGGATGTCCTTGACATTTCTTCCAGCCAGCAGCACCACAGTCAGCGATGCCCGCTCATATCCTAATCGTTGAAGACAGCTCTGTCGATCTCGAATACCTCTCTAACCTCGTTACCGAACTCGGATACACCTTTGACAGCGCCCGTACGGTGAGCGAGGCCCTCGAACGTCTGAAACAGGAACGCTACCATATTCTCCTGGCCGATCTGGGCCTTCCCGACGGCGACGGTGAAACGCTCATTGATATGATTGAACGTGAACGAATGTTGACCATTCCCGTCATCGTGTCAGGACATCTCGATGTCGATCGCATCATCCGTTTGTTACGTTTCAATCGCGCATCGGATTATCTGATCAAGCCGATCGGCCTCAAACGGTTGGAGACCGTTCTCGAAGAGGCCTACGAGGCGCATCAGAAGCGCAAGAAGGTCGTCGAATTCTCAAAGGATGAAACGGAGCTTTACAGGCAGGCCATTCAGATTTTCGACTGGAAGCAGGAGATTAAAAGCCACATGCTGGAGTTTGTCGCCAGCAACATGATTCATCAGATGAATCTGGGCCTCTTTCAGGGGGAGGGGCTGGGCGGATTGATGAGCGCCATCTCTATGTTCTTATATGAAAAGCGAGATGCCGACGGCAGTATCAGAGTCTCCTCTGACCTTGCCGATCTTCTGAAAGACGGCTTTGAAAGCATGCAGGGCCTGATCCAGAGTTTACAGCAGGCACAGACGATTCTGCAGACCACCGTTCTTCCGTTACATGCGGTCTCGCTTGGCGACATTCACGGCATGACCGTCGATCTGGTCGCATCGTTGAAAGATGATCTGCGCAGAAAGTCTCAGCGCATCATCGTATCAGATCTACAGTTTGAGCCGGGCGTGGTGCGTATACACAAAGAATCGCTTCATAAGGCGGCGAACGAGCTTCTTGTGAATGCGATGAAGTATGCACCGGCACAGAGCGAGATCTACGTTCTTGTTATGGTTAAGGATCGTCATCTTGAATGGAAGGTTCTCAATGCAGAACCGGCCGATATGGATCCCTCCCGTCGCATTACGGGGAATCTGGAGTATCTTGTATTCGAACCTTTCTTTCGCCTGAATACTACGGTAGATGAAGGCTATGCGTCCGAGCAGTTTCCGCTCGGTCTTGGATTGACTGTCGTGAAAAAGTGCATCGAGCTCTGCGGCGGCACCATCTTTGTAAACAGAGTGGAAAGCCATATCAATGGCAATCGTTCGGCGGAGGTCTGCTTCACCGTAAGGCTGCCCATCGGCGAATCATGATAACCCATGTTACTGCAGTGCAGCAAAAAAAAGGCTCCTTCTGGAGCCTTTTTTTTAATTCGGGGTCTTGCTCTCACAAAGAGAAGAGCAAGACCGACGTTTCTTTAACGACCGTTTCTTTAACGACCGATTAGTGGCTGACGGTTTCTTTTTTCTTGAAGCCGCCGGCAATCGGGCCTTCACCGCCTTTCATCGAAGCGGCGACAAGCTGAGCGATGTCAAGAACCTGAACGTCTTCCTGCAGTCCCTGTGCCTTCACGCCATCCGTCATCATGACGTTGCAGAAAGGACAGGCGACGGCGATCGTATCGGCGCCCGTATCGACAAGCTGACCGGTACGCTTCATGTTCACACGTTCGTAGTGCTCTTCCATCCACATCTGTGCGCCACCGGCGCCGCAGCAGAGAGACTTCGAATGGTGGTCCGATGCTTCAGCCACGTCGGTGCCCATAGCAGCCCTGACGACGTCACGCGGCTGGTCGTACACGTCGTTGTAACGGCCGAGATAGCACGAATCGTGATAGGTTGCGCGACGATCCTTCATCTGATCTACGGCAGCCGGATCCATCTCGATCTTTTTCTCGCGAATGAGATCGTCGATAAAGTCGGCATGGTGGAAGACCTCGTAGTTGCCGCCGAACTGCGGATACTCGTTTTTCAGAGTGTTGAAGCAGTGCGGACAGGCCGTGACGATCTTCTTCACGCCGTAGCTGTTCAGCGTTTCGACGTTTGTCGTCGCCAGCGTCTGATACAGATACTCGTTACCGCCGCGACGGGCCGAGTCGCCCGTGCAGTTCTCTTCGGTGCCGAGGATGCCGAACTTCACGTTCGCCTGCTGTAAGATTTTCACGAAAGAGCGGGCGACGGTCTTGTTGCGTTCGTCGAAAGAGGCGGCGCAACCGACCCAGTACAGGATGTCGACGTCTTTGTCTTCGGCCATCGTCTTCACGCCAAGGCCTTCGGCCCAATCGGCACGAGTATGGGCGCCGACGCCCCAGGGGTTGGAGTTCTTTTCCATGTTGCCGAAGGCAAGCTGCAGCTCGGCAGGAAAGTTCGACTCGACGAGAACGAGGTTGCGGCGCATCTCAAGGATGGCCTCCAGCTGGTTGTTGCCGACCGGACAGGCTTCGACGCAGGCGTAGCACGACGTGCACGACCAGACCTCTTCTTCGGTGATATAGGGATCGCCGATGACGCGGGCCATCGATCCCTCTTCGGGGTTATAGTTCTGAACGCTATCGGCCATCTCAAGCATGGCATGCTTCAAATCGACCATGATCTTTTTCGGATTCAGCGGCTTACCGGTACGATTCGCCGGGCACTGCACGGTACAGCGTCCGCATTCGATGCACGACATACTCGAAAGAAGATTCGTCCACGGGAATTCGTTCACGCCCTGAGCGCCATAGACCGTCGAATTCTCAAGGTCCATGTTCTTCATCGCGCCGCGCGGTCGATCTTCGATCATGAAGAAGTTTACCGGAGCAAAGATCAGGTGAGAGTGCTTCGAGTTCGGAATATAGATCATGAACGTGTAAACGGTCATGATATGCACCCACCAGGTGAAATCACGCACGGCAAGGGCGTCGGCGTTTGAGGTCATTCCACAGAAGTTCAGGATCTTGAGGACGACGCCGTTCACCCAGCTCACGTTATGTCCGTGCAGCATGGCCTGTGCGGCCGAGCCGGCGAGCGTGGAAAGCATCAGGGTGCCGATCAGCGAGATCACGACGCCCGACTGCGGAGAGGGAACGTCCAGCTCAGGAGAGCGGCGTACCCAGCGGCGGTAGGCGAAGAATCCCAGGCCGATCAGTACAAGAATAGAGAAGTTCTGAACGACGGCCTCGTAGGCCTGTGTTCCCGATCCGATCAGGACGGCGAATACGGCGGCAAACTCGGCAAGCAGAATGGCCAGGAAGGCCCACTGAGCGCCGGCGCTCTGCGTTGCCTTAAACTTCTTTCCGGCCTTCAGGTTCAGGTAAAGAGCGAAGGTCAGTCCGATGAGAAGCACAAGCCCGGCAATTACGCCGAGGATCTGGCCTTCGGTCAGGTCAAGGCCCAGATAGGTGTAATCGGGAATCATGAACTCATAGGGGTTGATGCCGGCCATGGCAAAAACCGCCCAGGCGTTACCGGCCACCATCTGGCTGGACGTATGCACGAGATACGACAGGAAACCGTAAAAGATAAAAGCGTGCATCAGACCCCGCAGGGGTTGTTTGAAAAGTTTCTGCTGGAACAGAACATTAAAAAAGAAGGATCTGGTGCGAGCTTCCATCGATGCCCAGTTTCCGACTTTCTGTGCCTTGAGCATCAGTTTGAAACGATAGTAGACGGCGTAAATAAAGGCCACATGAGCCACACCGAATACCGTCAGGTGAAACACGTTTTTCACGAGGTCGGATTGTTGGAACATGAATCTCTCCGTGTGTTTAAAGCGCGGGAAATGGCTATCCCATGCGCCCTTGCAGGATTATTTTGAACGGGGTTCATGTCGAGAAAAAAGCTGGGCGCACCCCATTCTGATAAAAAGGTGGATGGCAATGTTACAGGGATTGACTGCTGATACGGCAACTGACCGCATTCTGGAGTCCGTGCTGAGCGGAAACCGCCTCTCCGTCGACGACGCCTTCGAGCTCTACCAGAACGGAGACTTCCTGAAAATACAACTCGCCGCCCGTGAGATCCGGAACCGCAAGGTCAATCCGGCCATCGCCAGCTACACGGCCTTTCGCGTCGTCAATTACACGAATTTCTGTAACGTAGAATGCACCTTCTGCTCGTTTATGGACGAGATCGGCTCTGGCAAGGGCTACGTGCTCACCGAAGACGAGATCGTCAAAAAAATGGAAGAGGCGCTTGAAGTCGGCGCCGACCAGATGTTCTTGCAGGGCGGAGTCGATCCGCGCATCCCCTTTGACTATTACCTGGGCGTCATGCGAGCCGTTAAAGAGAAGCTCGGCAAGCACATCCACATCCGCGCCTTCTCGCCCGTCGAACTCATGAATATGGAGGCGATTACCGGTCTGCCTCTTGAAGAGGTTCTGCGCACGCTAAAACAGGCCGGCCTTGATTCCGTGCCCGGCGCCGGCGCCGAGATCCTGACCGATCGCATGCGCAACATCCTCTCGCCGAAGAAGGCGACCAGCGAACAGTGGATTCACGTCATGGAAACCTGCCATCGTGAAGGCCTGCCGGGATCGGCCAATATCGTCTGGGGCAGCGAAGAAACGCGGCATGAGGTTATCGAACACCTTGATCTGATCCGCAATCTGCAAGATCGCACGGGAGGTTTCCATTCGTTTATTCCGTGGACCTTCCAGAAACAGACGAAGAAGTTCTATGTGCGCAACGTTCCCGCACAGGAATACCTGAAGGTACTCGGCATCTGTCGTCTGTTCTTCGACAACATCACGCATATTGAAACGTCGCTGATGGTGCTCGGCCAGGGCGTCGGTCAGATCGCCCTGCATTCAGGCGCCGACGACATCTCCTCGATCGTCATCGAAGAGAACGTCCTGCGCAGCTACGGCATCAAAAGCGAAGAGAAGGCCCGCATCTTTCTATCAGAGTCGGGCTTTCTTCCCATGCGACGTGATTTCAACTACACGTATCGGGAGCCTGAATTGACTCTGGGTTGAGATTACGTATGCCGAAGCTGTACGAATACTTCGGGATTACGGTGCTCTTTTATTCCAATGAGCATGAACCTGTTCATGTGCACGGCAAATGTCAGGGCAGAGAAAGTAAGGCTGAGATTTTTGTGCTTGGCGGCGATGTAGTTCGCATCGATTTTATGAATGTTCGCGGTCGTCAGCCCTTGAAAGCCATGGAGCAAGCGTTGTTCGTAGAGGTTGTTCGGGCTCGAAGCGCTGATATTGTGCAAAAGTGGATTGATTTTTTTGTTCTGAATAAGACAATTCGGCCGGAGCGCATTGAAAGGAGGCTGAAATGAATGAAGTCATCAATATAGTCCGAGCCGAGTATGTGAAGGACTATGTTCTCAGCCTGGTCTTTGATGACGGAACAGAACAGCTCGTAGACTTTGAGCCTTTTCTGCGTTCAGCTCAAAATCCAGCAATTCAATCCTATATGGAGCCCGCTCTCTTTCAAGCGTTTCGAATCGAGCATGGAGAGTTGCTCTGGGGGGATTACGACCTCTGTTTCCCCATGGTCGATCTGTACGAAAACAATTTACTGCATCTACCGGCATCCGCGCAGAAATAGCACCCGCTGTCTGTTATTCATTTCAACAGAACATCCTCGTTATTTTCCTTGCAAGACTCCAGAGGCTAAGCTTCAGGAGTCTTGCAAGGAAAGATGTCTTGAAATCTACCGGAGCAGGCACAGGCCTACCTGGACGCCAGGCTCGCTCCCAGCTTCTTCATCTTTTCCAGAAAGACGGCGCGCTCCTTGTCCTTGCGATATCGCAGGCGGTCGAGCGTCGTTATACGTACGGGCTTGATGCCGCAGAATTCGAGGATGGCGTTTTTCACGGCCCGACGACTGGCCGCACCATAAAGCAGGCGATCGTACCATGAGGGAGCGTCCATCGTGACGATGAGATCGCCCGTCTTTCCCGTGAGAAATTTATCCCAGAGCGGAGAGTTCTCTCTATACTTAAAAGCGAAGCCGGGAAGAAAAACCCGATCAAAGAAGCCTTTAAGAAGAGCGGGCATCTGACCCCACCAGGTCGGATACACAAAAACGATATGGTCGGCCTCTTTGATCTTCGTCTGCATCTCCAATAGATCGGGTTCCAGCTCGGTGCGGCTGTTGTAGCCATGCGCAAGATTCAGCTGAAAGTGCAGATCAGCAAGCCTCACGGCCTGAAGCGTATTCGTGCTCTGCGCCGATTTAAATCCCTCTGCGATGCTCTGAAAGATCGCACCGTTAAAGCTGTTTGGATCCGGATGACCCAGGATCAAGAGTATCTTTTTTGCCGATGCCATGAAAGGCTCCTTGAGTGTTTGTGATCGTCCTCTGGAGAACTGCGTCGATCTGTTTGGGAATCTCTTGCAGGTATCTTCATGTGAACGATGTTTACATTGTAATGCTTGATGTGAACGCCGTCAACATTTTCTTGCCTCTCCTGCCTTATTTGTTTCTGTGACCTCGTGACCTTAAAAAGGAAGAGTGCGACTGAAAAGCGTCCCGAACGGACGCGCGGACCGTATCATCACGGTAATCTCAAGGCCGAGCTCCTGCGTGTCGGCATGCGGTTGCTTGAGAAAGAAGGCGAAGAGGCGCTTTCTATGCGACGGCTCGCCACAGAGATCGGCGTCAGTCCGGCGGCGGCCTACAGACATTTTGAAAGCAAGAACCATTTGCTGGCCGGCCTTGTCGAACGCGGCTTTCAGCTGCTGATCCGCTCAACTCTGCGCGGAGCGGAGGCCGACGTCATCGCTGCAATGCGACGTTACGGCACCGGCTACCTGCGTTTTGCAATCCGGCATCCGCGCCTTTACAGGCTGCTTTTTCAGGAGCCGCTCTATGCGCTCAGCGATTCCGATGGCCCGATCGTACGGAGCGCCGAGCCGGCCTTTACGCTTCTTGTTGAGATGTGTCAGGCCGGCATCGAGCAGAAGGCCTTTCGGCCACAGTCGCCGGTTTCTATGGCGCATGCCGCCTGGGCCCTTGTGCATGGATTTGCACATCTGAAGACTGAGAGCTGCCTGCCGCCAGGGCTTGATACACAATCCGACTTTCTGCTCGCCCATGAGGCGCTCTTGAAGGGGTGGAGTTAGGGGCTCCTTTAATTTCAGAATGAACCTCGGAGCGCTCAGAGAACGCAGAGAAAACCGATGAGGGCAAAGGCGGAGAGAGTTCTCATAGATATTGTCGCATCTGGATCGTTTTCGCGCTTTTCGCGTATTTCGCGGTCAAAAAACTCTTCCTCTTCTCGGATTTCCTGCGTGTCTCCGTGGTTTATCTTCTTGTGTTTTCTTCTACCTTGTGCTTATTCGCCGTCCCATTGCCCTCTTAACTCGACTTGACAGCGTCCTCTGTGCCCGCATCGTCGATCCATGCTTTTCGAGAAATTACAGAAAGATACACTTGATTCCCGCAAGAATAAAGATGCCGATCGTGCTGCCCTGCTCATTACCGTCCTTTCACAGGTGAAGACGATGGCCATCGACGACGGGCATCGCGACCCGAACGATCAGGACGTTTTGAAAGTCGTGCGTTCCTTTCTTAAAGGCGTGAACGAAAACCTGGAGCTGGCGGCAAAAGGTACGATCTCGGCCGAAGAGAAGGCGAAGAGCGAGTATGAAAAAGGGGTGCTCGAAGAATACCTTCCGCAGCAGCTCGGAGCCGACGATCTGAAAAAGATCCTGAAAGAGGCCGGTGTGAAGAACATCGGCGAAGCGATGAAACTTCTGAAAGAGAAGTATGACGGTCAATATGACGGAAAGATGGCCTCTGCCGTCGCAAAAGAGGTAATCGGCTAATTTCTTTCAGGCGTACGGAGCGGGTCGGCTAACCGGCGACCCGGCCGCCGGCCGGGCAGAGGCCGGTCAGGAAGAGTTGGGGGCCTGTCTCAGGAGAAGAGCGCCAGCATGGCCTGCTCTTTCAGCGGACGCGAGAGCAGAAACCCCTGAAGCATGCTGCAACCCAGGCGGTTCAGATGCTCGATCTGCTCTTCGCGCTCGACGCCTTCGGCGATGCTGTCGATTCCAAACGATCTTGTTAACGTGAGGATGGATTCGATCAGCGCCGTCGAACGTCTGTCGTCGGGATATCCCTGTAAAAAGCTTCTGTCGATCTTGATCGAGTCGACGGGCAGAAGGCCGAGGTAGCTGAGTCCTGAGAAACCGACGCCGAAGTCGTCGAGGGCTATAGTGAAGCCCCTGGATTTCAATCCATGGATGCGCTGTGTGGCCTCGACCGGATCTCTGATGAATACTCCTTCCGTTATCTCGATCTTGTAGCGGTCGGGATCCATGTGATGCTCTTCGATGAGGCCGGCAATGTCGTCGACAAGAGTCGGAACAAGCAGATGCACCGGCGAAAGGTTTACTGAAAAGCGGATGTCGGCAGGCAGTAGAGGAAGCACTTTCGTACTTTCCGTGATCATCCAGTTCGTCAGCGAGATGATGACGCCGTTTTTCTCGGCGAGCGGAATAAAAAGATCGGGAGGTACGTCTCCAAGAACGGGAGACGTCCAGCGAAGCAGCACCTCAAGATAGCGAATCTTTCGCGTAGACGCATCTACGATGGGCTGATAGACCAGGCTCATCTCGTCGGTGATGTTGGGCCGCAGAAGCTCCGTTTCAACATGCATCCTGTAGTTTAACCGCTGTCGGTCTTCGGGAGAGAAAAGCCTGACCTTATCGACGCCGTGCTCGCGCGCCTCACGCAGAGCGATTTCGGCGCTCTGCACCAGCGCTTCCATCTCTGTGGCATCGTCGGGAAAGACGGCCATACCGGCCGTACAGCTGAGCGTGAAATCCATGGCGTCCGTTTTTACAGGCGCTTCTATGGCCCGAATCAGACGCGCAGTCTCGGCTTCGGCCATGTCGCCGGGCATAAAGAGTCCGAATTCATCCTCTCCGTAGCGGGCAAGGAAGGTTTCGCGATCCGTTTCATTTTTCAGTCGCTCCACCATCGTTTTTAAGATCTGATTGCCTGTATCGAAACGCGTCGAATTGCGGATGTTGCTCAGATTCCTCACATGCAAGAGCATGAGAGCGAGGCGCTCGTCGTTGCGATTCTCCATCGTCATCTCAAGCGTTTGCAAAAGGGCCTCGCGGTTCGGCAGGCCTGTGATCTGATCGGTGAACGCAAGTTCAAACGCCCGCAGAAAGGACTCTTCAAGCTCTTCGGTCATGCGCGAAAGCGAAAGGCGGGTCTCGACAAGCTCCGTGATCTCGCGGCCTGAAATCGTTATACCGGCGCAGGCGCCTGTTCCGTCTTCCCGTGAGGAGGCCTTCAGTTCAAAGGTTCGCTTCTTCTGACCTGTTTCAAAAACCGCCTGAAAGCTGCGGTAATGGCCTGCAGCGCAAATTTCAACCAGAGCAGTGTCCACCGCCTTAATGAATTCGGCCGGTAGCGGAAGGGAGCGAATGTCGCGGCCGACAACGGCAGAGTCCAGGATATCGGGAAAATTGGAGGGGCGGTGAAACCACAGAATGGCCCCTTCTCTGGAAAGAACAATGACCAGATCGTCGATGGAATTCAGCAGCGCTTCATGCTCGGTTCTGATGGTAGCGATGGTTTTTTCCATCTCTTTGATCCGCTTTTCGTAGCTGAGCCGATCAATGGCCTGTTTCAGGGCATGCTTTCCGTTTGAGTCGGACCTGTTAAAAAGCTCAACCGGACCGTTTTTATGCAATTGTGATAACAGGCTTCGCGTGCGTTCGCTGAAGAACAGCAAGAGAGGTAGATCGGTCGACGGTAGCTCATCGCCGGCGTCGAGATCGACCGAGAGGGCGTCGGGGGCAGCCTGAGCATCCCGTACGGCGACGACGTCGTCCCTCTTTAGTTCCTCTGGCAGGCTGCTTCGGTATTGAATCACAGGCTTCATAAATTGACTTTTCGCATTGATTGCTCTGGCGCGGCTATATTCGTCGAACGCCCTATTGGACGGACGATTTCAATAAAAAAGCAATAAGGAAATTGTCGCTTAAACTAAGGGACCGGTGAGCGATTCTGTAAAAAATTGAACAGATCTTCCGTTTTAAGAGGTCGGCTGAAAAAATAGCCCTGAATGAGATGACAGCCCAGATCGGCAAGGGCCTGGAATTCCTCTTCGAGCTCGACTCCTTCGGCGACCGTTTCGCTTCCCATGGCTTCGGCCAGCGAGATCATCGCCCGCACGATGCTACGGTTTCGTTCATTGATGTGAATTTCGCTGATGAAGCTTCTATCGATCTTGATCGTATCGACGGGGAATCTGCTCAGATAACCGAGATTTGAGAATCCTGTGCCGAAATCGTCGAGAGCAAGGCGAAACCCGGCATTGCGCAGCTCGGTCAGCATACCGGCCGTCCACTCCGAATCTTCAAGCAACAGTCCCTCGGTGATTTCGAATTCGATACGACCCGGAGCGATCGAATGCCGCGAAAAAAGCTCGAAAAGGTCGCTCAGGAAGTCCGGACGTTTCAGATGAATAGGCGACAAGTTGATGGCAAGATGCACGGGAGGATAACCCATAGCGTCCATGCGTTCAAGCGTTTGCAGGCCCGTTTCGATGATCCACTCGCTCATCGAGGTGATGGCGCCGATCTCTTCGGCCAGAGGAATAAAATGTGCAGGTGAGAGCTCACCAAATTTAGGAGACTTCCAGCGAATCAGGGCTTCGAGAGAGGGTACGGCTCCGTCTCTGATGCGACCTTTGGGTTGAAAGACGAGATACATCTCGTTGACGACGTCTCTCTGTAGAAGGGCGTTTTCAATAGCGAGCCTGCGTTCGAGGTTCAGGCGGTCTTCGGAGGTGAAGCGTCGAACACGTCCGCCCGTACGTCTTGCTTCGCGCAGATTGAGTTCGGCCGTTTTAAGCAGCCCGCCGCCGTTGCGACCGTCATCCGGATAACGCACGATGCTCACAGTACCGCTCTGTAAGAATTCATGCTCCTGAACGACGACGGGTTGCTGTAAGGCGTTGATGATGGTGTCGGCGATCGCTTCAGGGTCATGCGATCCCTGTCTGACGATTGTGAGAAAGGAATCGCCGGCAAGACGACCAAAGCGGATCTCATCAGGCAGGGCCTTCCTTACCCGATCTGCGATGGCTATGAGAACGCTGTCGCCGATCTCATAGCGCGTACGATAGTTGATGCGGCGAAAGCCGTCAAGGTTCAGAAGCAATACGTGAAATGGGTTCTCGCCCTGCGTGATCAGCAGCTCGATATTCTGCAACAGAGCCTCTCGATTGGGGATGCCGGTTAACTGATCTACAAAGGCAAGCTCATACGTATGCATGAAGGCGCGCTCCAGCTCCCGGTTCGCCTCTTCGCGTTCTTTTTCGGCGCGCTGTCGCGTCTGTATCTCTTCGGCCTCTCGCAATGCCCTCTGAATCGCCGGAGCAAGCCGGCTGAGGCGATGCTTCATTACATAGTCGGTCATGCCTTTCTTAATCATCTCAATGGCCAGCTCTTCGCCGAGCGCTCCCGAAACGAGAATGAAGGGCGTTTGGGGCGATATCTCTCGAGCGATCTGTAACGCGTCGGCGCCCGAAAAGCCGGGCAGGCTGAAGTCGGCGAGTATGATGTCGGGGGCGTTCTCCAGGGCGGAGAGGAACCCTGCCTTATCCTGGACACGGTGAATCGAACACTGCAGACCTTCGCCGGCGACGACGCTGGCGACAAGCTCGGCGTCGAGATCGTTATCTTCGAGATGCAGTATTTTCAGGGTGCCGTTCATGGAGGTCGCCTTTACTGCGCCTTTGTTTCTACAGGAGGCTCATTGATGATGCCCCAGAAGGCGCCTACCGTTCCGACGGCGCGCATGAATTCCTGAAAGTCCACGGGCTTAACGACGTAGGCGTTGGCGCCGATCTCATAGCAGCGAACGATATCGGGCTCTTCGCGCGACGAGGTGAGCATGACGACGGGAAGACTGTGCAGTGTCTTATCCTGCCGGATCTCGGTCAGTACCTCGATGCCGTTGCGTTTCGGAAGCTTGAGATCGAGCAGAACGACGGCGGGCAGTCCACTACAGCGGTCGGCGTATTTCTCGCGGCGAAAGAGATAATCAAGGGCCTCCACGCCGTCTCGCGCCACGGAGATGGGATTTGCAAGGCGGGCCCCTTCAAGGGCGGCCAGAGCCAGTTCAAGGTCGCGCTCATCGTCTTCAACGAGCAGAATATGTTTTAGTTCGGTCATGATCGTAACTCCGGAAGATGAAATGAAAAGTCGGCTCCTTCGTTCAAGGCAGCGACGACATGGACGGTTCCGCCGTGTCTGTGCACGATGCGTCGCACGTTGGCGAGTCCTATTCCCGTCCCTTCGAATTCCTCGGCTCTATGCAGCCGCTGGAAGACGCCGAATAATTTATCGGCATATTGCATGTCAAATCCGACTCCGTTATCCCTGACATGGATTGTCGTGCCTTTTTCCGCCTGTTCCGAAAAAATTTCGATGACAGCGGGATCCCTGTTTCTGGTGAATTTCAGCGCATTTCCTATCAGATTCTGGAAAACAAGCAGGATCATCGACGGATCACAGCGCATCCGCGGCAGCTCGGTGATGCGCCAGTCGATATTCCGGCCCTGCGTTTCGTACGAAAGATCGTTGATTACTCTCGTGACGATACCGTTCAGATCTATCACGCTCTGCGACATCTCAGTGCGGCCCATTCGCGAGAACTGAAGAAGATCGTCGATAAGCATGCCCATACGCTTAGCAGAATCGGCGATGATATCGAGATATTTCCTCAGCTGAGGATCAAGTTCGAAGGCCTTCATGTGAATGAGATCAATGAAGCCGGTAATATGACGCAGGGGGGCGCGGAGGTCGTGGGATACCGAATAGGAGAAGGCCTCCAGCTCCTGATTGGCCGCCTGGAGCTGCATCGTGCGTTCTCGCACGCGATCTTCAAGGTGATCGTTCAGAAGCTTCAGATCTTCATAGGCTTCGGCAAGCTCTTTCTGTGCTTTCTTTCGTTCGGTGATGTCGATTCCCGTTCCGATGATGATCTGCTGGCCGGTCTGTGGATCTGTAACCGAGCTGTTATTCCAGAGAATCCAGCGTATATCGCCCGACTTCGTAAGCCATCCGTTCTCGACGTTCGGCTCGATCTCTTTAAGAGGCATTTCTGCGAAGCGGTTCATCACGTGATGCCCTTCATCGACAGGAATTAGAAAGCTGAAATGTCGGCCGATGACCTCATCGCGCCGATAGCCGCTCACCTCTTCACAGCCGCGATTGAATTCGATGATTTGTCCCGTTTCGCTGAGAACGATGATGAGGGCGCTTGAGGTCTCGACGATGCTCTGTCGGAATTCACGTTCGCGCTGCAACTCCTGTAGACTATGCTGTAATCGCTCAAAAAGCTCTTCGCGAACACGTTCGACCTCGACTCGTTCTGTGATGTCGATGCCGGTGCCGATGACGAATTCCATGCCGCCCTGCCGATCGAAGAAGGCGGAGTTGCTCCAGAGAATATGTCGTTCGTCGCCCGATCGGGTCAACCAGGGGTACACAATATTGTGCTCTACATCGCCGTCCTCCATCTGTTTCAGGCGGTTTCGAGCCGAGTCGCGCTGATCAGGCGGTAACAGGATGAAGTAAGGCTTACCCAGTAACTCGTCTTTTGTATAACCGCTGATCTCTTCGGCGACGCGATTGAATTCGATGACGTTGCCGTCCGTATCGGCGACACAGATGATGGCTGCCGCCGTATCAAGGATCTGCTGGCGAAAGTTTCGTTCGCGGACGATCTCCTGAAAGGTGCGCTCGATCTGTTTAAAGAGCTGCTGCTGTTCTTCCTCAAACTTCTTACGTTCCGTAATGTCGATACCAATTGAGATGAGCAATCTGCGGCCGAGCAGCGGCTCTCTATAGACGGAGTTCTGCCAGGTTACCCATCGCTTCTGACCGTCTTTGCGCAGCAGAATGTATTCACTTGATGAATCCGTGCCTGCTGCAAGGCGTTCTTTCAAGCCTGCCAGAGTAACCGTGCGCAGTTTTTCTGGAACAAGAAGCGTTGCGGATTGGCCGATGACCTCTGTTCGTTCGTACCCTGTTGCCTGCTCGGCAGCGCTGTTAAACTCGATAAGGCGGCCTTCTTCGTCGACGACAAGCACGATGGCACCGCTTGTCTCCATGATCTGTTTGCGAAGATTGCGTTCCTGATCGACGGCGCCCAGCTGTTCGGCCAGCTCTTCGTTTGCCTGGAGAAGATCATGCTGCATCTCTTTCTTCTCGGTGATGTCGATGCCGGTTCCGATAACAAGATCGACCGATCCATCGGGCTTCAACGTGCAGGTATTCGACCACGAGATCCATCGCTTCGTGCCATCGCGCCGTAGCCAGTGGTTCTCGAACGTTGCGGGAAAGTGGCCGGCGGAAAGCGACTTCAATGCCTCTATGACGGCCGGCCTTTCGTCTTCGGGGATCAGGTATTTCCAGAAGGGCTGTCCGGTGACCTCTTCTCGTGAATAGCCCGAGGTCTCTTCGCATCCGCGATTGAAAGTGATGATATTCCCGTCACGATCGACGACGATGATGAGAGCCCCCGTGGTCTCAAGGATGGTCGACATATAGTTCTGGTCGGCTGCCAGCTGCTCGAGCAGGGCCCGCTCCGATTCCATTCGTTCCATCTCAGCACCGGCGCGGGCGGCGAGCAAGGTCAAGGTCGGATCAAGCTCCGGAATCGGCTCCATTGGTCGATCATGCAGAAGGACGATAAT
This sequence comes from Leptonema illini DSM 21528, assembly GCF_000243335.1. Lineage (NCBI taxonomy): Bacteria > Pseudomonadati > Spirochaetota > Leptospiria > Leptospirales > Leptospiraceae > Leptonema > Leptonema illini. The sequence goes on along the minus strand of NZ_JH597773.1, from coordinate 449,613 downwards.
ACCGAGCAGTTCGCCGGCAACGCTGTGCACGGGAATACCCTGATACGATTCCATCTGCATCTGCTGTAGCAGAGCATCCTCTGGAAATCGCCGGCAGACAGAATCACAAAAAAAGCAGGGATCGTTCGCTACCACCGTCTCGCACGGGCTGCCTTTCAGCTCGTACTCGAAATCGTCGACCCGTCCTCCGCGTGCGTCATCCCAGACCGAGATCGTGCGGATGCGATCGTTTGCGATGCGACGACCGACAAAGGCGATGCGCATGCCTGTTGCTTCTGCCAGCAGCTCTGTGACTGAATCAAAGAAGGCCTGACCTGTTAGCGGGGCCGTTTCGCGGGCAAGAGAACGGATGGAGCCCTCAATGCGCCGGGCCCGCGTCGAATCGACGACCTGAATTAAAATTGTATAGGCGGCGAGGCGTCGCAACTGCATGTCTGCGACAAAAACGTAGGAACCGTCGCCATTCTGTAAAGTGATGCTGGTCTCATGGCTTCCGTCGCGAAGCGCATGAGTGACGGCTCGCCGGAAGTCGGTCTTTGATTCGTCGGGCAAGAACTGCTCGAAAGGGCAGCCCTGAACGGAGTTGCTCTCTATGCCGAGAATCTCGCACAGACGGGTATCGGCGTCGGAAAGGCGTAGATCTTGATCGAGTACACCGAGAGCAGTTCTGATCTGAAATTCCATCGTTTGTCTGGCCGGCGTCCGGCTAAAAGAAGGTCGGAGAAAAGGCACAAGGTCAATCCCTTTTTTCTGAGTGGATCTGCTCGCGGGAGAAAGGGAACGAGGGCAGCGCCGGTGTTCGTTTGAAAATATGGTGGAACAGAGAGGCTGCATAAAAAATTTAGCGAGAACGATCGTTTTATTGAGCGATCCCCATTATCGCGATAGTACAGGGAGAGAAAATAGCATGGTCCACCCCAATGACGCACTTTTTGCCGGAGAAAAACCCTTCCCGGTTATTCCGAGCTGCGAGCACTTTGCCGGAAACGAGAAGATGATCCTGAAGGCCTTCAGCTTTCAAAAAGAGAAGGGACCCGTATTCGATGTCACGATGGACTGCGAAGATGGCGCTCCGACAGGACAGGAAAAGGAGCACGCCGAGATGATCGTCCGTCTTCTGAATTCCGCAGAGAACGAGTTCAAGATGGCAGGCGTTCGTATTCACGACTACACGCACACGGCTCACTGGAAGCAGGATGCAGAGATCGTCATCAACGGAGCCGGCGATAAGGTCACCTACATCACCATTCCGAAGCCGACGAAATGGGAGCAGGTCGCCGAGATGATCGATTACATCCGCAATACGGCATCAAAAGCCGGATTGAAGCGCGAGATTCCCATCCACGTCTTGATCGAAACTCACGGCGCTCTTCGAGACGTTGAAAAGATCGCCACACTTCCCTGGCTGCAGGTGCTGGACTTCGGCCTGATGGACTTCATCTCGGGACATCATGGCGCCATCTCGCTCTCGAATATGAAAAGCCCCGGCCAGTTCGAGCACGAACTGCTGCGTCGCGCGAAGGCGAACGTCGTCGCCGCCGCTCTTTCGAACGGCGTCATTCCGGCGCATAACGTCACGCTCGATCTTAAGAACTATGAGCAGACGAAGGACGACGCCCATACCGCTCGTTACAAATTCGGATTCCTGCGTATGTGGTCGATTTATCCGACGCAGATCGACGCTATCGTCGAGGCGATGAAGCCCGATCATTCCGAAGTTGCAAAGGCCGTGAACATCCTCGTCGCCGCACAGGACGCAAGCTGGGGCCCGATTCAGTATGAAGGCGAGCTGCATGACCGCGCAACGTATCGCGGATTCTGGACGATGGTTCAGCGAGCACGTCTCTCGGGCGAATCTCTGCCCGCCGAAGCCGTGAAGCGCTGGTTCGCCTGATCGAAACACGAGTTACGAGCATCCATTGTTAGAAAGAGGTCGCCCCAGGGCGGCCTCTTCTTTTATAGGAAAAGTTAACCGCGGAGTGCTCAGAGGGCGCGGAGAAAAGAGGAATAGGGTGGGGTTTTTCAGTGTATGAACTCTCTTCGGTTTTGGATCGTTTTCGCGTATTTCGCGCCTTTCGCGGTCAGAAGGATTTATTAACCGCGAAATACGCGAAAAGCGCGAAAGAAGAAAAGGGGGAAGTATCCACACACCTATCTTTTTTTTCTCTCTCTGGTCTTCTCTGTGTCCTCAGCGACCTCTGCGGTAAATTACTCTGGTTTTTCTTGTGGCATCGCTGCAGAAAAGGTTAACCTCTGAGGGCTCAGAGGACGCGGAGAAGAGGTTTAACTATGGAGGGAATAAAGGGTTGAGAGAATGGGATGGTCGTCCTGTCCCTACTGTTGTATTTCTTTTTTACTCTCCTCCGATTGTTCTCTCTTTGATCATCTCCTCCGTGCCTCCGTGGTGAACGGATTTTTTCCACGAAATACACGAAAAGCGCGAAAGAGGAAAAGGGGAGAAGGCATCCACACACCTATCTCCTTTTTTCTCTTTCTGGTCTTCTCAGTGTTCTCAGCGACCTCTGCGGTAAATTACTCTGGTTTTTCTTGTGGCATCGCTGCAGAAAAGGTTAACCTCTGAGGGCTCAGAGGACGCGGAGAAGAGGTTTAACTATGGAGGGAATAAAGGGTTGAGAGAATGGGATGGTCGTCCTGTCCCTACTGTTGTATTTCTTTTTTACTCTCCTCCGATTGTTCTCTCTTTGATCATCTCCTCCGCGACCTCTGTGGTTAATCTTTTCCTGGATTTAGATAGCAGCCAGGTGCGCCCCTACGGGATATAAACCAGATCCGTCGGCCGCAATCCGATTGGAACGGGTAGCGGAGTCAGTTTCAGATCGCCGGCATTCGTATCATAGATGGAGATGCCCGGCTCTGTATAACTGCTGTCGCCCAGGTATAGCCTGCCGTCATCGGTGAGAAGCATACCGGCGACATAGCGTCCCCAATTCGGGGCGAAAAGTAGATTGCCTGTTCGCGCTCCTGTCGTCGGGTTGAATCTTTGAATCGCCGTCGAGAAATCCTGAAAGAGGATGCTCGCATATCCCACGGAGTCGTTCTTGATTACTACATCGAGAATGTCGCCGCCTGCCGCCGTTTCTCGATACAGGATCTTAAAACTATTCGTAGCGAGATTGAAAGCAATGATGCCCCCATCGATTCTGAAGTTGTAGCCGAGCCAGGAAGGACAGGCGACCACAAGATGTGGTTGGCCGAAAAGGTCCACGCGGCGAAGTTTGCTGAACGGGTTGGAGAAGGGCATGGCGTGTGCGGCGACGATCGTATCGCTGCCGGCGTCGATCTCTACAAGCAATGACGGATAACCGGCGACAGGCGGCCAGGTGGAAAAAGGATCGTTACGATAGAGGCGTTGCACTGCGGCAAAGACGCGGTTGCCTTCGGCATGCAGGCCGCTGACCTCCGGATATCCATCGGGATCGGAGTAGGCGGCCAGCGAAACGGAGCCGATGACGGCGCCCGATTCGGGCTGGACGACGAGGATGTTGTTTTTTCCGTAAAGAGAGATGTATCCCTTTCCGTTAGCCGTAACGACGATGTCGTGCGGATTGGAGGCGTTACCCGTCGAGTACTCCGAAACGGTCAGATACGCCGATTGCGGATCAAGAACCTGAATGCCGTCGCGACCCAGCCTGTTCACGATAAAGACCCGGCCGTTGAAGTATCGGGCCATAGCGTCGGAGTGAATGGACGTGAAGAAAGGTACGGCCACTCCTTCCGGATGCATCACGCTGAATCTTCCCGACGGGCCCAGATCGCTTGAGACGACTCCGATGCGGTTCGCACCGCTTCCCAGAAGGAGCTGATAGAAGAGATCGGCGGCCTGTGGTTTTTCGATGTCTTTTATTAAAGAGCAGGACTGCGTTATGAGAATAAGCAGTGGCAGGATTGCCCGACCGTAAACGCTGAAATAATGCCTGTCAGATTTGATTTTCATGAAGGGACTCCCGTATAATGACGTCTGGCAAAATATCTGTAATCTGTAACCTATCTCAAAAGCGATAGCTGACCGTGAGATACATGGATCGGCCTGGAAGAGGATAGCCGCTAATTTCAACGGCGCGACGGTCGAGAAGATTCTTCACATCGAGCGTGATGCGCAGATCTTTCTCTTTCTCACGGGCTCCAAATACCTGCCAGCGCAGAAAGATGCCGTACAGCCAGTAGCCGGGCTGATAGTTGAAAGGATCGTTCGTGCGATCTCGATAAAGGGCGCCCTGATAGCTGACATCGACGCCTCCCTCCACGTAATCGTTATACAGAGAAACTCCGCCTGCAAAATCGTGAAGAGGTTGATAGGCGAGATACTTTCCTTTTACATAGCGGATTTCGGATTCGTTGATCGCCTTCTGAAACGTATAGTTCGAGAACAGGCGCAGATGATCGAATGCCTTGAGATTCAGCGAGAATTCGACTCCACGAATGCGGGCACGGTCGACGTTTTCGGGCCTTACAGAGAACTGCGAATTCGGCACGAAAAGAATAAGATCGCGAACCCGTCGATCAAAGGCGATGATCTCTATATCGGCCTTGAAGGGAAGCTGCGCCGGTTTGTCAAGAGAGGCTCCGACGCCTCCCTCTAATTGATCTGCCTTTTCGGGCTTCAGGGATGGGTTTCCGATGATGGAGCCCGGCTGTCCGAATATCTCGACAAACAGAGGAATGCGACTGCCCGACGAGGCGTTCCCTTTCAGATAGAGATCGTTTTTTTTCTCGCGAAAGACGACAAGTCTGAGGCCGCCTGCGTAGTTTTGCAAGTGCTGCTGCTTGTAGGTCGGATCTTCATCAAACAGAGATCGAAAGCGCCACTCAGCTTCAGGAAAGCGATCGGTGATACGCTGGTATTCGGCCGAGGCGGTGATGATGATGCGCTCTTTGAGAAAAGAGAATTCATCTTCGATGCGAGCGATCTCTTTTGTGCGCGTCTTCGTCGGTAGCTTTTCCACTCGTTCATTGAAGCGGTTCCGACGCTCTTTCCAGTAGCCTTCGCGCTCCGTTGCGAGAAAGAAGCGGATGGTCTGATAATAATCGAGAAGATAAAGCGTCGGTTCTATATGAAAGCCGTAGCTGCGCAGTCGCGAAAAGCTGTGCGGCGTGGACGGATCGAATTCCTGGTCGGGATCATGAAACTCGGATTGGTATTCGGTAAAGAAGGCCCGGTTCTGCAGCCGCAACCATTCAAAGCCGAGGCCTTTTGTATCGGTGCTGATGCCGGTCGTATTGCGCAGCAATTCGGTGCGTGTGCGCTCCGTCTGTCGTGCGATGGGGCCCGGAAGTCCGTTCTCGGTCTTTGCCGTATCGTTCAGGATCTTGAAGTCGGTTTTCAACGCATGAAATCCGAAGCGCATGGTGGCGAAGGCGTTTCGATAGTCGGCGTTTTCTCGCGTATCGTCGAAGTCGTCGATCGTGTTGATGACCGGCGTTCCGTTATCGTTATGAAAGCGAAAGTTCTGCCGCGAGCTTTCGGCCTTCGCCGTCAGATCATAGGTGAAATTCTCGCCGCCCCAGGTCTCGCCGAGCAGGCGGAACGTATCAAACGAGCCGGCTGTCGTCGCCACGCGATGTCCGATCGGCGTTTCACGCCTTTTCGCCGTCGTCAGATGAATGGCTCCGCCGACGGGGGAGCCGGCCGTATCGCCGCCGCGACGGATCTCGATTCTATCAAACGAATCGAGATTGAGCGTCGAAAGGTTAACCTCTCCCATCGCCGCATGATTGAGCGGAATGCCGTCGATATACAGATTCACCTGATTGGCCGTCGATCCGCGAATCGATACGGTGGAATACGAACCCGCTCCGCCGTATCGGCGTATACGAATGCCCGCTTCTTTTTCGATGATCTCATCGACGCCGATCATGCGTCCGTCGGCCTGCGTGACGTCGATCTGCGTGCGACTTCCCGTGGAGCGTACGGTATCATCGTTCTCGCGTGGAGCCGTAACGACGACTTCGGGGGACTTCTCCTCTTCTTCAGTGGAAGGGACGGCCATGGCCGGATGATGAAGTAGAAGCAGCGCCAGAATGGACAAAACGGCGACTCCATGGCGTCGACTGTCTCGTTCTTGTATAGAAGAAAAGCGTTTCGCTGGAATATCTATTTTCAAAGGGACCTCCGGTTGCTTCCGGGCTCCCTTCGCTATGGCGAATCGTGCAGCGGTCATTGACGCGTGACCGAATTGCAGGGAAGATCTGGCTTGTTCTTTCGAACTTACAGTTGCGCGACAGCCCGGGACTTGCACCCGGTTCCTCCCGAAAGTAGGGACAGAATCTTTTCCGCTGCATTGACGGGCCAGCTTTTTTTATTGCGCCAATTACGCTCTGTGGGATTGTGATCCTGCTTTCCTCAGGGAGGAAGGAGGTGAGAATCCTCCGCTAACGGTGTAACTGTATTGAGCGTTTTGCGCTCTGAGCCAGATCTTCCTCGTAACGATGCGCCCGTAAACGATCGTTACAACCTGCAACAGCAGGGGGCCCCCCGGAGTTAAGCTCCGGGGACCGTACAGTTTTCAAAGGCGTACTTTCTCCGGAATTCTAATTCAGGAGAAACCTATGATACGCTTAACCGGGTCGATACGACTCATTTCCTTGCTGCTCTTGCCGGTGCTTTCTCTTTTGACTGCAGCATGCGAATTATCTTCTTTAGAGAAAGAGGATGCATCTGTAGCGATGCTTGCCGCTCTCAGTGCCTCGTTTCAAGCCCCCGCACTGCCTCAGGCGCCGATTGAGCTGGAAATCAACGGCGAATACGGCGAGGATTTCGATTTCGACGGCCATGCCGACATGATCCATCAAATTCACGCTTCCTTCCACTCTTCAGTTGGTTATACGGGAACGTGGAACTCCGAGACACCATTCGGCAATCCAGAAAGAACCGTTCTCGAATTCGACAATGCGAAGCGAACCGCATACGTCGACTGCCCCGCCTGTTGGACGCCCGGCATCAGCCGAATGCAATGGACGGTATATAACGGCGACATCTATTACTGCGAGATTATCTATGGCAAGGCCACACTGGCTGATGCGAAGGCCGACTCGACGACCGCGAATCCGACTGATCCGACCGTAACGGGTAGCTGCGGTTTTTCGTACTGGTCAAAACTTGATCCGCTTTGAGCTGACGGCCGCTTCCCCCATTTAACTTAATACTTATGGAGAAATCTATGAATAACCGTTCCATTCTTTTGCGACCGCTGGCGTTGACGACGCTTATCGCCTTGATGGTCGCGAGCCGTTTTCTTCCGCATATGCCTAACTTCTCTCCTCTCGGAGCCATAGCGCTTTTTGGAGGAGCGCATTTCGAGAAACGATGGCAGGCTTTCATTGTTCCCCTGCTGTCAGTTTTCGCTTCTGATCTCGTTTTGAATAACGTGATCTATGCCGGATATTACGACTGGTTCGTTTTCTTCTATGACGGATTCTACTGGCAGTACGGGGCCTATGTGTTAACCGTTTTGCTCGGAATCTTCTATCTGCGCAAGATCGAACCGTTACGGGTGATCGGCGTCTCTTTTGCTTCTGCGGTGCTATTCTTCGTCGTCTCGAACTTCGGAGTCTGGGCCGGCGGAACGATGTATACGATGGATGCGATGGGGCTCTTCACATGCTACGTGGCCGCCATCCCCTTTTTCAAAGGCACACTGCTCGGTAATGTCGTCTATTCCGCTGTGCTTTTCGGCGCTTTCGCTCTGGTCGAACGACGCCTGCCGTCTCTACGTCGAGGTTCGTATGCAGAAGTATGAATTACAGTTCTGTCCGCGCTGCGAAGGCGGATTCTATTGCCGATCGGGGAATATCGGCGAATGCCAGTGCTTTCCCGTCTCTCTGACTGAAGAGCAGTATAACGCGCTGAATGAACAATACGGACAATGCCTGTGCGCTCGTTGTTTGAACGAGATAGCGAGATCGGAAATTCACGATACCTGCGGGGTTACAACAGTGAAGAAGAATTCAGCCATGAAACGGATTCCGCGAGGTTTCAGGGGATTGCTACCCGGAGTCCTGTGCATAGCGATTGCCTGTGTTCCCGATGCAGCCTCGACGGACGACGCCTTGCTTTCCCTTCTGCAATCGCCTTCGACCGGCGTAAAGACGATCGTTGCAGAGGAAGGAGAGTTTCAAGCCGATACCGTCACCGAGGCGACGAATACGTCGGCGTCCTCGTACGGCAATCCGGCCGCGGCGGCCGATGGGATTGGCGGTACGTTCGGTGTTTACAGTATGCGTTACGAAAGAACGACCGGGCCCTTCTCCTATTGTAAGGATCATACGACCGTGCCTGCTTACTCACAGTTACCGGCTCCGTCGGGTTCGTTCAGCCCTGTGATGGGAACAAAAGACCGGCGTGCGGCGGAGCAGTGCGTCGTTCTCGAGTGGTCGGGCAGACGCGTGTTGAATCAACAGGGAGAAGATTTTCGCGTGTACGAAAACGGATTCGAGGTCGGAACGCCGGGCAGCGGAAACTTCTTTATGGAGCCGCTTATCGTCGAGATTTCAGATAACGGCTCGGACTGGTGCGGATGGAACCCGCAGTATGTCGGTATCAAAGAAACCGATCCCGCCTATTTAATGCCCGACGGTCGTTATAAAAGCGGAGGTCCGAATCTGGCCGAAACGCGCAGGCAGAGCAACTATCTGCGCTTTGGCGGCGTTCAGATCGGCGGCAATGTTGCAAACGGCGACGCCTTTGATCTTGACGACGCAGAATTCGGAAGCAGCGGATCTGGCACGGACGGCAGAACGCCGTGCAGCGTGACTGCGAGAAATCGCATGAGGCTGAACGGCTTTGTCTATATCAGGCTGGTTACGGCGTGGTCCAGAGATACGGTTGAGTATCCGCTGGCCTATGATTCTTTTGATGCCGCAGCCGATATCGACGCCGTATATGCCTGGAGCACCGCTGATCGTTAGTCGAATACCGGAGGTCTTTCTGGTATTCAGGGTTTAAAGCAGACCCGAGGCCCTTTATGGCCTCGGGGTTTGCGGTAGAGAAAACGCTTGAAAGAGAACGCTTGACGTCGATATCTGGAATTCTATGTCCGCTTCGACGATTCAAACAACAGGCGTTCCGATTCGAATCTGGGCCGACCCCGCAGAGGTGGAGGGGGCGGCCCTCAGGCAGCTTCAAAACACGGCGGCGCTTCCCTGGGTATTCAAGCAGATCTGCGCTATGCCCGACGTGCATTATGGCATCGGTGCGACCGTCGGCTCCGTGATCGCCATGAAAGAGGCCATCGCTCCCGCAGCTGTCGGGGTCGACATCGGCTGCGGTATGGCGGCCGTTAAAACAAATCTTAATGCGTCCGATCTTCCCGACTCGCTGAAAGAGCTTCGATCTGAAATCGAGCGTGCCATCCCTGTGGGATTCAACATGCACAGAGATCCGGCCATTGACAGGGCCCTGGAGCGAGACGATCGCGAATCAAGAAAGATGGCGGATCGTCTTTTCCATGAATATGCTGATCTTGCCCGCGTAGCGCAGGGGCTTCGCGAGAAGGCCACACGCCAGATCGGAACGCTTGGCGGAGGCAATCACTTCATCGAGCTCTGCCTTGATACGAACGATTCCGTATGGATGATGCTTCATTCGGGCTCGCGCAACATCGGCAAAGAACTCGCAGAATTCCATATTGCCCGAGCTCGCAAGCTGGCGCATAACGCCGATTTACCCGACAGAGACCTTGCCGTCTTTCTTGCCGGTACGCCCGAGATGCAGGAATATCGGCGTGACCTTTTCTGGGCGCAGCGCTATGCGTATCTGAACCGACTGGTGATGCTCGGGTTATACAGCAAAGCCCTCAAGCGCTTCTTTCCGCGGCTACAGGAGCAGGAACGCGTTATCTGTCACCATAACTATGTAGCCGAAGAGATGCATTTCGGCGAGAACGTGCTTGTGACGCGAAAGGGAGCCATCCGTGCGGGCAGGGGAGAGATGGGCATTATTCCCGGCTCTATGGGTACGCGATCCTACATCGTGCGCGGCCTCGGTAATCCAGATTCCTTCGAGAGCGCCTCACATGGGGCGGGACGTCGCATGAGCCGGGGCGAGGCGAAGCGGCGTTTCTCGGCCGCCGATCTTGAACGTGAAACGGCCGGCGTCGAATGCCGCAAAGATCCCGGAGTGCTCGATGAAATCCCCTCGGCCTATAAAGATATTGATGCGGTGATGCAGCGTCAGAGCGACCTTGTCGAAGTCGTATACCAGTTGAAGCAGATCCTCTGTGTTAAGGGATGATGGGAGGATCAGAGCTGCACAACTCTGATCTCTTCATTACTATTAAGCGGCCAGATTACATGGCCCTCCCTGAGCACTGTGCCTGCATGTCTTCCGTTGATAGCAGATGGCGTTTTCGTATCGTGCAAGCCCCATAGAGATAGAGAGAGCATAAAATTCCATCTTTTTGCGCTCCTGGACATAAAAATGATTTGACCGTAGAGGCGTGTACGTTTCTTTGATCTTCCGCTGCAGTGATGTGGCGGGAAGCGGTTAGACGAGATTATGTCTCTCTGCCCTTTGTCTGTGAAGCTTTTCGGAGCAAATCACCGATAAGCAAGTTTTCGAGAGCGATCTTGAAAATTTGCGAAAAAAGGGGATGTAGAACATAAAAGCGGATTGACTGCGAGGCCATCCTGAAACAGATGGTCATCTCCGGCGGCGATGATCGATGAGATCAAAACCACGGGAAGCCCCGAGTGAGCGATCACAGCGACGGGCTGAACGCTCTCTTGTAGAAGGGAGCAGCGACCCAGAAGGTTGCAGAAGCCGGCTCGATGTAATGTCGAGCAAAGCGGCAGTAACGGAATCTCCTGCGAGATGAAGTGAGGCCGGGCAGAAAACAGTATTGATCTTTAAAATCCAGAAGGAAAGCTCAAAAGCGAGTAGTCCAGATTTCGTCAGGACTTTCTGTTCCGTAAGGTGCGGTCTTGAATCAAGTAAAGGCCGCGCAGCGTGTATGCTCGATGTGAATCGGATAAGCATGCACGTTCGAAAAAACGTGTAATCTATCGCAAGATAGATTCATAACGGAGAGTTTGATCCTGGCTCAGAACTAACGCTGGCGGCGCGTCTTAAACATGCAAGTCGAGCGGCAGCACTTCGGGTGGCGAGCGG